>CANRZY010000015.1 GCA_947644625.1 uncultured Pseudoflavonifractor sp.
TTGGTTTTATAGGATCTACCTACATCCCCAATTAAAGGCTCAGGCAGAAAAAGGACCGATCGCTTTCACGTTCTCCAGCCTGGAGAACAGTCTGGACCCCAATTATCTTCCAGATCTTCTTCAGGCCAAGGAGTTTTGGGCCACCCGCGCCTTTCTCCTGGGCCTGCGGATGGGGCAGGGACTCAGCGACGCCTCCGGGCTGTGTCAATAGGTGTGCTCGCACACCTCTTTGATCTTGGCCTGAATGGTCTTGAGATCCTCAAAGGTCTCCGGGCGGCGGCGGGGATCCCGGAGAAGAGCGGCGGGATGGAACAGGGCAATGCGTAAAATCCCGTCCTTCTCAAACCACTGTCCATGCTCCCGGGTGATCTTGAAGTCCTCCTTAATGAACTTCATAGCGGCGATCCGGCCCAGGCAAATGATGATCTTGGGCTTTATAAGGGCGATCTGCCGGTCCAGCCATTCCGCGCAGGCCTCCTGCTCCACGTTCAGGGGATCCCGGTTCTGAGGCGGGCGGCACTTGACCATATTGCCGATGAAGATGTTCTTTTCCCGGCTGAGATCGATGATCTCCAGCATATCGTCCAGCAGCTTGCCTCCCCTGCCCACGAAGGGCCGGCCCGTCAGGTCTTCGTTCTCGCCGGGGCCCTCCCCGATACACATGACCTCGGCAGTCTGGAGTCCCTCGCCAAAGACTACATTGTGGCGGGTATCTGCCAGAGCGCAGCGGCGGCAGGCAAGGCACTCCGCCTTTAAGGCTTCCCACTGATCCATACACGGTTTCCTCCCCATTTTTGTCTTATCATTTATTGTATCATACCCGGCGTAAAATGCAAAGATAGAAATTTTTCTCTTGCATTTTGAAAAAAACAGGAGTATAATCCCCCTCAACAAAGGCAATGAAGGAGACCGCCCCTTGGGCGTGCCGACAGAAAACGCGGGTCACCGGCTGAGAGCCCGCCACGGCAAAGAGAGGACGCGCAACACTCCTGAGCCTGGGGTCTGAGCGCCGAAGGGCGGGTAGGGCCTCACGTCCCCCCACGTTACGGGAAGCGAGTGGTCGTCTCAAGGAAGAGGCGGCAAGTCTGGGTGGTACCGCGGAATCTTCGCCCCAGGACTGTTATCAAGCAGTCCTGGGGCTTTTTGTATTTCGTCCCGGACGCCATTCGTTGGACCGGCCAAGGACGGCAGGTCCGAAAAAGGTGTGATACCCTATGAAAACCATGACAGGAGCCTGCCCTTCCGACAGGGCGAAATTGACCGACGTGCTTCAGGGGCTGCGTGAGGGAGAGAGCGTGACCGTGGAGGGTATGGTCCACGCCCTCCACGATATGGGAGGGATCACCTTCCTGATCCTCCGGGGACCCAAAAGCCTTCTCCAGTGTGTGCTGGGACAGGAAATGGATCTTCAGGGCGTTACAGAAGAGTGCGCCGTCTCCGTCACCGGCTTTCCCCGCTCGGAGCCCAGGGCCCCCGGCGGGGTGGAGCTTACCGCCCAAGCTTTGGAGGTACTCTCCCGGCCTGCCGCTCCCCTTCCCGTCCCCGTCTCCAAAAAACGGCTGGGACTGAATCTGGACACGGAGCTTTCCCTTCGGCCCGTGGTGCTGCGCGCTCTGCGGGAGCGGTCGGTCTTCCGCATTCAGGCGGGACTGTGCCGCTCCTTCCGGGAGACCCTCCACGCCCTGGACTTCACCGAGGTCCACACGCCCAAGATCGTCCACGCCGGGGCGGAGGGGGGCTCCAACATCTTCCGGCTGGACTATTTTGGCCGTAAGGCCTTTCTGGCCCAGTCCCCCCAGTTCTACAAGCAGATGATGGTGGGGGCCTATGAACGGGTATTTGAGATCGCCCCGGTGTTCCGGGCGGAGAAGCACTCCACCCCCCGGCACCTGAATGAGTATACCTCCATGGATCTGGAGATGGGCTTTATCCGGTCCTTTGAGGACCTGATGGAAATAGAGACTCTGTTTTTGCAGCACGCCATGGCTTTGCTGAAACGGGAGTACGCCGGCGACGTAAAGGCTCTGGGGATCTCCCTTCCCGATGTGTCCCGCGTTCCCTGTCTCCGGTTCGATGAGGCAAAGCGTCTGGCAGCGGAAAAGTATAAGCGTCCCATCCGGGATCCCTACGACCTGGAGCCGGAGGAGGAGTTTAACATTGGACGGTACGTTCAGGAGGAGCTGGGAAGCGAGTTTGTATTTGTCACCCACTACCCCTCCAAAAAGCGACCCTTCTACGCCATGGACGATCCGGCAGACCCCAGGTTTACCCTCTCCTTCGACCTTCTCTTCCGGGGCATGGAGGTGACCACCGGAGGCCAGCGGATCCACCAATACCAGGCTCAGGTGGATAAGATGCTCTCCCGCGGGATGCACCCCGAAGAGTTTGAAAGCTATCTGATGATCCATAAGGCGGGAATGCCGCCTCACGGTGGGCTTGGCGTGGGATTGGAACGGCTCACCGCCCGGCTGTGCGGCTTGGAGAACGTGCGCCACGCCTGCCTGTTTCCCAGGGATTTGAGCCGACTGGAGCCTTGACGCATGCGGCGCGTCTGGGAAGCCGCGCCCTCACAGTACGGCAGGGACTTTCCCCCGCCGTCCCCCAGCGCAATACGCCTTTGGCGGGGGCAAGCCCCCGCCCTACGAAAAGTGAATGGGAGGTTATCCTATGAAGATCACGGAAGAGCTGGTAGATTACGTCGCCATTCTCTCCCGGTTAAAGCCGGATGAGGAGGAGCGAGCGCGCATAACTGCTGAACTGGAAAAGATCGTCTCCTATATGGATGTGCTAAACGCCCTGGATACCGAAGGGATAGAGCCCCTAAGCCATGTGTTCCCGGTAAAGAACGTCCTGCGGGAGGACGCCGTGGAGCCCTCCTTCCTCCGGGAGGAGCTACTGAAAAACGCCCCGGTTGGAGATGAAGAGGCTTTTCTTGTGCCAAAGGCGGTGGAGTGATGGACATGGAATTGACACGGCTCACCGCTTTGGAACTGGGGGCGGCCCTGAAAAAGGGGGAAGCCTCCCCCGCCGACGCCATTGCCGCCGCCCAGGAGCGGATCTCCGCCTGCCAGGACACAAACAATGCTTTTATCACGCCCGCCTCCCCCTCCCCCGCTCCCATTGGAGACGGCCCTTTGGCCGGGGTCCCCATGGCCCTGAAAGACAATATCTGCACCAAGGGGGTCCAGACCTCCTGCGCCTCCCGGATCCTGGGCGGCTTTATCCCCCCCTATAACGCCACCATCGTGGAAAGGCTCTCCGCCGCCGGATCCGTGTCCATGGGCAAGCTGAACATGGACGAGTTCGCCATGGGCTCCACCTCCGAGACCTCCTTTTATGGGCCTACCCGGAACCCCTGGGATCTCTCCCGGATCCCCGGCGGCTCCTCAGGAGGCTCCGCCGCCGCGGTAGCCGCCGGGGAGGTCTGGTACGCCATCGGCAGCGACACCGGCGGCTCCATCCGCCAGCCCGCCGCCTACTGCGGCGTGACGGGAATGAAGCCCACTTATGGCACTGTAAGCCGCTACGGACTTATAGCCTACGCCTCCTCCCTGGACCAGATGGGCCCCATCGCCCGGTCCGCCGCCGACTGCGCCGCCGTTCTGGATATCATGCAGGGACGGGATCCCAGGGATGGGACCAGCCTGGAGGGCCACTACGGTGGGCTTCTTCCCTCCCTCACCGGAGATGTAAGGGGACTAAAGATCGGCGTCCCCGCCGACTGCTTTGGCCAGGGACTGGACAGTGAGGTGAGAAAAGCCGTGCTGGCCGTAGCCCACGTTCTGAAGAGCCGGGGGGCTCTGGTGGAAGAGTTCTCCCTTCCCATCATGGAATACGTGGTGCCCGCCTACTATATCATCGCCTGCGCCGAGGCCTCCTCCAACCTGTCCCGGTTCGACGGGGTGAAATACGGCTGGCGCTCCCCGAAGTACGAGGACCTTTCCGGTCTCTACGCCCGGACCCGGACGGAGGGCTTTGGCAGCGAGGTCAAACGCCGAATCCTGCTGGGGACCTTCGTGCTGTCCACAGGATATTATGACGCCTATTATAAGAAGGCTTTGCAGGCAAAGGCGGTTATCACAAAGGCCTATGACGAGGCTTTTCAGAAGTATGACGTTCTGCTGACTCCTACCACGCCCACCACCGCGCCCAAGCTGGGAGAAAGTCTGGGCGATCCGCTGAAGATGTATCTCTCCGATATCTACACCGTACCCGTCAATCTGGCAGGGCTGCCGGGGATCTCCATCCCCTGCGGGTTTGATTCTCAAGGTCTCCCCATCGGGGCCCAGCTCATCGGCCCTCCATTGGGAGATGGGATCATCCTCAATGCCGCCCATGCCTTCCAGCAGGAGACGGAATATCACAAAAAAGCGCCTGCGGAGAAAGGGGGCGTGTCCCTGTGACCTGGGAGACTGTGATCGGCCTGGAGACCCATGTGGAGCTTTGCACCAAAACCAAGATCTTCTGCTCCTGCACCACCGAGTTCGGCGGAGCCCCCAACACCCACTGCTGCCCGGTTTGCACCGGAATGCCGGGAACCCTGCCCGTTCTCAACAAAAAGGTCCTGGAATTTGCCGTAAAGGCGGGACTTGCCCTGAACGGAGAGATCACCCGGCACTGCAAATTTGACCGGAAGAACTACTTCTACCCCGATCTTCCCAAAGCCTATCAGATCAGCCAGCTCTACCTTCCCATCGCCCGAAACGGCAGGGTCCCCATTCGTCTGGAGTCGGGAGCGGAGAAGGTCGTCCACATCCACGAGCTTCACATGGAGGAGGACGCGGGCAAGCTGGTCCACGACCCCTGGCTGGAGGAGACCCGGTGCGACTACAACCGCTGCGGGGTCCCCCTCATCGAGATCGTCACCGAGCCCGACTTCCGTACCGCTGAAGAGGTCATTGCCTATCTGGAAAAGCTGAGGTCCATCCTTCAGTACCTGGGGGTATCCGACTGCAAGATGCAGGAGGGCTCCCTTCGGTGCGATGTGAACCTGTCCGTACGTCCCGCCGGATCCATGGAGCTGGGCACCCGGACCGAGATGAAAAATCTCAGTTCCTTTAAGGCCATTGCCAGGGCTATCGCCTATGAAGCCAAAAGGCAGATCGAGCTTATGGAGGAGGGCAAAAGCGTTGTCCAGGAGACCCGGCGGTGGGATGAAAACAAGGACGCCACCTTTGCCATGCGCTCCAAGGAGAACGCCCAGGACTACCGGTATTTTCCCGATCCGGATGTCCCTCCGCTGGAGATCTCTGAGGAATACTTGGAACAGCTCCGGCGGGAACAGCCCGAAATGGCGGAGGAAAAGATGGCCCGATATCAGAGGGAATACGGCCTTCCCCCCTATGACACCCAGATGCTCACCTCGCAGAAGGCCCTGGCCGCTTTCTTTGAAACCTGCCTGTCCCTGGGAAGCGACCCAAAGCAAACCGCAAACTGGATCATGGGCCAGGTGCTGGGCCAGCTCTCCGCCAAGGGAATAGAGGCCAAGGATATGAAGCTGACCCCCTCCACCCTGGTCACCCTGATCTCCATGGTGAAGGGAGGACGGCTCAACCGGAATACCGCCGTCAAGGTTTTTGAGGCCGTCTTTGACGACGACGGGGACGTAGAGGGATATGTGAAGGCCCATGGCCTGGAGCAGATCAATGACCCGGAAGCCCTAACTGCCGCGGTGGAAAAGGTTTTTGCCGCCAACACCCAGTCTGTGGCTGACTTCAAAGCCGGAAAGGAAAAGGCCTTCGGTTTTTTGGTAGGACAGGTCATGCGGGAGATGAAGGGAAAGGCGGATCCCCAGGCGGTGAATAGCGCTGTACGGAAGAAATTGAATGCGGAAAGATAGCTTCGCTTGACAATGGCATACACGGTTTTGCAGGGCTTATTTTTCCTGATAGGTCCAATAAAAATATTGAAAAGCAGTGAAATTTTCTCCGGGATATGGTATGATATATGGTAACTGAAACTCAATTTTATTTAAGGAGGAACAGCTATGAAGCGATATTCCCGGATCGGCGCCATCCTTCTAAACCTTTGTCTCGCTTTGGGCTGTCTGGCTCCCATTGCCTTTGCCGAAGCGCCCACCACAGGGCTTACAGTCTTATTTACCCACGACACCCATGACCATTTTCTGCCCGACGCGGCGGACACGGGGGGATATACCCGGCTGGTCGCGCTGCTGAAGGAACAGCGGAAAACCCCGGCGGCGGGAGGTTTTTCCTACCCCACCGTTACCCTGGACGCCGGGGATTTCTCCATGGGGTCCCTCTTTCAGACCATCTATACCACCGACGCTCCTGAGCTGCGGGCGTTGGGGGCCATGGGCTACGATGTGACCACCCTGGGAAACCACGAGTTCGATTACCGGCAGCAGGGGCTTGCCGATATGCTCAACGCCGCCATGGATGCCAGAAATTACCATACGGAAAACGGAGTGGGCCAGCAGACCCCGGCGGCCCTTCCCGCCATCGTCCAGGCCAACTATACCACCCCCGCCGATCCCGGCAGTCTGAAGGCCCAGGCCTTGGTGGAGGCCATGGACCGCTACCCGGTCACCCCCTATACGGTTTTGGAGCGGGAGGGTGTGAGGATCGCCGTCTTCGGTCTCATGGGTCTGGACTCCCATGAATGCGCCCCCATGTCGGGGATGGTCTACGAGCCCATCATCGACGCCGCCAAACGGACGGTGGCGGAGATCCGGGAAAAGGAAGCGCCGGACTTTGTCATCTGCCTGTCCCACTCCGGAACCGAGGAGGGCAAGGGAGAGGACTATGAGCTGGCCAGGGCGGTGGACGGTATCGACCTTATTATCTCAGGCCATACCCATTCCACCCTGCCGGAGCCCATTGAGGTCAACAACACCCTTATCGTCTCCTGCGGACCTTACACCCAGAATCTGGGCCGGATCACCATCCACAAAAAGACCGGCTCCGACCATACGCCGCGCTTTTCGGAGTACCGGCTCATTCCCATCGATTCCTCCATTCCCGCCAACGAGGCTTTGTCCATGCTGGCCGATGGGTTCAAAGCGCAGGTAAACAGCAAATACCTCTCTCCGTTCGGTCTTACCTATGACCAGGCTCTGGCTTCCGCCGCCTCCGACTTCACCATTGCCCAAACCGGGGACCTGATCGGCCGGGCCTATATTGACACGGTAAGGGAGATAGAGGGGGATTCCTACACCCCCATCGCCTTTGCCGTGGCCCCCGACGGGGTGATCCGGGACCGGATCCGCTCCGGTACCGTGACTACGGCCGACGCATTTGATATTCTTTCCCTGGGCTCCGGCTCCGACGGCTCTCCGGGCTATCCCCTGGTATCTGTGTATCTGACGGGAAAGGATCTGAAAAACGCCTTTGAGGTGGGCGCCTCCGTCTCCCAGCTCATGCCTGCCGCCGAGCTTTTCGGCGCGGGCTGTAGCTGGACCTACAATCCCCACCGGATGTTCCTGGACAGGGTCACAGAATGGGATCTCCGGGACCCGGAGACCGGACAGCCGACTAAGATCATGGAGGACCGGCTTTACCGTGTGGTGGCCGATCTCTACTCCGGGCAAATGCTGGGCACGGTAAAGAGCAAGAGCTTCGGCCTTTTGACCGTCACGCCTCGGGATGAAAAGGGAGAACCTGTTACCGACCTGGAAAGCCGTATCATCCACGACAAGAACGGTGATGAGGTAAAGGCCTGGTACGCCCTGGCCTCCTATCTGAAGGGCCAGGCGGAGGTTCCGGTTCCCTCCCCCTGCAAGACGGAGGCCGCCAGTCGGAACCCGGTAAGGCTTCTCTTCCCCATGGGCCTTCCCACCCTGGCCGCGCTTATTCTGGGGCTGGCCGTCACTGCTTTGACCGTTTTCCTGATCTACCGCATTGCCACCCACAAGCGCCGCCGGAGTAAACAGGGCTACCGCCCCTACCGCAGGTAAAACCTTTAAAAAGCACGGCCCGGACAAATGAGGACTGTAAAAAGCACCGGACGGGACCACGCAAAATATGTCAGGAGGAATCCTTATGAAAAAAAACAGACGCTTTATCCCGGTCAGCCTTGGCTTGGCTTTGATCCTTATGCTTACCGGCTGTATGAGCAGCCCCGGAGGACCCTCCGAAACAATACAGCCTTCCGCCTCTCTTCCTGAGGAAGTTACCCCCACCCCTCAAAAGAAGCTGCAAATCGCCCTATGTTCCAGTCCGGAGGCCATTGACGACGCCTCCCGCAACGCCGCTTGTTATGATGGCGCTCTTGCCTTTACCCTTGCCAGAGGCGATTTGGATTCTCTGACCCCTCTTCAGGAATCCTCTGGCGATCCGGTCACAGCCCTTCGGGCCTTTCGTGAATTGGCCCCTACCTTTGATGTGATGATATTCGTAGGCTCCACCTTTTCAGAGTTATCTACCATCGCTTTGGAAAATCCCGAAAAATATTTTATTTTGGTAGATACGCCCCTTTTGGATCCTTCGGGCTCCGAGATCCAGGTAAGTAATATCTGTACGCTCCAGTTTGCCGAACAGGAATGTGGTTTTCTTGCCGGCGCTGCCGCCGCTCTGGAATCTCAGACCGGCTATATCGCCGTAGTCAGCGATCTGCTCTCTCCCTCTAACCTTCATTATTACTACGGCTTCCGCTCCGGCGTGGCGTATGCCAACGGCAATTTTGGCACCTCCGCCGAAGTCATTAACCACCCCTCCTATGCCGGAGTCAACGCAGACGGAACCCTTCAGGAGGGGAATTTTGTGGGGAGAACCACAGACCTGAATACCGCTTACGCTCTGACAAGCTCTTTGATCGACGAGGGCTGCGACATTCTTTTCATTACCGCCGCAGGTCCCGCACGGGATGGAGCCTACGCCGCCGTCAAGGAACGGGAGGGCGTCAGGATCATTGGCGCAGAGGCAGATCAATCCTCCCGTGGGGAATATGACAATGGAAACACAGTCCTTTTCTCAGTAACCAAGGATTTTGCCGGTAATATAGAAGACCAGCTTTATAACATTGTCAACGGCTCCTTTCAGGGGGGCGCCCTTAACCTCAGCGCTGCGAATGACGCCATCGGCTACATCTCTTCCCCCGAAAAGCAACAGCTCAGCGACCAAACGCTCCAGCGGCTCGCGGATATCTATCCTTTGATGAAGGACGGAACCATCGTTCCTCTGTCGGCTCCTCCTGTGTGAACTTTTTCATAAAAAAATCACCATCCAACCGGATGGTGATTTTTTTATGAGAGATGTTATCCGTAAAAGGAGTGGGCGCCGATAGTGGCAATCAGGCTCTTGTTCCGGGAGGCCCAGCAGGATTTTCCGGCCCCATTGAAATAGTAAGCCCCAGGGACCACATTGGCTCCCTCCAACGCCAACCGGGCCGCCAGAATGGATTCCGCATTGGGTACGGCGTTGGTGGCGCCGGGGAACTGGTTGGGAGAATAAATGACCTCCGCCACAGTGTTGGGAAAACGGGCGCTGTTTACCCGGTTCAGGATCACATTCCCCACCGCCATCTTCCCCTCCAGAGGCTGATTGCCGCTTTCGTGGGTAATGACTCTGGCCAGCAGATCCAGGGTCGTATCATCGTAGGGGATATCCTCCCCGCTGAGAGGCACACCGCCGGAATAGAGCTCTACCTTACCGCTCCAGCCAATCCAGGCTCCCAGCGCGGTGGCCAGCACCCGGGCCGGGACCAGGGCGGTCCCGTCAGCCCAGCCCTTTACCTTCCCGGCAATGTAGAGATAGCGCCCGTTGACGACCATATAGGGATCCCCCACCCTCACCGTCATGGTAAGATCCTCCGCCGCAGCGGTAAAGGTCCCGTCCTCCCAGGTGATCTCCGCGTCGGGGCGAAGTGTCTGAACGCCGCCGTAAAAAGGAATATACGCTGTTCCGTCATGGATCTCTGCGGTATAGTAGGCCAGCTCGTCATTCACCATGACCTCAACGCTGGAAAGCTCCTCCCCGGCATAGGCGGGTACGGAAAGGCCCAGGGTCAAAGCCAGCGCCAGCAGAGAGGAAAAGATCCGCTTCTTCATAGGGCATCGCTCCTTGTTTCCGGTTTGAAGCCATTTGTTACCATATTGTAACCTATTTTATGCCGGATTGCAAGCCCCAGTTCCTCATACCGTCAGGCCAACGGTCAGGACCCTCCTGCCGGACCGCCGGGGACGGCGGTCCTTACAGGTCTTTGGGAAATGCGGTTTCGTCCTGCTCCCGGTCCCCATCCTTATCCCGAAAGCAGCGGCGCAGTTCAAAGAGGTTCGCCATGAGCATTACGGCTATGACGCAGCCCACCACAGCCGCTCCCACCATCCCCCACTCCCACCCTTCCCAGGGAAGCAGCTCTCTCAGGGCTCCGGCAAGAGAGATGGCCGTAAGCAGCAGGATATAGGCTGTCCGGCGGCGGCGCAGGCGGCAAGCCAGGGTATCGTTTGACCGCTGATACCCCTCCGCAAGAGCCGCCAGGTCGGTGAGAAACTGAAAGTGAAAATAGATGGTCGCTGCCTCCAGCAGCAGATCCAGAAAGAGGATGTGCCCTTCCGCGCTTCCGCCGGTCCAGGAGAAAAGCCAGTCTGCCCCGCTCCAGATGGCTTCCAGGATCGCCAGAGACCGCAAAAGAAGGAGCTCCCGCCTCTCTTCGGACAGGGCGTTGATGGCAGCCAGCAAAAGCAGCCACCCCACAAATCGGGGCAGGATGCTCACCGGACCCAGGTTAAAGTCAAAATGCAGGAAAAAATATCCCCAGGCGGCGTGAGACAGGCCTTGGTATACCCTCTCATTTTTATCCTCCAAGCCCATCCCCTCCTTCCATCGGCAGCAGGGTCAGGGAAGCCGCCCTCTCGCCGTTCAGGTACAGGTCCGCCGCGTAGGCGGCGGGAAGATCAAGCCGTTCCTCCCAGCTACTGCCGCCGCCGGAGAGAAAGATCTCGTCTTCCCATTCATAGTCAAGGTTTTTTTGGGCATAGCTGTCCCCCTGGTTGTTGCCGCCGCTCCACTCCGCCTCATCGGAGGAGGGGAAGGCCAGGGGCTTCAGATCGGGCCGGGGCTCCCCGGTCTTCATGGGATGGTACACGACGCCCATGCTCTGATACCGGCCTCTGTTCTCCGCGGGACCGGCGTAGTCGGCTACCATCATTTGCTGAAAAGAACCGGTAAAGATCCCGTCCGGGACAGGGGTGGTATCATAGGAGGAAATTCCCATCCAATTGGCCTCTCCCCGGCTTTCCACCCAGCAGGCGCTTTGCCAGCGCAGGCGAAGGGTAAACTCCCCCGCCGCCGCGGCGTACTCCCAGGAGGGCAGATTCAGATCGCCTCCGCTGCGGGTATCCCCCTGGACCGTGGCAAACTCTCCCTGGGGGGTCACCACCCAACGCTCCCCCTCCCGCTCCGCCCGGAGAGGCTGGAGCGCCCTCCAGCGCTCATGGAACAGGCCGCTCCACTCCTCCCCCTTGGGACTCTGGCCCAGGGTGAGGGCCAGAACACCCTCGTAGACATTTTCTTCCACCTGGGTCAGGTTATAGATCTGATACCCTTCCCACCAATCAATGGTATGCCCTTTTAGCCCCATCTCCTCCCAGCTCCATAGCGGAGCGGTGGAATAGTACCCCGCCAGAGCATTTTGCTCCGAGAGGGGGGCGCACATGGCCCGATAGTCCAGCCGCTTGGTCAGCACCGCCTTGGCGTAGGCGTCAAAGGCCCCGGCATAGGTGGCGCAGAACGCCGTCCGGGCGTAGGCCAGGTCGGCGGCGGCAGAACCGGCCAGGCCCCGGTTGGGAAACGACGCCCGCGCCCCCACCGCCAATGGGACCGCCAGCACCAACAGCACGCACACCGACGCCAGGGCCATCCCTCCGGGATACCGCTTGAAGCGGGCAATGGCCTCAATGCGGCGGCGGATGTTTTTCCCTCCGTTGGCAATGGAGGAGGTCCCCGGCATACGGGCGTATTTTTCCTGCGCCATCTCCAGCAGGATAAATCCATACTCCCGGCGCTCCTCCCCCTCCAACCGTTCCAGCACCCGCTGGTCGCAGAGAGCCTCCAGGTCGTTACCCGCCTGGTCGGCGCACAACCAAAGTAGAGGGTTGCACCAATGCAGACAGCGGAAAAGGGCGATGAGCCACCCCCACAGCGCATCCTTATGCTTCAGGTGCAGCAGCTCGTGGAGAAGCACCTTTTCGTCCGCCTCCCGCTCCGCCGGCAGAGCCAGCACAGGCCGGAATACCCCGCAAATAAAAGCGGTGGACAGTCCCGGTACCTTCACAGCCGGGCAGACAGGCAGACCGTAAGCTTCCGCCACCCCCCGGATCCGTTCCTCATCCACCACCTGTCCCTTTTTTAACGCCAGCCGCAGGCGAAGATAGGATACAATATACCGAAGCAGGAAAAACAATACTCCCACAGTGTAAAGGAAAAACAGCCATTCCCCCACCACGGCAGGCATCTTCAATACCGGCAGCGGGACTGGAGCAGTCACCCTGGCCAGGGCCCCATATTCCCCGGTGAAGGCGGAACGAAGCCATTCCACATAGAAGGGCCAGTTTAGAAGGGTATACCGCCCGGACCACCCCGCCGGGAGCAGCAGGACCAGCGCCAGCACCCCCCAGGCGGCAAACTGCCACCGTGGGGAAAGCTTATCCCGAAACAGGGCCTTCACCGCCAGTAGCAGCACCGCCACGCCGGAGGCAGTCAGAGTCTGGAGCAAAAAGGACCAGATATCCCTCACCGCTTACACCTCCATCTCGTCCAGCAGACGGCGCAGCTCCTCCCGCTCCTGGGCGGAGATGGGCTTTTCCTTCAAAAAGGCCGCCACCAGGTCTCCGGCGGCTCCCCGGTAGACCCGCTCCAAAAAATCACTTCTGGCCTGGGCCCGGCAAGCCTCCCGGCTTAAAGCGGCCCGGTAAACACGGGGATAGCCCTCCCCCCCGATCTCCACCAGAGACTTGGCCTCCATACGGGTAAGGTAGGTGAGCACCGTATTCCGGTTCCAGCCAGTGGTCTCCCGCAGCGCCTGGGTAAGCTGCCCCAGGGTAGCCCCACCGCTGTCCCATAGAGTATCCAACACCAGCCATTCCTTCTCTGATATCTGCATAAAAGGACCTCCTACAAGTGTAGTGCCATTATGATACTACACTTGTAGGAGGCCTTTGTCAAGGAGAATTTTGTTCCCGCGCAGGAAAGACAAAGCGGCGCGTGGGGTTCCACGCGCCGCTTCATTCATATTACTGGGGATTGATGGTATAGTTGGGGGCTTCCTTGGTGATATAGATATCGTGGGGATGGCTCTCCTTCAGGCCCGCAGAGGTGATCTGGATAAACTGGGCCTTCTCCTGAAGCTCGGAAATGGTTCCACAGCCGCAATAGCCCATACCGGCCCGGAGACCGCCCATCATCTGGAAGATGGTCTCCCCTGCCGCTCCCTTGTAAGGGACCCGACCCTCTACGCCCTCGGGAACCAGCTTCTTATTGTTCTCCTGGAAGTAGCGGTCCTTGGAGCCTTTGGCCATGGCGCCCAACGAGCCCATGCCCCGGTAAACCTTGAACTGGCGGCCCTGGTAGACCTCGGTGTCTCCCGGAGACTCCTCACAGCCTGCCAGCAGAGAGCCCAGCATGACCACGCTGCCGCCGGCGGCAATGGCCTTGGCGATGTCGCCGGAATACTTGACGCCACCGTCGGCAATGATAGGCACTCCGTACTCCTTTGCCACACAGGCCGCGTCATAGACGGCGCTGATCTGGGGAACGCCGATACCCGCCACCACACGGGTGGTACAGATGGAGCCGGGACCGATGCCGATCTTTACGCAGTCAGCTCCCGCCTCAATGAGGGTCCGGGTCCCTTCCGCAGTGGCCACGTTGCCGGCAATAAGCTGCACATCGGGATAGAGGGCTTTGATCCGCTTGACACACTCCATAATATTATGGCTGTGTCCGTGGGCGGAGTCCAGGCACAGCACATCCACCCCCACATCCACCAGAGCCCGGACACGGTCCAGTACGTCGGAGGTAACGCCGATGGCGGCCCCGCAAAGCAGGCGGCCCTTCTCGTCACGGGCCGAGTTGGGATAAACCTGGGCCTTTTCAATGTCCTTAATGGTGATAAGGCCCTTCAGGTGAAAATCCTTATCCACGATAGGCAGCTTTTCGATCTTATGCTTCCGGAGGATCTCCCTGGCCTCGTCCAGGGTGGTGCCCTCGGGAGCGGTGACCAGGTTCTCCTTGGTCATAACGTTGTCAATGAGCTGGCTCATATCGGTCTCGAACTTCATATCCCGGTTGGTGATGATACCGATGAGCTTCCCGTTGTCACAGATGGGCACGCCGGAAATACGGTACTTGGCGCACAGCTCGTTGGCCTCGGCCAGGGTATGGCCGGGAGCCAGCCAGAAGGGGTTGGTAATGACCCCGTTCTCGCTGCGCTTGACCATATCCACCTGCTCGGCCTGCTGGCCGATGGACATATTTTTATGGATGATGCCGATGCCGCCCTCCCGGGCGATGGCGATTGCCATGCGGGATTCGGTCACTGTATCCATGGCCGCGCTCATCAAAGGGATGTTGAGGACGATTTTTTTGGTGAGATGGGTGTGCAAATCGATATCGGCAGGAAGCACATCACTCTTTGCCGGAACCAGGAGCACATCATCAAAGGTAAGGCCCTGCTTTAAAAACTTATGAGCGGCATCGGAATTTACCATGGAACATCATCCTTCCTTTTTTATAAAATTTTATCTATTTTAATCTCCCCCGGACAGATTGTCAAGAGTCAAAATTCCGTGGAAACGCTCCTCCCCATCCAGGGTCTCTCCCCCCACGCAAAAGTCGTCCCCCTCCCGGCCTGTCCGAAGGCGGATGGTCTCTCCCGCAAGACACTCCGTCAGGTAGCATAACTGAAGGCGGGAGACATATTTCCCTTTGCCGATGGTCTCCATATCCAAAGCGTCGCATAAAAAATCGGCATAGCGGGCGTTGTTCACGTGACCGTTCCAATCCGTATCGGAATAGTGGAGCCGCCGCTCCTCCGCGATTTTCAACCCCTCCGGCAGGCGAAGCTTACGGAGGGAGTCTGTCCGGCAGAGGCTTCCTCCGCTGCTTCCCTCGATCTCCCCGATCCCGGACAAATGGAGAAGCTTATGGTCGTCCCGTCCCGCCAGCACCCAGGCGGAGAGGGCTTGTCCCACCAGCTCTCCCTGCACCGAAAGGTCAAATTCCCGGTACATCACCGCCGCTTTTCCTCCCCGGTGCCAGGTCTTGACCGTCACCTGCTCGTCCCACAGAAGAGGCCGCTTCAGCTCATAGCGGACCCTTGCCAACATCCAAAAGGCATTATACTTATCCCGAAGCTCCGGGCCCGAAAGGTGAAGCGCGTCGGCAGCCTGGGTGCCCGCCTCCTGCAAAAGCTCCAGCACCGCCGAAGGCCGGGCATGACCAAACAGGTCCAGCTCCCGAAAATCGATCCGGTAGGCCTGCTCAAAAAAAACGTCCATCAGCCCTTCTCCTTTCCGCCAATGGTAAGGGTATAGCGGCAGCAAAGATCCTCCAGATCCTCCCCGGTGGCTGCGGGAAGCCGGAGCTTGGCCCCACAGTGGGCGCAGGCCAGCTCCACAGCACTGTAAAGCACTTTCACCTTATAGTCCTTCATCCCGCAGGAGCAGGAAATACCACCCCGGGCCGCAATCTCCTTCAGCTCCCCCAGGACCTCGGTCATAATGGTCTCATTGAGGAAGGTTCTTTCTCCCCCCGGTTTTTCCGCCATTTGAGCGGTGGCTTCCTCCAGGCGGCGGACCGCCCGGAAGACCGCATCCTCCTCCCCTACATAGAGGCAGTCAAGCCCGGTCGCTTTACAGGAAAAGGCCAACGCTTTCTCATGGAGAAAGTCGTGGGCGCCGCAGCGGACATGGTGGTCCCGGCCACAGTAAGGGCAGGGAACGGTGAGATCCACATGATCCGCCTCCATCTCCACCAAAAGAGCGGAGCCTCCGCAGGGGCAGGGGAGCTTGTCCGAAGAAGCGGCCAGGCGAAAAACACTCCGCTCCACCACCACAGACTGCTTACACTTGGGACAGAGATAGGCTAAGGTACGTTTCGGCTCTTCCATTATTCTTCTCCTCTTCCTTCATGGAGTCTGGGTACCTTCGCTTGACAAGGGCAGACACGGTTTTGCGGGGCCCAGAGGGCCCCAAAGGGTGTGATGGCAAGGCCGCAGGGCGCAGGCTTACTGACGTAAGTCAAGCCCGAGAACGCCGCCAGCGCACCTTTTGGGGCCCTCTGGGGCGTGTTTGCCCTTGTCAAGCGAAGGTAAAGTATTCATAAGCGATCCGGGGTGTTCCGTCCTCCACATGGATGATCCCCCGCCGAACAAAACCATGCTTCTCCAAAACATGCTGCATGGTCTTATTATCATGGTGGGTATCGGCCCGGATATAGGAGCTAAGCCTCTCGCAAAAAGCTAGGCACTGGGAAAAAACGCCCTTCATCACCCCATCGCTTCCCATGCGGTGGATGGTCCCATAGGGAGCGTCTGAGGTCCAGGCTCCCTCCTCTATCACAGCGTAAGTCGGTTCCGGCTCCAATTGAAGAACAAAGGCGGCGTGGACTGTCCCGTCCTCCCCGCAGAGGACATAGAGGTTTCCCTTTTGGATGTCCCGGCCCAGAACGCAGCCGGGATAGCCTTCCTCCCACTGATTGGGGTTTCCGGAAGCCACCATATAGGCCTTGGCGGCTTTGTATACCCGGAGAAGATCGTTCATATCCTTCTCTTCCGCTTTTCGGATCACGGCGGTTTCCCCCTTTCCAAAAATCCTTTTTTATATAGTGTAGCACAGCTTGTCCAAAGTGTAAACGGGCCAGGCGACGAAAAATCCAGAGGGAAAACGGTTATTTTCTTTCCCTTCCGCTCAAACTAGGGGCACTTCCAAAGAAAGCGAAGGTGATACTATGCCGAGCAAAAAGCTGGGCCGCCAGACGGTGGCCCTTGCCAATCCCCCCGCCATCATCGGTCACGCCAACGTGGTAGGGAAAAAAGAGGGTGACGGCCCTCTGGCCGATAGCTTTGACCACATCGAGCAGGACGATACCTTTGGGGAAAAGACCTGGGAAAAGGCGGAAACCGCCATGCAAAAGATGGCCTTTGCCTCCGCGCTGGATAAGGCGGGACAGGCCGCCTCCAATCTGGACTATCTCTTTGCCGGAGACCTTCTCAACCAATGCATTGGCTCCGCCTTTGCCGTCCGGGGACAAGACGTTCCCTTTTTTGGACTTTATGGAGCCTGCTCAACCATGGGAGAGAGCCTGTCACTGGCCGCCATGAGTATAGACGGAGGCTTTGCCCAGTTTGCCGGGGCGGTGACCTCCTCCCATTTCTGTTCCGCCGAACGGCAGTACAGGACTCCTCTGGAATACGGCGGACAGCGGACTCCCACCGCCCAGTGGACGGTAACGGGCTCCGGGGCGGTGATCCTGGCCAAGGAGGGCCCAGGTCCCTATGTGACCCACATCACCACAGGGAAGGTGGTGGACAAGGGGATCAAGGACGCCAACAACATGGGCGCCGCTATGGCCCCCGCCGCCTACGACACCCTTACCGCCCATTTCAAGGACACCGGACGTCAGCCCTCCTTCTATGACCTGATCGTTACCGGAGACCTGGGAAAGCTGGGCAAGGAGATCCTTCTGGACTTTTTTGCCCAGGATGGGATCGAGCTTACCAACTATGACGACTGCGGCACCATGATCTTCGACCTAAAAAAGCAGGACGTCCACTGTGGCGGCTCTGGCTGCGGCTGCTCCGCCACGGTACTCACCGGCTATCTTCTCAACGGAATGCGGGAGGGAAAGTGGAGCAGGATCCTCTTTTGCCCCACCGGGGCCCTTCTCTCCCCCACCTCCACCCAGCAGGGGGAATCCATTCCGTGTATCTGCCACGCAGTGGCTATCTCCATGTCCAAATGAAAGGAGCCTTTTAAAATGGACATTTTTCTGGAATACGGCAAAGCCTTTCTCTGCGGCGGTATCCTCTGCCTTATTGGGCAGCTTCTCATTGACAAAACTCCTCTGACCCCCGCCAGGATCCTGGTAACTTATGTGGTCTCCGGGGTGGTATTGGGAGGACTGGGGCTTTACAAATACGTGGTGGAGTTTGGCGGCGCAGGGGCCACCGTCCCCCTGACCGGTTTTGGCTTTCTGCTTGCCAAGGGAGTGCAGAAGGCAGTGGAGGAAAAGGGGCTTCTGGGCGCTTTGTCCGGAGGCGTTACCGCAGCGGCGGCCGGGATCACCGCCTCCATCTTCTTCGGGTATCTGATCGCCCTGATCTGCAAGCCCAAATCAAAATCCTGAGGAATGGGATCCCACCTTTCTATATGTCGGCGCAATAGCTTTTCATCAGACAGGTCAGGATCTCCACATGGACCTCCTCATCGGCGATGATCCGGCGCAGGTTTGCCGCCACATTCTCATCCTTGATCCAAAGAAGCTGCCGGTGATATTTTTGAATGCTGCTGCGCTCTTCCTCAATGGCAATGCGCAGCAGCTGCTCCAGCCGACGGGGATACCGAAGGTACTCTGGAGTCCAATACCGCCGCCCGCCCCGGAGAGGACTCCACAGTCTGGGGTCCTCCCCCAGTTGGCGGGCCAGCTCAGAAAAAATGGCAAGATGATGCATCTCCACCACGGCGATATGGCCCAGACACTCGGCTACCTCCGGCCTTCCCTCCTGGGTCACATGACCATAAAGATATTGGGCTACCGCCCCCATCTCTGAAATGCTCCCCCCCACATTGGACAAAATAGCCTGGGCATATCTCTGATTCTTTCCTCCGGCCCTGACCTCCGGATAGGGTCCGGGGGCCGTATAGCTTGCAGCACAGGAGATCTCTTCCATAAAACGCCCTCCCTTTCCCTTCAGCCTATGCAAAATGGGTGTTGTCCCATGCGGCGCATAATATAGTTTTAATTATTATATTTCATGTTTCTATTGATTTCATCACAGAATTGTGATACCCTTATAATATCCTATAAAAGAAATCTGGTGTACGTTATGGAGTATATCTCTACCGCCGGTCATTCCTCCTGGGCTTCCCGCAGAAAGCTTCGGGGCGAGCAGGGCCGGGATCCCTATGATGGGCTTCGTCCCTGGTCCGCCATCACCCATGGCCTGGGAGCCTGCCTGGCCGTTGTGGGGACAATCCTCCTTTTGGTCCGGGCCGGACTTATGGGACTGGGAGGCTGGTATGTGGTCTCCTTTGCCATTTACGGGACCTCCATGATCTGCCTTTATACCGCCAGTACCCTATACCACTGCGTCAACACCACGGTGGCGGGGCGGCTGGCCCTTCGCAAGTATGACCATTGCTCCATCAGTATTTTGATCGCCGGAAGCTATACTCCCATCTGCCTTACCGTTCTGCGGGAGCAGGGCGCCTGGGGCTGGGCCATTCTGGGGATCATCTGGGCTATGGCTCTGGCCTCCTGCGCCCTTTCCCTGCTGTGGATCGGTTCCCCCCGGTGGCTTACCTCCGGGGTCTATCTGCTGATGGGCTGGGTGGCTGTATTTGCCCTCTATCCTCTGTCCCGTTCCCTGTCGGGCGCGGGATTTTTCTGGCTGCTGCTGGGAGGGCTCCTCTATACGGCGGGCGGTGTTCTCTACGCCGTCAAGTGGCCGGGGCGGAACAATCCCAGATTTGGCTGTCACGAGGTATTTCATCTTTTTATCCTGGCAGGAAGCGTATGCCATTTTGTTTTGATGTACCGGGTAATATGCGGGGGGAAATAAGAATTGATGGAACCACCTTCCAACCTATTTATCAGCTTCTCAAAAGACGGAAGGAGGCCCTCCGGCGGATTTTCCGGAGGGCCTCCCTTAATTCAAAAGATAGATCCCAAAGTTGAGATACCCCGCAAAGGCGACCCAGGCCAGGTAGGGAATCAAAAGAATCCCCGTGCCGGGACGGATGCGGTAAAACTGGATCGTCATGCCCAGAATCATCAGCCAAAGCAGGAGCAGCCAGAAAAAGGCCAGCAGCCACCAGTTTAGATTAAAAAAGAAGATCGGCCAGACAAAGTTTACCGCCAGCTGGATCCCATATACCCAAAGGGCGGAACGCTTCTCCCCTCTTCTGGCATCCGAGGTATATACCAGATATGAAGCAAGGCCCATCATCAAAAAAAGAATGGTCCATACCACAGGAAATACCCACATAGGCGGGGACAGGGGCGGCTGGCGAAGACGCGCAAACTCCTTCATGCTCTCTCTGGTAAAAAAGGTAGATGCACCCCCCACCGCCAGAGGGATGGCCAGGCTGATAAGCAAGGGCTTCCAATTACGCTTCAAAATACATCACTCCCTCTGTATTATTCGTACAAAGGGAGTGATTTTATACATAGAGTTCCTTATTTTACTGTATACCCGCCCAGGGTCATTACGGTGGCCTTGTCCGCTACCGTCACCTTCTGGGCATCGCCGGAGGCTATGTAAAGGTGATTGACCGCCAGCTCTCCCCACACCGTTTCCCCGGTGGTAAGGTCGATGAGACCGTCTCCGCAGGAGGCAGCTCCGGAACGAAGCAGAAGCTGGCTTCCCGCCGCCAGAGTCACTGTCTTCCCCTGACCGATCTCCGCTGTCTGAAAAACAGCCTGTCCCTTGTCCTCCATCCGTTCCCGAAGCTCCAAGGTCCCCTCTTCCACCTTCTTATCCACCTGGGCCAGGATCTCCGGGAGCGCTTTTTCGTTGAGATAGCTCAGCGTCACCAGCGGATCAGACTGGGTCCCCTGGGTCCCGGCGGCCACAGCGGCCACCACCACGGTGACCAGCACCAACGCAAGGCTTGCCATGCGGGCGGTCCATTTATTTTTCTTCATCGCGCTCCTCCTATGTATCTATCTGATTTTGCGGCAGGGGCGGCCCCACTCAGGCGTGAGGGCCGCTTTCCATACCGCGCGTACTCAAACCAACTGCCGGGGACGAAGGCCAAAGCTCACTGCAATGGCTCCATCCACCTTCTGCATCTGCTCATCGTCCAACCGGCCCATATACTCTCTCAGCCGCTTCTTGTCCAGGGTCCGGATCTGCTCCAACAGCACCACGGAATCCTTGGGCAGCCCGTAGGTGTTGGCCGAGAGATCGATGTGGGTCGGCAGGCGGGCTTTTCCGGTCTGGGAGGTGATGGCGGCGGCGATCACGGTAGGGCTGTGGCGGTTGCCCGTATCGTTCTGGATGATAAGGACGGGACGCACGCCCCCCTGTTCGCTGCCCACCACCGGGCTCAGATCGGCATAAAAAATGTCTCCACGTCTTACGCTGCTATCCACATGGCTCACTCTCCGCGGTTCAAAGTCACCGCTGTCACCGGGCAAAGGTCCGGCTTTTGCGGTCACTATGATTTTCCCACGGGGCGGCGGGATTTATACCCATCTTTCCGGGTTCTCCCGGAAATTCGGATCCCCTCCCGCCCATCCGGCGTTGACCTCCCCGGGTCATTTTACGCCGGAAAAGCCGGGATGGTGTCAGTCCTTAGGCATTCGGGTGTAGATTCGGGGGACCCGTTTGTTTACATTACACAACAACTCGTACTGAATGGTCCCCGCCAACGCAGCGGCGTCCTCCACCGGAACGTGAGGGCCGTAGACCTCCGCCACGTCTCCCGGCTTTACATCGGGCAGATCGGTAACGTCCACCATGCAAAGGTCCATACAGATCCTGCCCACCACAGTAGCATAGCCGCCTCCCACCCAGACCCGCAGCCTGTCTGAGCAGGCCCTGGGAAGACCGTCTCCATAACCGATACTCAGCACCGCCAGCCGGGTCTCCCGGTCCAGGGTGTGGGTGCGGCCATAACTTACCGCCGTTCCGGCGGGGAGGGTCTTTACCGAGACCACCCGTGTCTTCAAGGTCATCAAGCTCTGGAGTCCCGGACCGTCCAGCCCCTCGCAGGAGGGGTCGGGATAATGACCGTAGAAGGCGATGCCCGGCCGAACCATGTCGAGATAAGTACAGGGATAGTTTAGCACAGCGGCGCTGGCGGCGCAATGGCGAATTTCAAAGCTGACGCCCTTCTCCTTCAGCTTTTTCAGCAGATCCAAAAAGCGGGTAAACTGGAGCATGGTATATTCCTCGCTGCCGTCGGCGTGGGAGAAATGGGTAAAGATCCCTTCCCATTGAAGGCCGGGAAGAGCGTACATTCGCTCCATAGTCTCCACCGTTTTGTCCAGGTCCTTCTCGTCGCACAGAAGTCCCAGCCGGGACATTCCTGTATCCGCCTTCATGTGGACGGTAAGCGTCTTTCCCTCCTTCACCGCCGCCTGGGAAAGGGCCAGGGCGGTCTTCTCGTCAAAGACGGCCTGGGTCAGGCGGTAGTCCATCAGTTCCTTGGCCCACAGGGGCTCGGTATAGCCCAGGATCAGGATGGGAGCCTCCACCCCGCCTTGCCGCAGCTCGATCCCCTCGTCTACCGAGGCCACCGCCAGATAATCGATTCCCAACTCTTCCAGCCAGCGGGCCACCGGGAGTGCCCCGTGGCCGTAGGCATCCGCCTTCACCGGCGCCAAAAGCTTACAGTCTCCGGGCAGCATGGCACGGAGCGTATGATAATTGTGCTCCAGAGCGCCCAGGTCGATCTGAGCCCAGGTGCGGCGCAAATCCTGATCCATGATGATCCCCTCTTTTTCTAAAAATTCTACTTTTTATTGTACTCCAGGAAAAAAGGAAGGTCAAGGGACTTCCCTGTTGACAGGCGCTTTTCCTCCTTGTAAAATAGATCCAGAACGGAAAAGGAGGACCCTTTTATGGGATTTCTGGATAAGCTGTTCGGTGGAAAAAAGGGGAACGTCACCCCCGGAGGTTCCCCTATCTACCATTATGACGAGCCTGAAAATCACGGTCTGCGTACGCCAAAGGAGTCGGGTATTTATGCCCAGGAGGTGGACTCCCGCTTTGAGGAGCTTTTTCCCGGCCGGGAGTGCCGGGTACTCCACGAGATCGTCAGCGACCTGGTCCATATCGACGTCCATGTCATGTGGCCTACCCAGGAGCAAAACTTTTTTGTGGTCTATACCACCGGCATGAGCGATCTGCCCATGACCCCCGCCAAGGAGGTCCCGGAGGAGCACCGGAAGGATCTGGAGCTGGCGGAGCTTTACCTGTTTCTCCCCGGCGACTGGCCCCTGGACCAGGACAGCCTTCCCTCTGAAAGGGCCTACTGGCCTATTCGGGCTCTGAAATTCGTTGCCCGGTTCCCCCACGAGTATCACACCTGGCTGAACTGGGGACACACCCTCCCCAATGGCCCGGACTACGCTCCCCTTGGCGATGGCGTGGGCTTCGGCGCCATCGTACTGATGGGCGGCGGCGACGCCCCCCTGGGCCGATTGGATACCGAAGACGGCCGCCGTCTCAGCCTGCTCCATCTGGTCCCCCTATATAAAGAAGAGGTGGAGTTCAAGCTGAAATACGGTATGGAGGCCCTGACAAAGCTTTTTGACGAGAAGGGCGTCCCCGCCATTCTGGATCCCAAGCGGCCCAATCTCTGCGCGGATTTTAAAGAGGTTTTGGATTAGCGGAACAAATGAACGGCGCCCGGCGTCTATCGACGCCGGGCGCTGCTGTTACTGCTTTGGAGGCAGTTCCATAGCAAAGTTGGAAATCTCACACTGGATCACGGTCACCCCGGCCTCACCGATCTCTCCCCGAAGAAGGGCTCCCGTTTCCGGGTCAAACCAGAGCTGGGCCTCCCGGCCCGCGCCCGGCTCTGCTTCCGGATCCCGGCAGATCACACGAAGCCGGGCCGTCTCCTCCTCCAGGACGCATTCCGCCGCAAAGCCTTCACGGGCATATGCAAGCAGGGCGGGAAGGGCGTCCACAGGGGCAAGGCCCGCCGAATCCAGAGGACCCGTCTCCAGCATGACCCCGTCATACTCCAGGGCCGTCTCCCCTGCGGCAATGTGGGCTGTGGTCCCCGCCACCACCTCCGGAGCGGTAAGGGTCAAAAGGGTCTCCCCTTCCCGCTGCCAGTTGAAATCCAAACCGTAGGTATATACCCGCCGACCGTAGTCCGCCGTCAGGTCGGCATGGCCGGTGCAGGCGGTCAATTCCAGGTATTGGCCCCGGATCCGGGTCAACACTTCCTCGGCCTCATTCCCACCCCCCGTTCCGCCGCAGGCAGACAGGGCCAGAATAAGGATCATCATTAGCGCGCAAAGGCGCTTTCCCACCGTCTTATTCCTCCTCGCACTCCTTCATCGCGTAGGGGATGGACTCGATAAGATCCCCTACCGTCATGCCCCTCTCCCCTTTTTCCGCCGCCGCTAGATCCCCCGCTCTTCCATGAAGCCAGACGGCGGAATGAATATCCTTCTCCCCCTGGGCGCAGAGGGCGGCCACCAGGCCCGCCAGCGCGTCACCGCTTCCCCCTTGGGCCATGCCCGGATTTCCGGTGGTGTTGATAAAACATTTCACCCTTCCCTTTCCGTCCTGGGCTGCCGTAATGGTACGGTGTCCCTTCAGCACCAGGATACAGCCGGGACGCTTCATAACGAAGCTCCGGGCTGCCCCCAGACGGTCACGGATGGGCAATTCACATCCGGTCAGCCGGGCAAATTCCCCGTCATGGGGGGTGAGAACGGTGGGGGCTGTCCTTCCATCCAACACATCTATATGCCGGGAAAGGAAATTTAGACCATCCGCATCCAGAACAATTGGACAAGTTAGTTTCCTTAACAGGGAAAGAACTTTCTCCTCCGCCTCCGGTCCCTGGCCCAGACCGGGGCCGATCAGGACAATGTCGGCCTCCTGGGCCTTTTTCAGCAGCTCCCCGCCGGAATCGAGTACAGGCCAGACCAAGGCCTCGTCACAGCACTTGGCGGCTACGATGGGATAGATCTCCTCCGGTACCGCCACCGTTACAAGACCCGCGCCGCCCCGAACAGCGGCGCGGGCGGCCAGGCAAGGCGCCCCTGAATATCCCCGGCTCCCCGCAAGGATAAACACTTTACCAAACTCCCCCTTATGAGCGTCTCTCCGACGGAGAGGGAAGGTGGGCTTTTCCACGGTGGTCACAGAAAAATCCTCCTCTTGGCTGTAGATATCCCTGGGTATGCCAATGTCGGCCACCACCACCCTTCCACTGTGAAGAGCTCCCTTCCCTATGAAAAGGCCCTGCTTGGCCAGGGAAAAGGTAACCGTCACATCCGCTTTTACCGCATCGCCCAGAATCTCCCCCGTGTCGGAATGCACGCCGCTGGGAACATCCACCGCCACCGTCCACTGGGCGCAGTCCATACAGCCGACCGCCCTCACCGCGTCAGGGCGGAGGTCAGAGTGAAGCCCCACCCCGAAGAGGGCGTCCACCGCCACGTCAAAGCCAAGGTAGTCTGTCAGCCTTTCTTCCCGGAACTCCTCCAGCTCTCCCCCAGCCTCCAGAAGCCGCCGTTCCATCTCCCGGCTGTCGGGGGTCATTTTCTCCCGCTCCCCCACCAGGACGCATTTTACCTGCCAGCCCTTCTCCAGCAGCAGCCGGGCCACAGCAAGACCGTCTCCCCCATTGTTGCCGCTGCCGCAAAAGGTCACCGCCGCCCCCTCTCCGCTGTGCAGGGCCAAGATCTCCCGGACCACGGCCTTGGCGGCGTTTTCCATCAGTTCTATGGACGGGATCCTCCGTTCCTCAATGGCGATCCGTTCAAACTCCCTCATCTGGGCGGCGGTGGCAAGATACATGGGAAGGTCCTCCTTTTTGCACGTTACCCCAATTATAGGCATTTTCCTCTTGCATTTCAACCACATTTGTGCTATAAAGAGGAATAGAAACAAGGCTTGGAACAGGAAAATAGCGTGTTTGCGTTTCTTCAGAGAGAGGCGGTCGTTGGCTGAAAGCCGCCTTGGAGCGTGTCGCTTGGTTCGCCTGGGAGCCGCCGCGGGGAAAGACGCGGACGGAGGCCCTCCGTTATCGGGGCAGGAGCGCGCGTGGCGACACGCGAATGCGGGTGGTACCGCGGAAGGCAGGCCTTTCGTCCCCAGTGATTGGGGAGGAAAGGCTTTTTTGCTGGAAAAAATTATATTCCGGTAAAGGAGTTTAAGGTATGAAAGAGCAGCTAGCGAAGATCAAGGCCGAGGCCCTGGCCGCCTTTGAGGGCGCCCAGGCCGCGGCGGATTTGGACGCCCTCCGGGTCAAGTATCTGGGCAAAAAGGGCGAACTCACCGCCGTCTTAAAGCAAATGGGCGCCCTGTCCGCAGAGGAGCGGCCCAAAATGGGACAGCTTGTCAATGAGGTAAAGGCCAGTCTGGAGGCAGCTTTGGAGGCCCAGGGGAAGAAGCTGGAGGCTGCCGCCCTGGAGCACAAGCTGAAGCTGGAGATGGTGGACGTGACTATCCCCGGCTCCACCCCCAAGCTGGGCCACAAGCACCCCATGTATATCGCCCTGGATGAGATCAAGGACGTTTTTATCGGCATGGGCTTTACCGTGCTGGACGGTCCCGAGATCGAGCTGGCGGAGTTGAACTTTGACCGCCTCAACGCCGAAGAAGGACACCCCAGCCGGGACTGGTCGGATACCTTCTATTTTGATACCGGGGAAAAGGTCATGCTCCGCTCCCAGACCAGCCCCATGCAGGTCCGGGCCATGGATACCATGGAGCCCCCCATCCGCATCATCGCCCCCGGCCGGGTCTTCCGGAAGGACGAGGTGGACGCCACCCATTCCCCCATGTTCCATCAGGTGGAGGGCATGGTCATCGACAAGGGAGTGACCATGGCGGATCTGAAGGGCACTCTGAACGCCGTGATGGAGCAGCTTTTCGGCAAGGGCACCGTCACCCGCTTCCGACCCCATCACTTTCCCTTTACCGAGCCCTCCTGTGAAATGGACGTCCAGTGCCACAAGTGCGGCGGCGTGGGCTGTCCCACCTGCAAGGGAGAGGGCTGGATCGAGATCCTGGGCGCCGGGATGATCCACCCCAGGGTGCTGGAGATGGCGGGGATCGACCCGGAGGTATACTCCGGCTGGGCCTTTGGAATGGGCCTGGAGCGGCTTGCCATGCGGCGGTTCAAGATCTCCGACCTGCGCCTCATCTTTGAAAATGACGTCCGGTTCCTGGAACAGTTTTAAGAAAGGAGGTACGTTAAAATGAATCTTTCCCGTGAATGGCTCCATGAATTTGTTACTGTGACGGCCTCCGACAAAGAGTTTGCCGAGGCCATGACCCTGTCCGGCTCCAAGGTGGAGACCTATGCCGAGCTGGGAGCCGAAATTCAAAATGTGGTGGTGGGCCAGGTCCTCTCCATGGAACGCCATCCCGATTCCGACCATATGTGGATCTGCCAGGTGGCGGTGGGCAAGGAAGAACCCATCCAGGTGGTCACCGGCGCTCAAAATGTAAAGGTAAACGACCTGGTGCCTGTGGCCCTCCACAAATCCACCCTCCCCGGAGGCAAGAAGATCGAGAAGGGCAAGCTCCGGGGCGTGGTCTCCAACGGTATGCTCTGCTCCTTCGCCGAATTGGGTCTGGACCAGCGGGACTTCCCCGCCGCCTATGCCGACGGCATCTGGATCCTCTCCGACGACCCCGAACTCACCGGCCTCACCGTGGGCCAGGATATCTGCTCCGCCGCAGGACTGGACGACCATGTGGTAGAGTTTGAGATCACTCCCAACCGGCCCGACTGTCTTTCCGTCATCGGTCTTGCCCGTGAGGCTGCCGCCACCTTTGGCGGAGAACTGAAGCTCCATGCCCCGTCGGTGAAGGGCGGGGCCGACGGAGCTCTTCCGGAGCTGCTGGATGTGGAAACTCCGGCGGACGACCTGGTACCCCGGTATACCGCCCGGATGGTCCGCAACGTGAAGATCGGCCCCTCCCCCAAGTGGATGCGGCGGCGGCTGCGGGCCATGGGAGTGCGGCCCATCAACAATATCGTGGACATCACCAATTATGTCATGCTGGAGTACGGCCAACCCATGCACGCCTTTGATTACCGGTATGTGAATGGCGGAAAGATCATTGTCCGCCGTGCTGCCGAGGGGGAAATGCTTACCACCCTGGACGGCAAGGAGCATACTCTAAACGCCAACCATCTGGTCATCGCCGACGAAAGCCGGGCCGTGGGCCTTGCCGGTATCATGGGTGGGCTGAACTCCGAGATCGTGGAGGATACCACCGACGTGGTCTTTGAGTCAGCCTGCTTTGACGGCACCTGTATCCGCAAGGGGGCCCTGGCCCTGGGTATGCGCACCGAGGCCAGCGCCAAGTTTGAGAAGGGTCTGGATCCCATGAACACCCTCCCCGCCGTAGACCGGGCCTGTGAGCTGGTAGAGCTGCTGGGGGCCGGCGAGGTGGTAGACGGGATCATAGACATCCTCAACCATGTCCCCCAGCCCACCGTTCTTCCCCTGGAGCCCGGAAAGATCAACGCTCTTTTGGGAACTGACGTAAGCCGGGAGGAGATGGTCCGCATCCTGAAAACGCTGGACTTCGCCGTGGACGGCGATCAGGTCACCGTCCCCTCCTGGCGGGGCGACGTAAAACGGATGGCGGACCTTGCCGAGGAGGTGGCCCGGTTCCATGGCTACAACAATATTCCCGTCACTCTTATGCGGGGGCAGACCACCCAGGGCGGCTATTCCCCCCAGCAGCAGGTAGAGCGGACCCTGGGCTCAGTCTGCCGGGCCATGGGCTATGACGAGATCATCACCTACTCTTTCATCTCCCCCACCTCTTACGACAAGATCCGGTGGACACCGGATGATCCCAGGCGGGAGTCCTTCAGGATCCTGAACCCCCTGGGTGAAGACACCTCCATCATGCGGACCACGGTCCTTCCCTCCATGCTGGAGATCCTGACCCGAAACTACAATTACCGCAACAAAGATGTCCGCCTGTACGAGGTGGGGCGGGTCTACTTCCCCGGCGGACCTGATGGGCTTGCCGTGGAAAAGAAGCTGCTCTCCATGGGCTCTTACGGCGAGGGAACGGACTTCTTTTCCCTCAAGGGCGCCGTGGATGCCATTCTGAAGGAGCTTCGGGTGGAGAATGCCGTCTTCCGGGCCGTCAGCGACAACCCCTCCTACCACCCCGGACGCTGCGCCCAGGTCTTGGCCGGAAACACCGTCATTGGCGTTTTTGGGCAGATCCATCCTCTGGTAGCCCAGAATTACGGCGTAGACGCCGAGCTCTATTGCGCCGAGCTCAGCTTTGAAGCTCTGTTGGAGGCCAAGGGAGCGGATCCGGAATACACGGCTCTGCCCAAGTTCCCCGCCGTCACCCGGGACATCGCCGTGGTCTGCGGTGAGGAAGTCACCGTAGGGGCGCTGGAGGACGCTATCCGCAAGGGAGCCAAGGGGCTTTTGAAGGAGGTCTCCCTCTTCGACATCTACCGGGGTCCCGGCATCGAGGAGAACAAAAAATCAGTGGCCTTTAACCTGGTCCTCCGCTCCGACGACCGCAGTCTGACCGCCGAGGAGGCCGACGAGGATGTAAAGAGCATTCTTGCCACCCTGCGGGAAGAGCTGGGCGCCACCCTGCGCTAAGGCTGTAACAATAAAGAAAGAATAAAAATCCCTATTTGCTCTTTACAGCGGCTGCATTTTTTAGTACAATCTGTCTATACTCCAAAGAGAGGTGTCCAACATGGAAGATATGGACTTCACCAGGAAATTCAATATCCGCTATGAAAAGGACCAGGAGATCAAGGCGATTTTGACCTCGGTCTATGACTCCCTGAAGCAAAAGGGTTATGACCCCATCAATCAGATCGTGGGCTATATCCTCTCGGAGGATCCCACCTATATCACCAACTACAACAACGCCCGCGCCCTGATCCGCAAGCTGGACCGGGACGAGCTGCTGCAGGAGCTGGTAAAGCAGTATCTTTCTGAGTAAAGAGTCCCTTTCGGCTGTCTGTACACGAAAAGGCGCGCTCCAGTGAGCGCGCCTTTTTTGCGTTCGTTTCCGTATGGACCTTTGGCGTCCTGGCTATACTTTGGGTGAGGTGAAAAATATGGCAACGATCTCTCCCTTTATCCGCCCCCAGTTCGACTCCATGCCTCCCGAACTCCAGGAGGCCGTTTTGAACCTGGACCGCAAGGTGGAAAATCTGAACGATCTGATGAACTGCCTGGAACAGATCATCGCCCAGGAGGAAAAGACGCCGTGACCGGGCGGACCGCCGGGGACGGCGGTCCCTACGTGACCATGCCATTTCATGGGCAGAATGGTTTTTGTGGGGCGGGACGACCCGGCCCGCCCATGTCCTTTAGGCTTCCCCCTTGCAGGGGGAAGGCTTTGCAGCCCTAAATCTTTATTTCTCTTTCTGCGCCTCGGTCTTTTGACAAACGAACCGGGAGGGGAGCGTTTCGCTCCCCTCCCGGCCTTTTTACTTCCTTATCTCATCAGCTCCACAAACCGCTGGAGCATGACCGCTACCTCCGCGCGGGAAACCTCCGCTCCAGGATCCAGGACGTTGCCACCCTTGCCCTGGAGGATCCCCTTCTCCACGCACCAGGCAACGCCGTCCACAGCCCAATCTCCGGTCTTGTCGCCGTCAGTGAAGCTCTCCAGCGACTTGACCGAGCTTTCTACGTCCATGCCCAGTACCTTGGCGTACCGGCACAGCATCACCGCAAGCTGCTCCCGGCTGATCACGTCCTTGGGCTTGAAGAGATCTTCTCCCACACCCTGGACGATCCCGTGTTTGGCCGCCCAGGAAATGCCCGCGGTATACCATCCGTCCTTCTCCACGTCGGCAAAGCGGATATCCTCGGCCGCCTTTCCGTTGGACAGGCGGTAAAGCACCGTTGCCAGGGAGCCCCGGGTCATGGGGGAAGTCATATCATAACGGTTTTCCCCCACGCCCTTCACAAGACCCAGGCCGGCCATCGTGTCAATGGCCTTCTCCGCCCAGTGGCCCTGGGGCACGTCCGCAAACTTGGTCTCCCCCTCGGGGATCCGGGCGGGAAGCTTGACCTTGGCTACCGTCTCGCCCGCGGGATCGGTAACGGTGATGGTCACGTTCTTCTCGACCGTGACTTCCTTCGCTACCTTGCCGCTGTCAGGGTCAGTCACCGTGATGGTCACGGCGCCGTCCTTCCTGGTCTCTACCTTCTTCTCCGTGCCGTCGGGCCATTTGGTGGTCTCGGTCACGGTGCCTGTCTTCTTATCCGTGACGGTGGTGGTCGTGCTGCCGTCCGGGTTCTTCTCGGTCTTGGTGGTGGTATTGCTTCCGCTTCCGCTGCTTCCACTGCTGCTACCACCGCCGGAGGTGTAGGTCGTCACCGTGACGGTACATCTGGCGGTATGGCCACCGTCCTTCGTGGTGACGGTAATGACGGCGATACCGTTACCCACCGCGGTGACAAGACCGTTTTCGTCTACGGTGGCCACGGCGGTATTGTCGCTGGTCCAGCTCACCATCTTGTCCGTGGCGTCGGCGGGCGCTACGGAGGCGGTCAGCCGGGCGCTGTTGGGGGTGGTGTTGCTGTAGAGTCTCAGGCCGGTCTTGTCCAGGGTCACGCCGGTGACGGAGATGGTTTCCGGCTGCTCCTCCTCCACCGTTACGGTGACAGTGGCCGTGAGGTGGGAGGTGTTGGTCACATTCTCGGGCAAAGTGAGCTTGCCGGAGAAGGTATACTTCCCGGAGCTATTGCCGTCGTAGTCCACGCAGACCCACTTGGAGATCTCCAGAGTGGTCTTGCTGTCATCGGCCAGGGTGACTTCTACGCTCTCGGGCAGGGCCAGGTCCGCCTCCGCCGTGCCGAAGGGAACGGTAACGGCGTTGAGAGCCGACACGGACTTGACGTCCAGCACCTGCTCCTCCACCGTTACGGTGACGGTGGCCTTGAGGGCCTTGGTGTTGGTGATATGCCCGGCCAGGGTGAGCTCGGCGGTGAAGGTGTACTCACCCGGCTTGGTCCCGTCATAGTCCTCACAGCTCCAGCTTTCCACGGGCAGGGTGAGGGTAAGGCCGCCCTCCAGGGTGACCTCCACGCCGCCGGGCAGGGGCAGGTCCTCCTCTGCCGTACCATAGGGGACGGTGACGGGGGCCAGGGAGCCCACCGCCTCAATATCCGTGTCCTGCGCGGGGCCCTCCACCAACGTTACGATGATGAGGGCCGTAAGGTTTTCCGTGTTGGTGATCTTCTCCGGCAGCTCCAGCCCACCATTGAAAGCGTATCCAATGTCCGTATCATTGGTGTTGTCATAGGTCCAGCTGGAGATATTCACAGTCGCCTTGCTCTCGTCGTCCAGGGTGACCTCCACCCGGTCAGGCAGGAGGGGGATCATGTCCTCTGCCTCCGTACCCGCAAGGACGGAGACGTTCTCCAGAGCGCCTACCGCTGTGATGTTTTTGGGGGGCGCTTCCTCTACGGTCACGGTAACGGCAGCCGTGAGGTGGTTAGAGTTGGTCACATTCTCGGGCAGGGTGAGCTTGCCGGAGAAGGTATACTCGCCGGAGCTGTTGCCGTCATAGTCCACGCAGGCCCACTGGGCGATGTCCAGAGTGATTTTGCTGTTGTCCTCCAAGGTAACTTCTACGCTCTCGGGCAGGGCCAGGTCCGCCTCCGCCGTGCCGTAGCGGACGGTGATGGGGGCCAGGGAGCTTACCTCGGTGATATTCTTTTTTTCCACCGCAAACACAGCGGTAACGGTGACGGCATGCCCAGGCATTACAAAGCTGTCGTTTGCAACGGTCACATCATCGGACTTCCACTCCACAAAGCGCCAGCCCTGGGCAGCGCTCTGCTTCAGAGTGACTGTCTCCCCCTCTACCGCCTTGGCGGGCTCGGCGGAAGCGGTTCCCTGACCTTCAGTCTTTACAGTAACCGTGTTTCCTTCATCTTTTTCCGCCGCCGGGATCTCCACTGCAATGGACACGGTATCAGCGGTATCTGATGGATCTTCTACATTGGTGACCTGGAAAATCACATTGACTGTAGTGGCCTCGTCAGGGAGAGTAACGCTGCCGTCTCCATTCACAATACCGTCAGGCGCAGCGCTCTTGACCGAGATTGTATAACCGTCTGGCACCGCAGGCATAAGGAGGGCGTCTTTATCGGTACGCATCCGGGCAGTGTGGATGGCGTTCGCAATCTCCTGAGCCGTGATCTCGACCTCCGGTACGACAGCGACCCGGACGTCGTCGACGGAGATGGTAACGCTGCTGGTACGGGCAACCACCTCGATCTGGCTGACATCAGCCACAGCGCTGTCCTTGAAATTGCTGAAGCTCACGCTGTCACTGCCGATGGTAACGGTGTAGGTATGGGCGTTGGTGTCAACATCCACTTTTACATCGTACCATGTGTCAGCCTTATAGTCTCCGCCGGTCACATTTACCAGTGTGTTGTTGCCATTGTCTACGATGATCTTATAATTTTTGCTCTGTCCCCCACGGAACTCCACTTGGGTGAGGTTTAGTCCCGTGCTGTCCTTCAAGCGCACATAGGCGCGGTTTTTTGTATTGTTTACCTTCATTTTCCAGGAAACAATAAATTTCCCCGTGTGAGGCCCGTCCAGGCTCAAGGTACGGCCATTTCCATCGTTGCCATTGGAAACCTGGATCGCGCCGTCATTCCAGGTGATCGTGCCTTTGGTCCCGCCCCAACTGGCGGTATTATCCTCGGCAAAATCGTTCTCAAAACGGACGTCTTCGATCGAGCTGTTTTCGCCGACCACCACCAT
>CANRZY010000016.1 GCA_947644625.1 uncultured Pseudoflavonifractor sp.
AGGGCGGTGAGGCTGCCTCCACCGTACTCAGGGGCAAGCCGGGCGGCCCGCTCCAGAAGACGGGAGTGGAGGTAGAACACGTCGCCGGGATAGGCCTCCCGTCCGGGGGGGCGGCGGATAAGCAGAGAAAGGGCGCGGTAGGCAACGGCGTGCTTGGAAAGGTCATCATAAATGACCAGCACATCCTTACCCTGGTCCATAAAGTATTCACCCATGGCGCATCCGGCATAGGGGGCGATATACTGGACCGGAGCCAGCTCCGAGGCGGAGGCGGAGACGATAATGGTATAATCCATAGCGCCCGCCAGGGTTAGAGTCTCCACCAGCTGGGCCACGGTGGAACGCTTCTGCCCGATGGCCACATAGATGCAGATCACGTCCTTGCCCTTCTGGTTAATGATGGTATCGGTGGCAATCACCGTCTTACCGGTCTGCCGGTCGCCGATGATGAGCTCCCGCTGACCCCGGCCAATGGGGATCATGGAGTCGATGGCCTTGATACCCGTTTGAAGAGGAACGGAAACGCTCTTACGCTCAATGATACCAGGGGCGTTGCGCTCAATGGGGCGGGTCTCGGCGGCGGTGATGGGTCCCTTGCCGTCAATGGGCTGGCCCAGGGGGTTCACCACCCGGCCGATGAGGCCCTCGCCTACGGGAACGGAGACCACCTTGCCGGTACGCTTGACGGTGTCGCCCTCCTTGATTCCCTCGTCGGAGCCCAGAAGCACGATGGCTACGCTGTCCTCCTCCAGATTCAGGGCCATGCCGTACTCGCCGTTGGAGAACTCCACCAGCTCGTTTGCCATGCACTTTTCCAGGCCGTAAGCCCGGGCGATGCCGTCGCCCACCAGGATCACGGTGCCCGTCTCGGCGGATTCGATCTTGGTTTCATAGTTTTTGATCTGACTTTTGATGATCTTGCTGATATCCTCAGGTCTTAACTGCATCGTCTCACCAACTTTCCTATGGTTCCATCCAGGCGGGGCTGTCCCTTACGCCTGGGTCAGGGCGCGGCGCAGGGAGGAGAGCCGCCCGGCGGCGGTGCCGTCCAGCTCCTTGCCCTGGTAGCGCAGCTTCACGCCGCCCAGAACGGACGGGTCGAGCCTGTTTTCCAGCAAAATGGTTTTGCCCAGCTTGGCAGAGAGCTTGTCCCGCAAAGCCTCCCGCTGTGCCTCGGTAAGGGGCACGGCGCTGACGGCCTCCACGGGCACAATGCCCCGCGCTTCGTAAAGAAGACCTTTGAATTGCTCCAAAGTGCCCCAGGCCAAGCCCAGGGCCGAGCGCTGGCACAAAAGCTTTAAAAGGTTCAGAACGTAGGGGTGAAGTCCGGTAAAGGCCTTGTCCAGAAGCTCCAGCCGCTCTTCCTTGGGAAGGGCAGGATTCTGGACAAGGGTCAGATAGCCGGGATTTTCCTGAAAGGCGTTTACCGCCAGAGAAAGTCCTTCCAGGGCTTCATCCAGACAATTTTCCTCCGCGGCCAGGGAGTAGAGGGCGTCGCCATACTCCTTTTCCAGGGCGGTCATCATTCGTCACCCACGTGGCTGATAAAGTCGTCGATCAGGCCCTTGTGGGCGGAGGGGTCGATCTCCTTCTCCACCACAAGTCCGGCGATGTTCAATACCAGCTCAGAAATATCGTTTTTCAGCTCACTGGCCGCCTTGCGCCGCTCGCTCTCGATTTCGGCGTCCGCCTTGGTCTTCAGGGCGGCCACCTCAGCCCGGGCGGCGGTCATCATCTCCTCGGTCCGGGCGCTGGCCCGCACCGTGGCGGTCTTCACGATCTCGGACGCTTCATCCTTAGCGCCGGAGAGACGCTTTTCACACTCTTCCCTCATGGCCAGGGCCTCACCCTCCGCCTTTTCCGCGTTGGCGTAGGTGTCCTCTACCTGCTCCTTCCGCTTCTGCACCACATTCTGCACCGGCTTAAAAAGAAAGTGCTTTACACCGGCGGCCAGGAGCAACAGGTTGCAGATCTGGAAGATAGCCGTCCACGGGGCGAGGGTGACAAGTTGTTGAAATTCCATATTGTCTCCTCCTTATGAGGCGGAACGGTCAGGTTCCGCCTTACCCTGGACGCTTACAGCAGACCCATGAAAATGCCGGGGGCCACAAAGATGAGCAGCAGGCCCGTGACGAAGCCGTAGATACCGGTGGTCTCGGCAATGGCGCAGCCCAGAAGCATGGTGGACGTAACGTCGCCCTTGCACTCAGGCTGACGACCGATGGATTCCAGGGCTTTACCCACAGCGTAGCCTTCGCCGATACCAGGGCCGATACCGGCGATCAGGGCGAGACCGGCGCCGATGGCGCAGCCCATCAAAACGATAGCTCTTTCCATAGTGAAGTTCCTCCTAAATCAAAAGTTTCTGATGTATTTTCAGCGCCGGGACCGGCGTCAGAAAACGGGGTGGATCAGCCCTCCGCCGCGTTGGCTATGTAGAGGGTGGTGAGCATGCAGAAGATAAAGGCCTGCATGGCGCTGGAGAAAAGGTCAAAGTACACGCTGAGAACGGCGGGAATACCTACCTGGAGAATGGGGATATCCAGTTGGATCCCCACATAGCTCAGTACGCCCAATAGGCCCAGAGCGGCAATGATCCCGCCCAGGATCTTCTTCAGCATCTTGTGTTGGCGGAGACCCGTCACCAACAGCGCGCACCCCAGAAGGGCCACGATGGCGGGGACAAAGCCCGTGCCGGACAAAAGGCCAATGGCTGCGGCAGAGGCAGCGGCCAGGGCGGCGTAGACCAGAGTGGAAATGACGCTGCCGGAGACCACGTTGCCGAAGTGACGGAAAGCCATGGAGATGGGGGTGGCCAATTCGGAGAGAATGTTAAAGGGGGTCAGGACGGGGATAGGTTGGGTAAAGCCCAAAAGATACCCCCCCAAGCCGCCGGAGCGGATCTTATTGTAGGTAATGAGTACAAAGACCATCACAGCCCAGGCTCCCGTGGTGGAAAGGTCGCTGGTGGGGGGGAACAGCCCCAGAAGGCTCAAAAGGCTTCCTAAAATGGAGGAGGCGAACAGGGCCGCCACAAAGGGACCATAGTAGGAAAACCGTACGCCCATGTTGCCGTTGACAAAGTTCTGGGCGGTCTCCACCAGAAATTCCGCCACCACCTGCCGCTTGCTCACGGCCCGGACCTTCAGATTCCGGGTGAGAAAAATGCACATACCCAGAATGAACAAGGTGACGAGCAGACTGTTGACAATGGTCTCCGTGATGGGGATCCCGCCCAGGATGGGGATGGTAAAGTAGATCCGTGGGCCGGTAATACTGACGTTCATACCGGTTGATCACCTCCTTCTTTTTCTTGTTCCTGTTCCGGATTTCCTGCGGGCTTATACATTCCCAAAAGCTGCATGGCGAGAATGGTGAGCCGGGGGAAAAACAGAGAGATCACGGCGGCGGGCCAGCTTATCTGGGGCAGTTTGATAGCCAGCGCCGCCACGCACAGGGTAAACAGCATCCGCAGAGTGTAGGACAGCTGCATGGTCATTTTTCCCCGCTTTTCATTGGGATCGGCGGCGATCTTCTGCACCGTAAGTCCCAGGGCGAAGAAGTTTAAAACGGCGTAGCCGCCGCCCAAAAGACTTCCCCACAAGACGGACAGATCCCAACGTCTCAAAAGGAAAAATACCGCGTTCATTATAGCGGAAAAGGCCAGAACGCCTACGGCGATGTGGGCCGTTTCCTTTCGGGTGGCCTGTTGGATCTTCATACATCAACTTCCTTTGATTGAAACTTTATCCATAATAGCACAAAAAATGGACGGAGTAAATCAATTTTCCAAAAGTTCATAAAATTTCATGGACATTTCTTCGTTGTTTTTTTCACACAGGGAGACAGGAAATGTGGGCCCTCTCCTTCCGGGAAAAAAGCGGGCGGAAGGACCGCCAACGCATTCTTTTTCGTTCAAATTCCATTCGACATTTTGAAGCCTGTGTGATAATATGATAAATGGAAAAAGCAGAAACAATAAGAAGGGGGGAGGTTTTGTGAAAAGAGGGAGGATCCTGGCCGCTCTGTCGGTGGGGGTACTCGTTCTCTGCTCCATAGGCTGCCACGGCGCGGAGGGCCCGGAGCGGCGGCAGGCTGAGATGGACAGCTTGAGCTTCCAGAGCGAAGAGGAGGAAAAGGTCGGCCCGTTTCAATACTATTACGGACAAACAGGACTTCGCTTTACGGTCCCGGAGGGGTGGGTGGAGCGGCCTCTCTCCGGGGAAAGCGAGGGCTTGATTGCTGAATTTTCTCCGGCGGACGGCGGCGGAGCATCCATCCTGTTTGGCTGTGAGGATCATAGGTATGAGTCGCGGGGCTTGAGCCGTACAAGAGCGGACCTGGACAACTCCCTGCTGATAAAGATTGCGCGGAACCTGCCGAAAAAGGAGTTCGCCGCCCTTTTATTTGGGGAGGGACCCCAGGTGGAGGAGGTTTCTGTCGTTACCTACGGAGGACGGAAGTACGTAAAGGTGGCGCTGAAAAACGCCGCCGACGTTTACGGCGCGGGGCCTTCCGGGGACCTTACCGCCTTTTTCCGGCTGGATTACGGTTTTTTTTACTGTTTCCAATTTTCCGGGACGGAGGCCTCCCTGCGCTATTCCGACTTTGAGGCCCTTTTGAGCAGCGCCTATTATCCTTCCGACGCCTCCGGCGTCATCAAAGGGATGGTGATCGGCGGGACGCTGATCGTGGCGCTGCTGTTCCTTCCTAGCTTTTGGGCGGAGTGGAAAAAAAGGAAAAGGCTGCCGGAAGCTTCCAAACCTGGGAAAGACCTTTGCCGCCAATGTGGAAGGGACCTTTCTCCGGGCAGCGCGTACTGTCCCTATTGCGGAACCAAGATCACAAAGGAGGAGCTTCCATGAAGATCCTGATATGGACCCTGACCATTTTTGGGATGGTGATCCTGAACACCTTACTGGGAATGTCTTCCGGTGTTCAAATGGGAAGCGTTTTGCTGTGCGTTGTCATATACTTTACCGCCAAGTGGCTGTGTGGAAGGTGGGACGCCAGGGAGAGCGAGAAGACTCAAAGCGTATTTGCCGCGTCGGCAGAGGCGGAGAGGGCCGAAGCCGTACCGGAGGGGTGGTACCTCTGCCCCACTTGCGGTGCGCTGATCCGTGATGGACAGCACTGTTCCCACTGTGAGAAAAAGGAGACCGTCCAGACGGCGCCGGAGCAGGAGAAAGCGCCGGAACCGAAAACAGCGCCGGTCCGGTATTGCCGAAAATGCGGCGTTGCGCTGATCCCGGAGGGAAAGTTCTGCCCCCGGTGTGGAACAAAGACCCTTGAAGAGTAAATGGAAAGCCGTCGGACTGAATTTCCATACCACCTTTCACGACCTGTGGGTAAATAGGATCAGACAAAAATGATAGGAGAACAGAAGGGGGAAGTGCCGGTGAAAAGCGGAAGGCTTCTGATTACCTTGGCGGTGGGACTGCTGGCTCTCTGCTCCGTAAGCTGTTACGGGGCGGAGGCCGCTGCATATGATCTGGAGGAGTTGGGGTTCAGCATAGAGATCCCGGACCAGTTTTATGTATTTACCAGGGAAACTCCGGCCGACGATCCGGGGTATGAGGCGTGCGGATTGGAAAAAGGATCTATGGATGATCTGATGGAAGAAGGGAACATCTATCTGAACGCGCTGGCCTGGCCCGATTTTGAATATGAGATCGTCGTAACAAAGATATCCAGTGAGCTGAATGATTTTCGAAATTTGTCCGACAGCTTATTGAAAACGATGGCCTCGAATTTTGAAACAGGATTTGCGAACGTAGGTCAAACCTTTATTGGCGCGGAGCTGTACAACCACCCGCAGGCAAAATTTATAAAAGTACACGCTTCTCAGGAATTAAACGGGAGTGAGGTATACCGCCTTCAATATTACACGGTATACGACAAGCAGGCGATCAACATTACCTTCCACTCCTATACAGGGAGTTGGGAAGAGAAGTATGAAGAACTGTTGAAGGCAGTGGTAGACAGTATGGATTTTTGGAGGGTGGAGGAAAAGAGCGATCCCTTCCCCTACACCTATGCAAAAACAGGACTTCAATTTACGGTCCCGGCTGGGTGGAAGGAGAAGCCTCTGTCTAAGGAGAGAGATTTTCTTGTGGCCAAGTTTGTACCCGCAGAGGAAGGCGGGGATTCGATCCTGTTTGGCTGTGCGGATTATTGGGCCGAGATGCCTGCGGAGGAGAAAAGAGGGTACACAAGGGCGGAGCTGGACAACTCCCTGCTGACAGAACTGCGGAAGGAATTATCTCTGGAAGAATTTGCCGCCCTTTTTTGTGGCGAGGGGGTCCAGGTAGAAAAGATCTCGGCTGTTTCCTATGGGGGACAGGAATATACAAAGGTGGATCAGACAGAGACCGTTTCTGCCTACGGGATAGAGATCTCCGTGGCGATGACCAGCCTTTTGCGGGTGGAAAACGGATATCTCTACAGCTTCCAGTTTTCTGGAACGGATACCTCTTGGTACTATTCCGACTTTGAGACGCTGCTGAACAGCGTGAGTTATCCCCCGGTTCCTTCCCCCCCTTCCCGCTCCTCCTCCGATGATTCCGGCGTTGTGGCGACTCTGGTGATCGGCGGGGTACTGATTGTGGCGCTTTTGTTTCTTCCTGGTGTTCTGTCCGGACGGAAGAAAACGGAAAAGGCGAAGGCTGTAGCTTCCGGCCGGTCAACGCCCCCGGCAGCTCCGGCGTGGCAAAGGCCGCCGGAGCCGGAGGTTTCCGAATCAAAGGGAAATGTTTGCCGTCAATGCGGAAAGGCCGTTTCCAGGGACAGCGTATACTGCCCCTGTTGCGGAGAGAAGATGGCAAAGGAAGAGCCGTGGTGAAAATTTTGATATAGGCGCTAACCGCCTTTTCAATTTTTTCCTCAATGCGGCGCTGGGCTGATCCCGGACGGAAGGTTCTGCCCCTGGTGTGGGACAGAGAGCATGAAAGAGTAAAGCGGCAGAAGCCGCCGGTCAGTGATGACCGGCGGCTTCTGTTTTTATAGGATACCTGATACGGCATACGGCGGCTCACCAGCAGAAACGGCAGGGGGAATACTTCAGCCACTGGCAGTATTTTACGTTGTGGGCCTCATAGGTTTCTGCGGTTTTTACCGAGTAACAGTAGTAATTGTGATAATGCTCTGTATCGTCGTCTACGATAAAGCCAATATGATCTTCAAAGAAATCTAATTCCTGGATCCGGCCTTCCATGGTATAAGCCTGATACCTGAAGACGCAGGCACAAATAACGGAAAGAATCAACAGGAGGGAAAGGCAGATGACAAGCCGGCGGGGGGCGCCGCCCTTCCTGTTTTTAGAGCAGTCGGACTGTGGCAACTCCTTCTCCGTGGGTCCTGTGGAGGAAGGAGGGAGATCCGGGCGTTCCCAGGGTTCCTTATAAGAAGTAGGAGGCTCTGGAGGGGCAGGCGGAGGCGGGGGAGCAGGCGCGGCAGGCGGAGCGTAGGGGGTGGAGGCGGTGGGAGCCTGCTGGGAGCCCCGGACAAATCCCAGAACCACCTGATTCGGAGTGTAAGGCTTGGAAGCGGGAGGCTCCTGGGGAGGGAGCTTGGCGCCGCAGTATTGACAGAACAGGCTGTCGTCGGGCAGGCTCTGGCCGCATGTGGGGCATTTCATGTAAATCACTCCTTTTATATTTATGTCGGAAACGGCAAGGGGCTGTCCGGATCCAAAACTTCGTAACGGCAGGCCAGCTCCCCGTCCAAAAAAGCGCAGAACAGCTCGGCGCTTCCCCTGTCCGGACGGCCTTCGGGGCAAAGAAGGGTCAGCTCCAAGGAATAGCCTGGAAGAAGGGCGGAGCGGATCGGGCGGGCGCCCAGGTTTCCGTCGTCCAAAATGTCAAAGCCTGCGGCAAGACTATTCTGGACCTGGTAAAAGGCGTCGATGGTGTTGGGGATCACCCGGTAATCAAGATGGATCCCCTTACGGAGGCAGTCCTCCCAGAGAGGCGCCATAAACCGCTGGGGGCTTCCCATTCCTACGCAGGGAAGTCCGTCCAGCTCCTCCAATTTCAAGGGCTTCCTGGGACGGTCATAGAGGGGAAAGTCCTCTCCGAAATCCAGGGCAGTGGGAAAACGCTTTAATACCCGTACCTCACAGCCCGGTTGGGGACGGGGCATTTGGAGCACACAGCCGCAGTCGATCTCTCCCGCCTCGGCGGCGTCCAGGACCCGGTCCATATCCCATTTACATACCTCCAGAGGGATATGGGGAAACCGGGTCCGGAACCGTTGAAGAACGTCCTCCAGGTCCGGCAGAAGAAAGGGGACCAGACTTTCGGAAAAGGCCACCTTCAAAGCGGCCTGGCAGGAGGCCAGGCGCAGGGTATTGGTCCACATATCGTCAAAATCCCGGATTATCCGGGCTCCGGTGAGGGCCAGATAGGTCCCGCTCTCCGTAAGGGAAAGGTGGTTGCGCTCCTTGTGGAACAGGGGGGCGCCCAGTTCTCTTTCCATACAGGAGATAGCCTGCCGCAGAGATTGGCGGGTAATGAACAACGCCTCCGCCGCCCTGGTGTAGTTGAGGGTCTCCGCTGTTTTTAAAAAGTACCGCAGCTGGGTGATATCCATGTCTGTCCCTCCAAAACGCAGGCATAGCCTGCGGTCATGGGAAAATTATATCTTCTTTTGCGGTGAAAGTAAAGCTGTTATGATAATAACAATGGGCGGCATCCGCCGCCAGATCAGAAAAAAGCCAGATGTATGCAAGGAGGAATATGGAATGAGCGAACAGAAAAAGCAGCTGAGCCGCAGAGACTTTCTGAAGGGAGCTGCGGGAGCCGCCGGGATCGCCGCCCTGGGCGTTTTGGCGGGGTGCAAGCAGGAGGAGGCAACGCCTACTGCGGCGGGCACGGAAAAGATCTATACCCCCGGTACCTATACCGCTTCCGCCAAGGGCATGGAGAGTGAGGTCACCGTTACCATCGAGGTGGACGAGACCAGGATCCTTTCCGCCACTGTGGATACCGCCGGAGAGACTGAGGGGCTGGGTAAGCCTGTAGGCGAGAAGATGGCCCAGGAGATCCTGGAAAAGCAGAGCATTGACGTGGAGGGGACCTCCGGTGCCACCGTTACCTCCAAGGCGGCCAAGGCGGCTCTGGAGGATTGTATTGCCCAGGCCAAGGGCGTGGACGTAAGCCTGATCCGGGGCGAGAGCGGTACGGAGGGGAAGGACTCCGCCGACTGGCTGGGCTCTGCCCCTGAGATCAAGGACTCCCAGGTGGTCAAGACCGTCGATACCGAGGTGCTGGTCATCGGCGCGGGAACTGCCGGACTCTTTGCCGCCTGCGCCGCGGTGGAGGAGGGAGCCAAGACCGTCCTCATTGAGAAGTTTGGGGAGGATTACGGCGGCTCCGGGGTCCGGGACACTCTGGCCGCTGTCGGCAGCAAGCAGCAGATCGAAAACAAGGATGACCCGGATAAGTTTGACGTGATCACTGAGATGTACCGCCAGAGTAACGGCTATGGCGACCAACGGCTTTATAAGGTGTGGGCCGACTATTCCGGAGAGGCCATCGACTGGTATACCGAGCGTATGGCCGAGGCGGGTTACCGCTTTCTTCACGAGGTAGACGATCACTCCCACGCGGTCCGCTATCCCATCTTTGATGTAGGCCACTCCATTCAGTTCAGCGACTTGGGAGACGACTACGAGGGCAAGACCGCCAAAGCTCTGAAGGAGTATGCCAAGGGCCTGGGACTGGAGATCCATTATGATACCTCTCTGGTAGAGCTCATCAAGGAGGGGACCAAGGTTACCGGGATTTACGCTAAGACGGAGGCGGGCTATGTCCGCTATAATGCCAGCAAAGGCGTCATTGTCTGCACCGGCGGCTACAGCCTTAATATGGATATGCTCAAGGCCCTTCAGCCTGAGACGGTGAAGATGATCAACATTAACTATTCCTATCCCGGCAGCCAGGGCGACGGCATTAAAGCCTGCCTTTGGGCGGGAGCCGCCATGGATGAAAGCCACGCCTCCATGCTCTTTGACCGGGGCGGCATCAAGCCCGACCAGGTGGGCTGCTCGGAGGAGGGGGTCCTCTTCTGGATGGGCTCCCAGCCCTTCCTGAAGGTGGATCTGGAGGGCCGGCGTTTTACCAATGAGTCCGGCTGCTACGACCATATTCTCCACGACGCCTTCAACCTTCCCGGTATGACCTACGCTATGGTGTGGGACGCCGACTACATCAAGGATCTGGAGCGTTTCGATTCCCATGGGTGCAGCCGGATGTTCCCCCATGCCAACGGCGCGGAGGCGGTGTGGCCGCTGGAGTTCAATGAGGGTGTTTTCATGCCCATGTACCGGGAGCAGGGGATCGTGGTAAAGGCGGACACCATCGAGGAACTGGCCCAAAAGCTGGGACTTCCCGTGGAACAGTTCAAGGCCACCGTGGACCGCTATAACGAGCTTTATGATATGCAGAAGGACGAGGACTTCGGAAAGGAGCCCTACCGTCTGTCTCAAATGCGGAAGGCTCCCTTTGAGGGCGTCCGTATGTCGGGCGGCTACTTCATCTGTACTCTGGACGGGATTAAGATCGATGAGAACATGAACGCTTTGGATACCGAAGGGAAGCCTATTGAGGGCCTTTATGTGGCGGGGGATTGCTCCGGCGGCTACTTTGACGCCAGCTATCCCAACCTGTTGGCAGGCTGCGCCGCAGGAAGAAGCGTCACCTTCGGCCGCCGGGCAGGTAAGCTGGCCGCAAAGAAATAAAGACGCAAAAGGAAAAAACCGGGGAGGAGCTATTGCTCCTTCCCGGTTTTTTATCCTGTTATGGAAAACAGCCGCAAAGCGTTTTGGTAGGTGGCTTCCGCCGCCTCTCCGGTGTCGATCCCTTTTACCTGGGCAATGGTCTCGGCCACACGGTATACATACCCGGAATCACACCGTTTTCCCCGAAAGGGCTCAGGGGCCATATAGGGGGCGTCGGTCTCCACCATGATCCGGTCCAGAGGGGCAACCGCCATGACATCTAAAGCCCTCCGGGCCTTCTGGAAGGTGACGTTGCCGGTAAAGGAGAGGTGCCAGCCCAGATCAAGGATGACCTTGGCGTCCTCCACGGAAAGGGCGCAGCAGTGGAATACCCCTCTTGCTTTGGGGTGGGAGCGGACAATGTCCACCGTATCCCTGTGGGCGTCCCGGTCATGGATGATGGCGGGCTTGTCCAGCTCCTCGGAAAGGGAGAGCTGGGCGTCAAAAAAGTTCCGTGAGTTGGCCCGGTCCTGGGGGGTCTTGACCCAGTAATAGTCCAGGCCGATCTCCCCAATGGCTACACATTTGGGGTGGGCGGCCATTTTTTTGACCTCCTCCAGATCGGCAAGGGAAGCCCCCTCTAAATTTTCCGGGTGGAGTCCGGCGGCAAACCAGAGAAAAGGATATTTTTCCGCCAAAGCCAGGCTCTGTCGGCTGCTGTCCAGGTCACAGCCGGGGCAGACCACTCCCTCCACCCCTTTAGAGGGGAGGGAGGAAAGGACCGCGTCCCGGTCGGGATCAAAAGCGTCGTCATAGTAATGGGCGTGGGAATCAAAAAGCCGCATACTGTCACCTCATTTTCTGCCTCTATCATACCGGATGAGAGGGAAAATTGCAAGGGGAAGGGGTTGACGGCGGGGGAAGGGGTCTGCTACTATGAAGAAAAACTGGCCCCTTTGTTATTAGCGAAAGCGTCGAAATGAAAGGGACCAGAAGGAGGCCGTTTTATGACGGAGTTCACCCCCGGTTTTGATGACAAGACCCCCCTCTATGACCAGCTTTACCGTTATATTGTTTCCCTCATTCGTTCCGGAGAGCTGACCCAGGGGGAAAAGCTGCCCTCCAAGCGGCGTCTGGCGGAGCATTTGGGGGTAAGTCTTACCACGGTGGAAAAGGCCTACGGCCTTCTGATGGCGGAGGGGTATTTGGAGTCCTATCCCCGCAGCGGCTGCCGGGTTTCCCCTGCCCTGGCTGCCATCCCTGTCCCCTCCCGGAACGCTTCCCCTCCCACCCCGAAAAGAGAGGAGCTGGACGAGTGCTTTTCTACCTCGGCGGTGGATACTTCTATATTCCCCTTCTCCACCTGGGCCCGTCTGAGCCGGGAGGCTGTCTACCAAAACCCGGAGCTTCTTCAGCGGGGAGAGGGACAGGGGGATTGGAGCCTGCGGAGCGCCCTCAGCGATTTTCTCCATCAGTACCGGGGGGTGAACTGCTCTCCGGAACAGGTGATGCTGGGGGCGGGGCTGGAGGGGGTCATGTGGATCCTGCTTCAGCTTCTTCCCCAGGCGGTCTTTGGTCTGGAGGATCCGGGGTACGGAACGCTCCGTAAGCTTTTGGACAACCTGGGCCGGAGGTATGTACCCGTTCCGGTGGATGAAAAGGGGATGGAGGTCTCCGCCCTGGAACGCTCAAGGGCGGAGGTGGCCTACGTGACCCCCTCCCATCAGTTCCCCCTGGGGATCGTCACACCCGTGGGCCGGAGAGGAGAACTTCTCCGTTGGGCATATGAAAAGCCGGGGCGGTATCTCATTGAGGACGATTATGATTCCGAATTTCGCTACGCCTCCCGGCCTATCCCCGCCATGCAGGGGCTGGATAACGGGGGACGGGTCATCTATGTGGGCACCTTCAGCCGTACCATCGCCCCCTCCATTCGGGTGGCCTATCTCATTCTGCCCCCAGAGCTTCTGGAACTTTATCACCAAAAATTCCACCACGCCAGCGCCACCGTCTCCCGGTTTGAGCAGGAGACCCTGTGCCGCTTCCTGACTTCCGGCGCCTACGGCCGCCACCTGCGGCGGGTGGGCAACCTTTACCGCAAACGCCGGGACGCCCTCTGCTCCGCCCTGGAGGGCTGGGGGGAGCTGCGGGGGACCGACGGAGGGCTCCATCTCCTCTTTACCCTACCGGGGAGGGAGGAAGTTGACCTGGTGGCTAGGGCTGCCAAAGCGGGTTACCGGGTCCGTGGCCTGGGGGAATATTGCCTGGGAAAAGATCCCCTTCCCGGTACCCTGGTGCTGGGCTTCGCGGGGCTTCCCGAGGCGCGCTCGGAGGGGGCGGTTGCGGATCTGAAAAAGGCGTTCCAGAAATAGGGGGCTTGACAAATCGAACGAACGTACTATAATAAAGGTACAAACGTTCGAATGGAGGAGTCTCTATGAAGCGGGTCAGGATCACGGTGCTGAAAAAGCAGCTCTACAAGGATATTGCCCGGAAGTATCTGACCGACTATCCTGACGTGGAGTGCGACGCTTTTGAGGAGGGGGACAGCTTTCTCTATACCGGCGGGGCGGAGATGCCGGAGGGGTTCTGCCCCTGGGCCTGGGTGGATATTTACCGCAGCGTCTCCACTCTATCGGCGGGGGGAAGCCATACCCCATGGCAGAAGCGGGAGGGAGTCAACCTGGTCTGCTGCACCGACGGAGTGCGCCCGGTGACCTTTTTGCTGGAAACGGTGGAGGGATAGGCCATGGATATGATGGACAAGCTTACCATACTGGCCGACGCCGCCAAGTATGACGCCGCCTGTACTTCCAGCGGAGTGGCCCGGGGAGGGAAGAAGGGAACCATCGGCACGGCCTCCAATTCCGGGTGCTGCCATACCTTCTCCGCCGACGGGCGGTGCGTGTCCCTTCTGAAGGTGCTCTATACCAACCACTGCTGCTATGACTGCGCCTACTGCGTCAACCGCCGCTCCAACGACGTGCCCCGGACCGCTTTTACCCCCCGGGAGCTGGCGGAGCTTACCATCCAGTTTTATCGCCGGAACTATATCGAGGGGCTTTTTTTATCCTCAGCGGTGCTGAAAAGTCCTGATTTTACCACCGAGCGGATGATCGAGTCTCTGCGGCTGCTCCGGACGGAATATCATTTTAACGGCTATATCCATGCCAAGGCCATTCCCGGCGCGGACCCCGGCCTTACCTATGAGCTGGGGCTGCTGGCCGACCGACTCAGCGTCAACATTGAGCTGCCCTCCGAGACCTCCCTTCGGCTTTTGGCTCCCGACAAGAGCAAATCCGCCATTTTTACCCCCATGGCCCAGATCCGGGACGGAAGCGAGCAGAGCAAGGCGGAGCTGAAGCTTTACCGCCACGCCCCCCGGTTTGCTCCAGCGGGACAGTCCACCCAGATGATCGTGGGGGCTACCCCGGAGAGCGACCACCAGATTTTGAACTTGACGGAGGGCCTTTATCGGAAGTATCATTTGAAGAGAGTATTCTTTTCCGCTTATATGCCCGTTTCCAGCCATAAAAGCCTCCCCGCCCCGGCGGGGTTTAAGCCCCCCCTCCTCCGGGAGCACCGGCTTTATCAGGCAGATTGGCTTTTGCGGTTTTACGGCTTTACCGCCCGGGAGATCCTGGACGATACCCACCCCAACTTTGACGCCGCCCTGGACCCAAAGAGCGACTGGGCCCTCCGCCACCCGGAGTTTTTCCCCGTGGAAATAAACCGGGCGGACTATGAGGCTATTCTTCGGGTTCCCGGCATTGGGGTCCGGGGAGCCCAACGGATCGTCACTGCCCGGCGGCGGGGGCCTCTGACCTTTGAAGGATTAAAGCGGCTGGGGATCGTGATGAAGCGGGCCCAATATTTTATCACCTGTTCAGGCCGGATGCTTCCCGGACTGTGCTGCTCTCAGGAGAGCGTTTACCGCCGTCTTGCAGGGTTGGAGCAGGCAGAGCTTGGCGGGGAGAGCTGGCGGCAGCTATCCCTTTTTGACGGGAATGTGAGCTGAGATGACGGCATATCGGTATGACGGGTCCTTTGCCGGGTTTCTTACCTGCGTATGGGACGCCCTGGAGCATAATATAGAACCAACGGCTTTTCTCCTTACCGAGGATGGGGCCACCCTCTGGGAGGAACGGGAACTCCCTGTTGATGAGGAAAAGGCCCGGAGGCTTTATGCCGCCCTGGCCCGGCGGGTGTCGGGACGGTTCCGGCATTTTATTGCCTGGGGGTTTCTCACCTGTCTTCCCCAGCGGGAGCTGGCTCTTTTTACCCTGATCCGACGGGGGATGCGGGAGGGGAGAAGAGCGGCGTGGGATCTCAGCGATCCGGTGATGGCGCGGGTCATGCTGGCCTATCAGAAGCTGGCCACCGAGCAGGACCATTTGAAGGGCTTTGTCCGTTTTTCCGACCTGGATGGGATGCTGGTAGGGGAGATCGAGCCAAAAAACCGGGTCCTGCCCATTCTGGCTCCCCACTTTGCCGCCCGGTTTTCCGGGGAAAAGCTGGCCCTCTATGACCGGACGTACCGGGAGATCTTTCTCTCCGACCGGGGCCGATGGAGGATCCTTCCGGCGGAGGACTTTCAGATGGGGCCGGCCGGTGGGGTCGAGCGGGAGTACCGGGAGCTGTGGCGGCGGTATTTTCAGCATATCGCCATTGAAGGGCGGATCAATCCCAAGTGCCAGTCCACCCATCTGCCCAAGCGGTATCGACATGTGATGACGGAATTTATGACGGAAGAGGAGCCTGGAGATGGAAAAGGACTTTTCCAGGGGACGTATTCATTGACAGAAGGAAGATCCCATGAAGGAGGAACAGGGAATGTATGATATTCTGATCGTAGGCGGCGGTCCTGCGGGGCTCACCGCCGCCATCTATGCCCGGCGGGCGGGAAGGACGGTACTGGTATTGGAGGGCACCGGCTTCGGCGGACAGATCGCCTCCTCCCATCTGGTGGAGAACTATCCCGCTGTCCCTTCTGTCAACGGGGTGGAGTATTCCGACGCCCTTACCGCCCAGGCCAAGGCCCTGGGGGCGGAGACCCGGTTTGGGAGAGTATCCGCCGTAAGGCGGGAGGAGGAAGGGTTTATCCTCACCGCCGGGAAGAAGGAGTTTGAGGGCCGCAGCCTGATCCTGGCTACCGGGGCGAAGCCCAGGAGGCTGGGGGTAGAGCGGGAGGAGGAGCTGGTAGGCCGGGGGATCAGCTACTGTGCCGTCTGCGACGGGGCCTTTTTCCGGGACAAGAATGTGGCTGTGGTGGGGGGCGGCGACAGCGCCCTTCAGGCGGTCCTCTTTCTCTCCGGAGTGGCGGGGCACGTCACCTTGATCCACCGCCGGGGGGAGCTTCGGGCCCAGGGGGCGGACGTGGAGAAGGCTGGAGTACGGGGGAACGTGGAGTTTATGCTGAATAGCCGGGTTGCGGAGCTTCTGGGAGAGGAGAAGCTGACCGGCCTTATGGTGGAGCAAGGGGACGGAAGCCGCCGGGAGCTGGCGGTAGAGGGCCTTTTTGTCGAGGTAGGCCAGGAGCCGGACAACGCTGTCTTTGCCCCTCTGGCCCAGCTGGACGAGGGGGGCTATTTCCAGGCCGGGGAGGACTGCGGTACCATGACCCCCGGAGTATTCGTGGCAGGAGACTGCCGGAGCAAGGGACTTCGCCAGCTCACCACCGCTGTTGCCGACGGTTCGGTGGCCGCCACAGCAGCCTGCCGGTGGCTGGAGGGACGGTAAATGAAAATTTAGAGGGGTGGCGCCGTATCCGGGAGGTTGGGCGGGCGGGTCTGGGCACCAGGGAACCGTCGACCTGTCCCACCGGGTATGGAACCGTGCCCTACAGGACCATCCTGCCTTCTGTAGGGGCGGATATCACCCGCCCACAAGGGGGCGGGATATTGTGCGGCAGGAGCACGGAGCATTTGTCACATCCAAAATAGAAGGAGCGGGGCTGTCGTGGGAGGATCCCACGACAGCCCCGTTTCTTTTTCAGGTTTTACTTACAGTTCCACATCCACCATCCGTACATACCGCCGGAGAGGGTATTCTCCGTCGTGGGCCTCTCCTGGGAAGGAGGTGGACAGGGTCCCGGCTCTTGTGATCCGGGTGAGCCCCGCCCGGGCCAGGAGAGCGGTAAGCTCCTCCCGCTTTTCCGGGGCGCAGATAAGCCCCGCTGTCTGCAATCTCCCCTTTTGGCGGCGGAGGGCGGGCAGCAGCTCACTCTGGGGAAGACACTTGACCAGTACGTTTCCCTCCATGGGGGAAAGCTCCAATTCCCTGTCAGGCTGGAAAAGCACCGAGCAGCCCTTGCCCCGGAAGAGAGTCTCGCCCTCTGCCCGGTTCTCCACGATCCGCTCCAAAAGAGCGGTATAGCCGCTAAGGGTGGCCTGGGCCCCGGCGCCGGGGCTGGGACGCTTTGCGGCGGCGGCTTCCAGGTAGGGGAGAAACTCCCGGCAAAAGGACTCTCCCTCCTCCCGGCTTTCCATATCCAGAAAGATGACCTGGCAGGAGGAACAGAGCCTTTGCCCGGTCTCTATGATATGTCCGGCCAGGGCAGAAAGCTCCTTTTCCTTCTCCTCATAGCCGGAGAGGTAGGCAAAGCTGAGCCGGTGGCCCCACTCGATAAGCTTACACCCGGAGGGAGCGATAGAACGGGCTGCCAGCACGGCGGCGTCTCCTCCCCAGACGACCAGACCGTCAGCCTGGGTAGCCAGGGCCTTTATATCCTCCGTCTGCCCGGAGGGAAGATCAAAGGCGTAAATATAAGGAGCCAGCCGGGGCTCCTGCTCTGTCAGCAGCTGAAAAGCGGCCAGGGAAAGGCCCTTGTCCGACCGGGGCAGCTTGATGAGGTTCACGTTTCCTGTAAGAAGCCCCTCCAATACGGTGTAGACCGGAAGCCCCGGCATATTGCCGGGGGCGATGTGAAAAAGAGTCCCCAGGGGAAAAAGATGGGCGGCAGTTTGAGAAAACCTTCTGCTTTCAAAGGGGGCTGGACCCAGCTCGGCAGAAAGCTTGGCCTCCAGGGTTTCCCGCCGAAGAAGGGGAAGCAGCTCCTCCAAAGTCACCCCGGCGGGAAGAAATTGGGTCAGAAGGGGATCAAATTCCCGGTTGGCCAGCCGTTTTCCCAAGGCGTCCACAGCGGAAATGACGGTTTCCGCCCGAAGGGGAGGACCCATGCGCAGGGCGTTGATCTCCTTTTCCAGGTTGCCCAGAAGATCTTTTCGCTCCGAATCAGGCAGCAGCATTCCCTTAGCAAAGATCAAAAGGCTTCCCCCTTTCCCAAAAGCTCGGAAGCTCCCGCGGCGCAGGTCTGGATATCGGACATGCCCACCCGGCCTAGAATGGTGAGGTAGGGGCTTTGAATGCCGCAGCCGCACTCCTCCCCCGGCGTCAGGTATCCCAGGTCGTCGGTCATAACGCTGAGGGTGGCCGTGGCGGTCATTAGGGGAGAGATCAGGTTGACCAGCCCCACCCTTCCCATGGGAAGAGGCTCCAGGGTATCCGGGTCCCGGATGATGATCCGGCCATAGATGGGGATATGAAAATGGTGCCTTTCACAGGTATTATAAAATACCGGGTGCTCCACCGCTCCGAAAAGCTCGTTGACATTCTTCTCCGGAATGCCAAGCACCTTCTCCGCCAGAGCGTAAAGGGTATGCTTATTCACCTCCTGGGCGGCGTGCTGCTTCCAGCCCCCCGCCAGGATGATACGGGAACCTTTGGGAAGCCGGACGGCTAGCCCCAGTTCCTCCATCCGCTGAAGGCCAAACCACAGGTAGGAGGGAAAGCCGATGACCCTGGTGGGGAAGGGGGAGCGCTCCAGCTTCTTGAGAGCCTTTGCCACGGCGTCCAGGTCAGGGACGTAAGAGCCGTCCACCATGTTGAGGGCGTAGGTCCGGCTCAGAGGGGGAGAGAAGTGGGTCAGGCCAAACATGGTGCGGGTGACCCCGGTATGGTTGCTCTTGTGGGGCTTATAGCCCAGAATGACACAGTGAGCGGGCTTGGGTGAGACCAAATGGTGCCGGAAGCCCAGATTCACCACCATGGGGGCTTCAGCCAGAATACAGCCCCAGTCAAAGCCGATCCGGCTATATTTTCCGCTGGTGCCTGAGGAGGTGACCTTCATAGCCATGCGCCACGACCGCATGGAGAAAAGGACCTTCCGCTTAAAAAAGAGGGTGGGGATCACAGGGATATCCGCCAGATCCTCCATGGCCTGGAGCTGCTCCGGGGAAAAGCCCAGGCGCCGGCAGATGGCGGCATAGCCGGGGCAGCGCCGGATGTGGTAGGCGGCGTTGTCCCGGCAGGCGCGGAGAAAGGCCTTGTCGGAGCCGGGAAGGTCATAGGGATGGAAGCACCAAAACAGGCGCTGTCTGCTGAGCATAGGTTCACCGCCTTTCGGCCGTTTTTTGCAATCCTGTATAATAGCCGCTTTGCAGCTATTATACCATATGGGGAGGAAAAAGACCAGAGCCGTACACAGGCGTATAGGCACAAAAAATAGCACATTGCACAAAGGGAAGGGAAAAAAACAAAATGATATTGAAAGAAATGCTGTATTATGATATGATAAAAAAATCGAAGCCCCCTGGGGGGCTTTTTGTTCCAGAGGTACTCTGGAACAAAAAGCTTTATCAGCCCGGATAGGGGGAAGACCCCGGATGTAAGGTGAGGAAAGCAAGAAGGAGGAAAAAGCATGAAGAAACGTCTATTATCTTTGGCGCTGGCGGCAGCAATGATCCTGTCGCTGCTGCCCACCGCCGCCTTTGCGGCAGAGGGGTACACGCCCGATGAGACCGTCCTGGACGGTCCTGTGGTAGAGGTCACCTCTGAGGATAAAAATGAGCCGGGAGAGATCCTGGACGAAGGAGAGCGGGAGCCTGAGGAGACCCCGGACGAGGGGGAGACCCAGGAGCCTGGGGAGACCTCCGATCCGGAGGAGACTCAGGAGCCTGCGGAGACCCTCGATCCGAAGGAGACTCAGGAGCCTGAGGAGACCCCGGACGAGGGGGAAACCCAGGAGCCTGAGGAGACCTCCGAACCGGAGGAGACCCAGGAGCCTGAGGAGACCTCCGATCCGGAGGAGACTCAGGAGCCCGAGGAGACTCCGGATGAGAACCTTCCCTCTGAAGATATGCCTTCCGAAATGGAGGAGCTTCTGGAGGACGAGGTAGCGTTGCTGTCTTTGAATGCAAGCGATCTGCTGGCCAACGAGGCGCAAATGGCCGCCACGCCCCTGGGGAATCTGTGCCGTCCCCTTTCCGGGGAGGGGGTAACGGTGACCGCGACAGCCAGCGGCGAGGAGGCTTCCAGCGTAAGAGCCTCCAACGCCATTGACGGTGACTGCACGTCCAAAAGCTCCCGCTGGGGCAGCGCCGTGGGGAACGGTCCCCACTGGATCCAGGTCGACCTGGGGACGGTCCGGGCCGTCTCCGTAGTACGGATATTCTGGGAGCGCCGCAATGTCCTGGCCTATACCCTCCAGGGTTCTGCTGACGGGCAGACCTGGTATGACCTGTATTCCTGCACCAGTGAGATCACCACGGTAAACGAGACCCTTACCTTTGACCCTGTGGCCGTTCGGTACCTGAAGGTATATATCTCCAGCCATAAGGATACCGGCCTTTTGGGAGACGGAACGGAATCCACGAGATGGAATACCGTTTCCCTTTTTGAGATCGAGGCCTACCGGAATGAGGCCAGTATGCCTGTGGATACCCAGTCGGTAGCCAACGCGGTGGAGCTGGTGATCCGGAACGGTAAGGTGGTCGCAGATACTACGGCAGCGGATGAGCTGGCGGGAGACTGGGAGTTTGATATTTCCTTTGCCGCCAATCTGGAGCAGGTGGTGGGACCGGACGGAACCATCTATACCCCCCTGGTGAACACGAATGTGGAGCTGGACGTTACTGTGGAGCGGCTGTTTGACGGTGTGAAGGCCTTTTCATCAGCGGATTCTCCCTTTGTAATGACGATTCCCGGCGAACATTTGACCAACATGGGCAACGCAAAGCCTAAGGTGATCCCTGAGATCATGGAGTGGTACTCCTCCTCGGCCCAAAAAGGGCAGAGCTATACCCTGACGGGGAGCAGCAGGATCGTAGCCCCCGCCGCGTTGACCGACGTAGCCAACGAAGTAAAAGCGGATATTAAGGACCTGTTCGGCTTTGATCTTTCTGTTGTGTCCTCCGGCGCTGAAGCCGGGGATATTGAACTGGTGTTGGACGCCTCCAAGGCCAACGAGGGCTTTGACGACGAGACCTATCTGATGGAGGTTACGGACAAGGTGACCATCACCGGTGCCCACGCCACCGGCGTATACTGGGGCACCCGTACGGCGCTGCAGGCGCTGAAGCTTTCGGGAGGAAAGAACACCATTCCCCAGGGCACGGCCCGGGATTACCCTGAGTTCCGGCTGCGTGGTTTTGTAATGGACGTGGGCCGTAAACCTGTGTCCATGGATATGCTCTACAATATTGTAAAGAACATGGCCTGGTATAAGCTCAACGACTTCCATGTTCACCTCAATGACAACCTGATCCAGATCGAAAACTATGGGTACACCAACAACAACTGTACGCAAGAGCAATACAATGAGGGCAACCGGGCCTACGCCGGATTCCGCCTGGAAAGCTCTCTCCAGGAGGAACAGGGGGCCAATCCTCTTGCCTCAAGGGATTTTCACTACACCAAGGCAGAATTTTCCCAATTTATTACCGACAGCGAGAAGCTGGGAGTTACCATTGTTCCCGAGATCGATGTGCCCGCCCACGCCAAGGCCATCACCGACGCCTGGCCCTCCCTGCGTGAGCCGAAGAACTTCAATATTCATGCCCTTAACGACCACTTTAACCTGAGTGGTAAGTTTGACGAGTGTCTGGCAAAGACAGAGGAGATCTTTAACGACTATATTGACGACGGTACCTTCCACAGTGGGATCGTCCACTTCGGCGCGGATGAATACTACCCCAACAGTACCCTGTACCGCAAATTTCATAAGGCGATGATTGCCTACCTGAAAACGAAGAATGTCACGATCCGCACCTGGGGCAGCCTGACCAGAATGAGCAGCTCCGCCCCAGATGTTCAATACTCTAAGGAGGAGACAAAGGGCGTCCAGATGAATATCTGGAACACCGGCTGGGCCAATCCCACAGCCATGTATAACCTGGGCTTTGACCTGATCAACGTGACTGACGGTCCCTCCTACATGGTGCCCAACGGAGGAGGCGGCCGGGGCGGCTACGGCGACTATTTGAATCTGAACTCCATCTATGGCTGGGAGCCCAATGTGATCGGCGGGACAGTATTCCCCGCCAGCTCCAGCCAGATCCTGGGCTCGGCCTATGCCATGTGGGGCGATGGTCTGCTGGATATGCAGGCTACCGGCCTGGACGAGGTGGACCTGTTCCACCGCTTTTACGATTCCCTGCCCGTGATCGCTGTGCGCCAGTGGGGCGAGGGGGATAAGCTGGACCGGACCCTGGACGAGCTGCAAAGCGACGCGGCCATTACCGGTCTGGCGCCCCAGTCCAATCCTTACTTTAAGGTGGAGCCGGGCACGGACGGCAAGCTTTTTGAGTATACATTTGACACAGATGGATCCGACAGCTCCGTCAATGGCCGGGACCTGACGCTGCACGGCGCCGAGGTGACGGGTGGAGCGCTGGCCATTAAGGGCGGCTCCAGCTATGCCTCCACCGGTATGGACCGTCTGGGCTGGGGCAGCTCCCTGACCTTTACGATCAATGTGACCAAAGCCCCCAGCAATCCCTATGGCGAGGTCATCTTTGAAAGCGACCGGGTGGCGGAGGACAGCACCTTCCCCTATAATGAGTATGCGATCAAGGCTTTGCCTGTGGAGGGCGATAGCGGAAAATGGAAGCTGGGATTTGCCCGGGAGCTTTATGACTATGAATTTGCCACGGAGTTTACTGTGGGGACGGAAGTGCAGGTCACCATTACGACCGCCCAGCAGAAAACCTCCATGTCCGCAAACGGCGGTGGGGCGGTAAACGCGGTGGGAAAATTGAAGCCCAAGGCGAATTCCAACACCCAGTTTATGGGCAAGGAGGGGATCACCCACTCCTCCTTTGAGCTTCCCGTGGCCCGCATTGGCAGCAAAACCAACGCCTTTACAGGTACCATTGACAATATTAGCACAACCGCTCCCCAGGTTGAAAAGCCGGTCATTCCCGACGAGGGGACCGAGCTCGTCAATCTGGCCCTGAAGCGGCCGGTGACGGTGTCCGATACCGGCGCCACAAACGGCGGCGTTACGGGTACTGCGGAAAAGGCTGTGGACGGTGTTGTCGAAGGCAATGAGACGGTGGCCTGGGTCGGCGGAGACATGACCACCAACCGGGATGAGCATGGGAACCAGAATAATCCTCAGTGGCTGATCGTGGATTTGGGCGAGGAAGTGGCCAATATGGCCCTGAAGGCTGAACGAATCACGGTCAGCTATGGCCAGCGATCCTTTGCCACCAAGTACGACATACAGACCTCTGACAGCGCGAACGGAGAATGGACGTCCCTGCTCACTGATACCGTGAGCAGAGGTCATATCTGGGGCTGGCTTCAACCCAGTACCTATGGCAGCAACGGCGATTCCATCACCTCCACCAGTAACATTGGAAGCACTGGGACAAAGCTGAAAGAAAACCCCGTCTTAAAGCGTTATGTCCGTCTCTATGTTACCGAGGTTAATGCTGCCAATGGGAACAATACCAACATCGGCGGCAACAACGGCCAATGTAAGAGCGTTGCTGTGACTGAGTTCCAGATCATGGCCCGCTTGCCCATAACGGAATCTGCTGAAAACATCAAGGCGTATCAGATATCCGAGGATGAGGTGCGTCTGAGCTGGAACGAGGGCGGCTACTACCAGGTCTACGCCAAGGCCCCCGGAGGACAGTGGGCGTGCATCAGCGGGGACGAGGTGGTAAACGGCAGCGTCTTTATCCACGATGGGTATGTGGACGGCGTCACTTACCGGGTCCTGAGCCCCGCCAGCGATGTAAACAGCGCCCTTGGGGCCGTCACCCCGGTGGATATCCGCACCTATGATACGGATCCTACCCACTATGGCTGGGTGGACTGTGGAAATGCCCAGCGGGTCACCTTGGGAGAAGGCGGCTGGTCGACCTGGGCTGACGGCAACGCTTACGGCGGAGGAGTCCATTACGCCCCCAACAATAACGCAAACGAAAACACGACCGCGGAGTTTGTCTTTGTGGGCAACGGCGTTCAGGTGATTGGCACCCAGTTTCCTGATGGAGGCGCGTTCTCAGTATTTATTGACGGAAAAGCGACCGGGGAGAAGGCCAACGGCAAGGCGCCGGGCAGTTCAAATGTCGCCAATGCCACCATATACAGCAAGACCGGACTGACAAATGGCTTCCACATCATCAAGCTGGTGGCCGACCGGGGCGCCCGTGTGGAGGTGGACGCCTTCCGGGTCCTGATTCCTGCGACCTCTATCACCCTATCTGCCAATGGGCTGGCGGATGGAAAGCTGACCATTGCCACCGGAGGTTCTGCCGTCAATGTAACGGCAACCGTAGCTCCCGCCAATGGAAGCGGAGTATTTGAGTGGACCTCCAGCGACGAGGGAGCCGCTACCGTGGCCACCACCGAGCCTTCCCCCGGTCCCCAGGGGAAGATGGTGGCTACCATTACTCCCGTCTCTGGCGGAACGACTACCATTGTGGTGAAGGATAAGAGCGACCCCACGATCAAAGCGGAGGTTGCCGTTACTGTGAACCAGTCGGTCACAAATGTGACTCTACCCGATAACCAGCACAGCGTAACGCTGTATCTGGATCCGGCGGTCAGCCAAAACAGCACAGCGACCCTTACCCCCACAGTCATGCCTGCCACCGCCACCAACAAGGCGGTGACCTGGCGCTCCAGCAATAAGGCTGTAGCGACCGTAGAGGAAGGAATCGTTACCGCAGTAGGAAAGGGAGAGGCCACCATTACCGTTACCACCGTGGACGGTGGAAAGACCGCTGACTGTGTGGTTACGGTAAAGAGCAACCCCACTGCCATTGCCGTTAAGGACGGGCAGAAGGCGGTTACTGAGGCCGCGCCTGCGGTGATCTACAACAATAAGGATATCACCGGCCTGCCCAATACGGTGCGGAACAGAGTTACCCTTACCGCCGCGCTGACTCCGGCGGACGCCACCGAGACGGATCTAACATGGGAGCGCGCCGACGTTAGCACCGGGCTTATTACCATCGAGCCGATGGGGAACGATCCTACCCGGTGCGCCGTCACCGCCGTGGGCATAAACGAGCGGGATGTGGGCGAGAAGACCATTGTGGTAACGTCTGTATCCAATCCCACGGTCAAGACGACCTTTAAGGTCCGGGTGCTGCGCCATCTGGTGCATGACGTAACGCTGAGCGTCCATGCCGGGGCTGAAGCTAAGCCAGGAGCGGTGCTGGAGGTCAATATCAACCAGCTCAACCTGGATGACGCGGGAGTGGATGGTTTGACCTACCAGTGGTATCGCGGCGCCGACGCCATTGGCGGGGCCACGGAAAAGACCTATACCCTGACGGATGAGGATATTGGTAAGGCTATCTCCGCCAAGGTGACGGCCAAGGCTACGGAGACCTATTTCTACGAGGGCGAGCGTACCTCCGGTACGGTGATGGTAGGCAAAAACGCCGCGCCCGCCGCTCCGGTCCTGTCCGCCACTGAGGTGAACGGCGGGGTCAAGGGGACGATTACCATTGCAAACGCCGGGGCGGACGCTGTTTACCAGATCAGCAGAGACAATGGACAGACATGGACAGACGCCACCGTGATAAACGGCGTGATCGAAAACCTGGAGGAGGGTGACTATCAGGTCCGGCTGAAGGAGACCGATACTCACGAGGCTGGTTTGCCCGCCGCCATTACGGTGAAAAACGCGGCCAAGACTTACTATGCCGTAAGCTATACCGTTTCTCCGGCAGATGCAGGCACAGTGGTACTGGATAAGACCAGCGCGGAAGCCAACGACTCTGTGACCGCTACCGTAAAGACCAATCCCGGTTTTACGCTCAAGGGCGTGACGGTGGGTGGTGTTGAAATAAACGGCACGGAGGGCCAGGACGGCGCGAAGCTCTACACCGTTGAGACGGTGACGGCAGACGTGGAATTTGTGGTAAGCTTTGAAGCGGTCAAGCTGACCATTACCCACAACCTGAGCAATGGGGTAAGCTGTGATAAGGCCGTTGGCGGCGCTGACGCCCACAGTCATGAGGTGGCCTATGGCGCCCAGGAGGCGATCACTCTGGTGGCGGCGGAGGGCTACCGCCTGCCCGACCGCCAGCACATCACCGTAAAAAAGACCCAAAGCGGCGACGCTTTCCTTGGGTATGAGTACAGCCCCGAAACCGGCGTTATCACCATTACCGGCGGCGTGACTGAGGATCTGACCATCGAGGCTGCGGGGGTGGTCGCCACCTATCAGATCGCCCACGCCCTGACCCACGTGAAATGCAGCCTGACGGAGCATATCGTGGAGCATAAGGCGGCGCTGACCATTGGATTGACTGCGGATGAGGGATATATCCTGCCTGAGACCATTACAGTTTCCATGGTGGGTACGGAGTTGACTGCGGCGGACTATACCTATACCAAGGCTGCGGATAAGAAAACCGGAGAGTTGACCTTTGCCGCCGGAAAGATCACCGGGGCGCTGGAGATCAGGATCGACGGGGAGAGGATCATGATTCCCCTGGTTTCTGTCTCCATTGAGGGAACCGCCAAGGTGGGCCAGCGCCTGTCGGCCAGGGTAAATCCCGCCGAGGCCGCCAACTATGTCAATTACCAGTGGATCCGGGTGGACGCCGACGGCGGTGAGGAGACGGCGGAGGATATTGCCGGGGCGACGGGAATGAGCCGGGTCATTACCGAAGCGTCCCTGGGTAAGAGGATCAAGGTAAAGATCGTGCCTGCCCAGGATAGCCAGTATACCGGGACAGTGACCTCCCAGGCGACTGCTGTGGTTATTGCCGCGGACGCGCCCTCTATCCCGGTGGAGCTTGTATCACTGGACCGGAGCGCGGTTACCCTGGTTCCGGGAGGCTCTACGCAGCTTGTGGCTACGGTGCGGCCTTCCAATGCGACCAACCAGACGGTGGCCTGGAGCTCTGACAATGAAGCCGTCGCCACAGTGGACAGCGCCGGCGTGGTCACAGGCGTGGCCAAGGGGACCGCGGCCATTACGGTTACTACCGCTGATGGCAACAAAACCGCCGTTTGCCAGGTGACGGTAAAGGAAACGGGAGAGACCCGGACCTTCCAGGTTACCTTTGAGGTACAGGGGGGCTCTGCTGTAGAGGCTCAGACAGTAGTGGAGGGCGGTAAGGCCATTAGGCCCGCCGATCCCACCCGAAACGGCTACACCTTCGGCGGCTGGTATACCGACGCCGGCTGTACTGCGGCCTATGACTTCGAGACCGCCGTTACCGCCGACCTGACCCTGTACGCCAAATGGACGGAGAATTCCTCCAGTTCCTCCGGTTCCTCCGGCTCCTCCAGTGGTTCGGATAAAAAGCCGACCGGTGTTACCAATGAGGATGGCAGCGTCACCACAACGGTGAAGGATGGAGCCACAGGTACCGTGACCACCACCACCAAGTGGCCCAGCGGCAAGGTGGAGGTCGTGGAGACCAAGAAGGACGGCTCCGTAACGAAGACCACCACTGAGGCCGACGGGAAGAAGGTAGAGAAGAAGGTCACTGCGGAGAAGGATGTGACCATCACTGTCACCGATCCCCAGGGGGAGACGGTGGCGAAGGTGAAGCTTCCCGCCGTAGTCCCTGCTCCAGAAAAGCGGTTTGAGGACGTGCCCCAGGATCACTGGGCGGACAAGGCTATCCACACAGTGGCGGGCCTGGGCCTGGTGGAGGGCATAGGGGAGAACCGGTATGATATGCAAACGCCCATGACCCGGGGCTCCCTGGCTACAGTGCTATGTCGACTGTCCAACGGCAAGGCGGTGAAGGACGTGAGCTTTACCGATGTGGAAAAGGACGAATGGTACACCGAGGGAATCTCCTGGGCGGCGAAGAACGGGGTAGTGACGGGAGTTTCCGCCAATACCTTCAAGCCCAAGGACGTAATCACCCGGGAGCAGCTGGCGGTCATGCTGTGCCGGTACGCCAAGGTTTTGGGCATGGACGTGGAAAGCTCGGCCAAGGCGCTGGAGAGCTTCCGTGACAGTGACAAGACCGGCGCTTGGGCTGTGGACGGCGTCGCCTGGTGCGTGGAGAAGGGGATTCTCCGGGGCAAGGGTGAAAATAATCTGGACCCCACAGCGGACGTCTCCCGCGCAGAGGTAGCTGTTATGCTGGAGCGGTTTGTGGCTCTGATGCGGTAAGCGGATAAATAAGCATAGCAAGGCCCGGCGTCACCGTGACGCCGGGCCTTTTATATTTTAAATAAGGGATGCGGTATCCTGCGCTCTAGGGAAAGGAGAAAACGAAAAAGGTGAGACCTGATAACACTTTTTTGGGAGGACAAACGGACGGTATAATGTTATACTTTTCACAAGAAGGGGCAGGGAAAATTTTCCCATCCAGATGTCCCCAATGAAAAAAGGAGAGGTTACATCATGAAAAAGCGTATCACTGCCCTCGCGCTGGCCTTTGTCATGGTCCTGGGAACGGCCGCTTTGGCTGCTGGAACAGAGAAGTCGATCTCTGTCACCCCCATGGATATGAGCATCAATGGCCAGACCGTCGTCCCCACCAAGTCGGACGGCACACCTGCTGAAGTGTTTGCCTACGAGGGGGCTACCTATGTTCCCCTTCGCTACCTCAGCGAGCTGCTGGACATCGAAGTGGTATGGGACAAGGATCACCCCAACACCGCTACCCTGGTGAATGTGCCCACCGGAAAGACCTACACCGCCTCCAAGCTGGGCGTCAACGGCCAGGTAGAGGTGGCCGTCACCCTAGAGGGGGAGAAGATCACCAATGTGAAGGTCACCAAGAGCCAGGAGACTCCGGGTATCGGCGCTCCCCTGTATGACGGCAAGGCCGAGGGCTCTATTCCCGCAAACACTATTCCTGAGGCTATTGTGGCCAACCAGAGCCTGGAGGTAGACTCTGTGGCTGGAGCTACCATTACCAGCTACGCCATCAAGTCCGCCGTGGAAGACTGCCTGAAGCAGGCTGGGCTGGACGTTTCCAAGTACAAGACCCCTGTGGAGAAGAAGGCCGCCGAGAAGATTACCAAGGACGCTGACGTGATCGTAGTGGGCGGCGGCGGAGCCGGTCTGGCTGCCGCCATCTCCGCCGCTCAGAACGGGGCCACGGTCATTGTGGTGGAGAAGAACGGCGCTGTGGGCGGCGATACCCTGGTCTGCGGCGGTATCTATAATAACCCCGATCCTGAGCGTCAGAGCAAGGTCACTATGACCGATTCCGTAAAGAGTACCATTGAGACCGCGCTGACTGCCAAGCCCGTCAACGCCGAGCACAAAGCCCTGATGGACACCGTCCAGAAGGAGTGGAATGAGTACAAGAAGTCCGGCCGCACCGACCTCTTTGACAGCGTGGCCTGGTATACCCTTCAGACCTACAATGGCGGCGACAATGTGGCTGACCTGGATCTGGTGAAGGTCCTCACCGAAAACGCCGTGCCGGGCTTTGAGTGGGTTCAGGAGCTGGGTATGGAGTTCCTTGGTCCCATTGGCCAGGGCGCCGGCTCCCTGTGGCAGCGGACCCATTCCTCCGTTATGAAGATGGGCACCGGCTTTATCTACACCTATGTGGATAACATTGCCAAGGACAAGAACATCGAGCTTATCACCTCCACCACCGCCACCGAGCTTATCAAGGACGCCAAGGGCGCCGTGGTGGGCGTAAAGGCTGAGGGCAGGAACGGCGATACCTATACCTTTAACGCCAAGAAGGGCGTGGTCCTGGCCTCCGGCGGTTTTGCCGCCAACGGCAAGATGGTCCAGGAGTACAACACCACCGGCAAGTGGCCCGACCTCAGCAAGGTCATGACCACCAACCGTTCCGGCTGCTCTCAGGGCGAGGGTATTATCATGGCCAAGGCTGTGGGCGCGGACCTGGTGGATATGGATCAGATCCAGCTGCTCCAGCTGGGCAACGTGAAGGATGGCTCCATGACCAAGTATCCCTTCCGGGTGCTGAGCAATACCGACCAGGAGCTGTGCGTCAATAAGGAAGGCAAGCGGTTTGTCCGTGAGGATGGCCGCCGGGACGAGATCTGCACCGCTCTTCTTGAGCAGACCGACTCCACCTGGTACTTCATCGAGTCCGCCGACGGCGACTACACCGACGTGAAGGAGGCCGTCACTGCCGATGGCTTTACCTTCCAGCAGATGGAGGAGGAGGGCTACATCTATATTGCCGACACCATCGAGGAGCTGGCCGCCAAGATCGGCTGCGATCCCGCAACTCTGAAGGCCACCGTGGAGGAGTTTAACAAGTCCGTGGACGGCGCGCCCGATCCCTTTGGCCGTACTCTGTTCTCCACCAAGCTCCTCACCGGTCCCTTCGTGGCCACTCCCCGTCAGCCCTGTGTTCACCACACCATGGGCGGTGTAAAGATCAACACCAAGGGCCAGGTACTGGATACCAAGGGTAACGTCATTCCGGGTCTGGTGGCTGCCGGTGAGATCACCGGCGGTATCCACGGCGGCAACCGCCTGGGCGGCAACGCTGTGGTAGATACCGTGGTCTTCGGCAAGCTGGCCGGCGAGACCATCTCCAAATAAGCGTTTCTCTCCTTTGGAAACAGGGCCGCAGAGGGAGCACCTGCCTCTGCGGCCCGTTTTCATGGTTTACAAGGGATTATAAAGTTTGCTATAATAGTCACAATGTTGGAATAAAGGAGACCACTATGGATACCAAACAGCTCACTACCTTTGTGACCCTGGCAGAGGTACAGAACTACATCAAGGCTGCCGAGAGGCTGAACTACGCCCCCTCGACCCTGGCCAAGCATATCCATAGCCTGGAAACGGAGCTGGGAGTTAAGCTGGTGGAGTACCGGGAGAGCAAGATCCTTTTGACCTCCGAAGGCAGGCGATTCTACGGCTATGCCACCAAAATGCTGGACGCCTATTGGGATGCGGCGGAGGAATTTTCCAGCCTGGGCGGGGTCCGGGGCGTGATCCAGATCGGAGGAGGGGAGCCTATTGTGGGCTTCAGCCTAGCCCGGCTATTTCTGGATTTCTCCACCCAGTACCCGGAGGTTTCCGTCAATATCCAGACCACCTGCTGTGCCAGGGTGCCTGGCTGGATCCGGGACCGGGAGGTGGATCTGGGATATATCCATGAGATGGAACCCATTAAAAATGACGCCTATATCAGCGTTCCCCTCTACAGCGAGCCCATTTGCTTTCTGACGACCCACCGGAATCCTCTGGCGAACCAAAAGGGGATCGGTTACCGGGATCTGAAAGGACAGAAGTTTGCCTTTACCTATGATAACTGCTGCTTTACCGCAGCCTTCCGGGAGCGGATGCGCCGGGAGGGGGTGGAGCCGGCCTCCGAGTTGTTTTTAGGCAGCGTGTCGGCGGTGACCCGCAGCGTACTTCAGGATGATCGGATCGCGTTGATCCCTTATTCAGCGGTATCCCACCTGCGGATGGAGGGGTTTGTATGTCTGGACTGGAGGGACGAGCCCCTTCGCCCCTGGGTCCAGATCCTGTATGACCGGAACCGGCGGCTGAACCCAGCGGAGAAGGAGTTGATCCGCCAGGCCCAGCGTTTCGCCCAGGAGCTGATTGCCGGGGATGAGGAAAAGGAGCTTTACGCCTGAAACCATAGGAAAACAGGGGTCTGTTCAGCCATTATTGCTGAACAGACCCCTGTTTTATTTCTGGAAAATTATTCGCCCGTTCCGCCAAACTCTGAGAAGGTGAGGCCGGGGTTGCGTTCGCTGGTCCAGTTTACCGCCCATTTGGAGCCGAAGAGAAGAAGTTGACGGCCCTTGAAGTCCTCCACCAGCTTGGTATCGGTGCCCAAAGTCAGGTTTTCCTCCTTGACGGGCTCTCCATCCTCGGCGGTGATCCACCGCAGGTATTCATAGGGGAGGCCCTCCATAAAGATGTCCACCCCGTACTCATTCTTCAGCCGGTACTCTAATACATCGAATTGGAGCGTACCCACCACGCCCACAATGATCTCCTCCATGCCGGTGTAGGGAGCCTTGAACATCTGGATAGCGCCCTCCTGGGCGATCTGCTCGGCTCCCTTGAGAAACTGCTTGCGCTTCATGGTGTCCAGGGGCC
>CANRZY010000017.1 GCA_947644625.1 uncultured Pseudoflavonifractor sp.
CCACTCCGGGTCTTACTCTCTTTGCAGACCATTGCTCCACCCTTCTTTTGTAAATTCCTATTTACCGTCCCATATATCCCCGAACAACAAAAATACCCCCGCCGGGCTCCGGCGGGGGTAAAAACTTAATGGAGGTCGATGATCTCATGCCGACTGGGGCCGGTGGAGACGATCTGAATGGGAACTTCGATTTCTTTCTGAATAAAGTTTACATAATTTTGCGCCTCGATGGGTAGCTTGTCAAACTCGGTAATGCCCCGGATATCCTGCTTCCAGCCGGGAAGGGTCTCATAGACCGCCTTGGCCCGGCAGAGCTGGGAAAACACTGGGAAGTTCCGGGTCACTGTTCCGTCAATGTCATAGCCCACGCAGACCTTGATCTCGTCCAGATAGCTCAGACAGTCAATGGCGGTGAGGGCAACCTCGGTGGCGCCCTGGACCATGCAGCCGTATCGGCTGGCCACCGCGTCATACCAACCCACCCGGCGGGGACGGCCCGTGGTGGCGCCGAACTCGCCCTTGTCGCCGCCCCGGCGGCGCAACTCATCCCCCTGGGCTCCGGTCAGTTCGCTGACAAAAGGCTCACCGGGAGCGCCCACGCTGGAGGAATAGGCCTTGGAGACGCAGATCACGTCCTGGATGGCGGCGGCGGGCACACCGCCGCCCACAGCGCCGAAGCCCGCCAGGGTATGGGAGGAGGTGACAAAGGGATAGATCCCGTGGTCGGGATCCTTCATGGAGCCAAGCTGGCCCTCCAAAAGGACGGTCTTCCCCTCTTTAAGAGCCTGGTGGATCAAGCTTACCGTGTCTCCTATGTAGGGAGCGATGGTTTCCCGCTGAACCATAAGACCGTCAAAAAGGGCCTTGGGGTCCAGGGGATCCTTGTGGTAAAGATGGGTCCAGAGGACGTTTTTCAGCTGGCAGATCTGTTCCAGCCGCTCCATAAGACGCTTCTCGTCCCACAGATCGGCAAGCTGAATACCGTGCTTGGCGTATTTGTCGGAATAGAAGGGGGCAATGCCTGATTTGGTGGAACCAAAGGCTTTGCCGCCCAGCCGCTCCTCCTCATAGGCGTCCTGGAGGGAGTGGTAGGGCATGAGGACCTGGGTCCGCTGGTCCACCAGTACGTGGGGGGCGGGGACGCCGCCCTCCTCCAGGGACCTTAGTTCATGGAGAAACTTGGTAATGTCCAACGCCACCCCGGTACCGATGATGTTGGTGGTGTGGGGATAGAATACCCCCGAGGGGAGCTGGTGCAGGGCAAACCGCCCATAGTCACAGATGATGGTGTGGCCTGCATTGGCCCCGCCCTGGAAACGGATAACCACATCGGACTTTTCGGCGAGGAGGTCGGTGATCTTGCCCTTGCCCTCATCGCCCCAGTTGGCGCCTACGATCGCTTTTACCATAGCTCGTTACCTCCGGCTCCGGGATTCGCAACCCAAACGGGGTTTGCCTTTTCCAGGGCCCATAACGACACAGTCTATTATATACGAGCGAGAGGGGGGAAGCAAGTGCTTTTTTGAGGGCGCTCCGGGGAACGGGTTGTCTTTTTCTGGTTTTTGTGGTATCCTTTACAATTGAGAATAAACTGGAGTGATATGACCTTTATGGAGGGATCACCCTTGAAAATCATAGTGTTAGCCGGCGGACTGTCTCCGGAGCGCAATGTTTCCCTGTCCTCAGGGACAAAAATCACCCAAGCCTTGCGGGAGCTGGGCCACACCGCGGCCTTGGTGGATATGTATTTTGGGCTGGAGGACTATCCTGCGCTGGGAGGGGAAGCGCTTTACGCGGCCCCTATTCCGGATCGTTGGCAGGCGGTGGACCGGACGGCCCCTGATCTTGAGGCGGTGAAATCCGCACGGAGATGGGAGGGAAAAGGGGACTTCGGCCCCGGTGTTTTGGAGCTGTGCCGGGGAGCGGATCTGGTATTTCTGGCCCTCCACGGTCAATGCGGGGAGGACGGCAGGGTCCAGGCCGCTTTCGATCTCTTGGGGATCCCCTATACAGGCTCTGGTTATCTGGGCAGCGCCATCGCCATGGATAAGGACCTGACCAAGCGTCTGGTCAGTCATATCGTCCCGACTCCGGAGTGGCGCTTTGCCGCCTATACGGAAAAAGAGGTGGATTCCCTGACCAGCAAAACGGTCGTTCCCTGCGTGGTAAAGCCGGTGGATTCCGGTTCCTCCATCGGCGTGGCCATCGCGCGGGACAAGAAGGCCCTCCACGCCGCCCTTTTGGAGGGACTGCGTTACGGGGGACGGTGTGTGCTGGAGCGGTATGTGAAGGGCCGGGAGATCCAGGTGGGGGTGCTGGATGGCAAGGCGTTGCCCGCCATTGAGATCATTCCTCGTGAGGGATTCTATGATTACGAGAACAAATATCAGCCCGGAGCGGTGGAGGAGGTCTGTCCCGCGGCGCTCACTTCCGAGCAGGCCCGGACGGTGGGAGGGCTTGCCGAGGCGGTCTACAAGGCCCTGGACCTGGCGGTCTATTCCCGGGCGGATTTTATTTTGGATGAGAACGGGAAGTTCTGGTTTCTGGAGATCAATACCCTTCCCGGCATGACCCCCACCAGTCTGCTGCCCCAGGAGGCGGCGGCGGCGGGGATGAGCTATCCGGCTTTGTGCCAGCGCATCGCGGATAGCTCCCTGCGCCAACGGCGCAAGGCTTGAAAGGAGGTTTCCGCCATGGAGGCCTTGACCATACAAGAGATATTGGAAGCTACCCGCGGCCGGCTGCTGGGGGAGTTTACCGATCTCAGCGCCACGGTGGACCAGATAGAGACCGACAGCCGTACCATTGACAAGGGAGCGTTGTTCCTGCCCCTTGCCGGGGAGCGGTTTGACGGCCATGCCTATATCAATTCTGCTCTGGAGGGAGGGGCGGCTGGCTGCCTTACCCAGCGGGAGAGGGAGAGCTATCTGCCGGGGAAATTTTATATCAAGGTGGATTCCACCCATCAGGCTCTCCGGGACCTGGCGGTGTGGTATAAAAAACGTTTTGATATTCCGGTGGTAGCCATCACGGGCAGCGTGGGCAAGACCACCACCAAGGATATGATCGCCGCCGTCCTCAGCGAGAAGTATACCGTCCTCAAGACGGAGGGCAACAAGAATAATGACATTGGTCTTCCCATGACCATGCTTCGGCTGGGGAAGGAGCATGAGATCGCCGTGGTGGAGCTGGGGATCAACCACCCCGGTGAGATGGATTTCCTTTCCGGTATCGCCCAGCCCCATGTGGTGGTGATGACCAACATTGGGGATTCCCACATTGAAAATTTCGGCTGCCGGGAAAACACATGGAAGGCCAAGGCGGAGATATTCAACCATGCCCGCCCCGGCGCCCTGGCGGTCCTCAACGGGGACGATCCCCTCCTGCTGGAGATGAAGGGGAAAACGCCGGGGCCTGTCCTCTTTTGTGGGGAGGGAGAGAGCCTTGATTACCGGGCCGGAGAGCTGGAAAGCGACTGGAGAAGCCAGGTGTCCTGCCGGGTGGATACCCCCAAAGGAAGCTGCCGGATGGACATTCCCGCCCTGGGAGAGCATATGATCTATCCCACCCTGATGGCCGCTGCCGTGGGGGAGCACTTTGGCATGACCCTGGAGGAGATCGCCGCCGGGGTCCGGAACTTTGCTCCCACCAAAATGCGGATGAACATCCTTCCCAGGGCGGAGGATATTACCATTCTGGATGACGGCTACAATGCCAACCCCCAGTCCATGCGGGCCGCTATCGAGGTGCTGGACGGGTATACCGGAGGGTATAAGATCGCCGTGTTAGGGGATATGTTTGAGCTGGGCCCTCTGGCCGAAGTGCTTCACGCCGGGGTGGGGGAGTTCCTGGGCCGGAGCCATGTGGACTGCCTGGTGGCCATCGGGGAACTGGCGAAAAACATTTATGACGCCGCCATTACCTCCCAGGTTCCGGAGTGCTACCACTTTGACACCAAGGAGCGGGCCATGCTGACACTCCACGACCTGATCCGTCCGGGGACCACCGTCCTGGTTAAGGCATCCCGGGGTATGGAGTTTGAAACCATCACCGACTATCTGAAAAGCATTACCATAGAGGAGTAGGGCTCCGCCTCTTTCGCCCGCCCCTTGACCTATGTATTTGACGAGGAAATACCTATGATAGACATTCAAGTCACCGACCTTTCTATTGGCTTTGAGGTAGGCAAAAAAATTTTAGACGGCCTCTCCTTCCAGGTAGATCAGGGGGAGCGGGTGGGCCTCCTGGGCCGGAACGGCGCGGGAAAGACCACCCTCTTTAAGATCCTCACCGGGGAGCTGCTGCCCGATGAGGGGGAGGCCCGGACCGCTCCCGGTAAGGGGGTGGGACTCATCTCCCAGATCCCCGTCTATCCCCCGGAGTATACGGTGGAGGACGTGTTGAACACCGCCTTTGACCATCTGCGCGCCATGGAAAAAGAGATGGAGGAGCTGGCGGGGAAAATGGGAGAGGGAGACAAGGCTACCCTGGCCCGTTACGATACCCTTGCCGCTCTTTTTGAACGTCAGGGAGGCTATGAGACCGAGACAAATCTCAACAAGGTCTGCAACGGCCTGGATATCCCTCCCACCATGCGCTCCCAGCTCTTTTCGGAGCTTTCCGGCGGAGAGAAGACCCGGGTGAACCTGGCCCGGCTGATCCTGCGGGAAACGGAGATCCTGCTGTTGGACGAGCCTACCAACCATCTGGATCTCCACGCCACTGAATGGCTGGAAGAGTACCTTTCCCGGTATAAGGGCACGGTGCTGGCCATCTCTCACGACCGCTGGTTTTTGGACAAGGTGGTCCAGCGCTGCGTGGAGATCCATGACGGTAAGGCGGAGCTCTATTCCGGCAACTACAGCTTCTATGTGGAGGAGAAGGAGCGCCGCTACCTGGAAAAGCTGAAGCAGTATGAAAAGGAGCAGGCCAAGATCGAACAGCTTCAGGAGGCTGCCGATAAAATGCGCCTGTGGGCCTTTATGGGCAATGATAAGCTCTATAAACGGGCCATCAACATGGAGCGGAGGATGGAACGGATGCAGACCACCGACCGTCCCACCAAGGAACGGAAGCTTACCATGGGCTTTGGGGAAAAGGAATTTCGGGGGGACGAGGTCCTCACCGTCAAGGATCTGGGTATGGGCTTTGAGGGGCGCGCCCTGTTTTCCGGCGTGGACCTGGAGGTGGCGGGAGGGGAACGGATCGCCCTTTTGGGAGACAATGGAACGGGAAAGTCCACCTTTGTCAAGCTCTTGCTGGGGGAATTGGAGCCCACCCAGGGAAAGCTCCGCTTCGGGCCCACCGTCCGGATCGGCTACCTTCCCCAACTGGTCACCTTTGACCACCCGGAACGGAATCTGGTGGACACTCTCCTCTGGGATCTGAACTGTACTCCCCAGGAGGCACGGGATACCCTGGCCGCTTTCAATTTCCGGGGAGAGGACGTGTTTAAAGAGGTGGGAGATCTCTCCGGTGGTGAGAGAAGCCGGCTGAAGCTTTGCGAGCTTATGCACCAGAAGATCAACCTTCTGATCCTGGATGAGCCTACCAACCACCTGGACGTGGACAGTAGGGACTGGATCGAGGAGGCGGTGCGGGCCTATGAGGGCAATCTTCTCTTTGTCTCCCATGACCGCTATTTTATTAACGAGTTTGCCCAAAGAGTGTGGATGCTGGAGGACCGGCACATCACCGATTTCAGGGGGACCTATCAGGACTTTCTGGACTTTCAGGAGCGGAAGAAGGTCTACGCCAGAAACGCCGCGGCCGGGAGGCCTGTGGGGGCCGCCCCCCTGGGTGGTCCATCCCCTGAAAAAAAGGACAAGCCCAAGCGCCCCGGCGGCACCAAGGAGCTGGAAAAGCAGGTGGCGGCCGCCGAGCGGGCGGTGGCCAAGGCGGAGGAGAAGCAGTACGAGCTGACCCTGCGGGCCGACGAGGTATCGGACAATTATCTGGAGCTTCAAAAGGTCTATGAGCAGCAGCGGGAGCTGGAGGAGGAGATTGCCCACCTCTATACTGCCTGGGAGAAGTTAGCCGCCGAATTGGAGGAGATGAAACAGCCGTGAATTATCAGCCTATCTGGGACGGCCGCAGCGGGTACGGAGGAAAAGGACGCTATGCCCTGCGGAATGCGCTTTTGATTTTATTGGCCTTGGGGATCCTGGTTTTTGCCGCCCTGGAAATCTATATTGGCGTCCACAGCCGGGACCGGATCGTAGGACAACCGGGGACGATGGTGATTTTTGGCTGCAAGGTGGAGCCCTGGGGCCCCTCTATTTTGCTCCAGGACCGGCTGGATACCGCCCTTGCCTATCTGGAGAACCATCCGGACATGACGGTTGTGGTTACCGGAGGCAAGGGGGACGATGAGCACCAGTCGGAGGCCCAATGTATGTATGACTATTTGGTGGCCCACGGGATAAACGGGGAGAATATCTACCGGGAGGACCGGGCCCGGAATACTTGGCAGAACGTGAACTATACCCTGGACCTTATGGGAGAGGAAGGCGTGACCCTGAATATTGCTACGGGCGAGACAGCGGGGATGAACCCCGGAGGCAAAGTGTTGCTGGTATCCAGCGGTTTCCATTTGTCCCGTATCCAAATGCTGTGGACGCGGGCCGGAGGGCAGGCGGAGAATGTCTCCACCCTGGCCGCCCCGGTGAGCCATTTCCCCTCGGCGGTCCACATGTTTTTCCGGGAGCCCCTGGCCTTGGTCAAATCCTTTGTCTTTGATCGGTAACAGTAGAGGCGGGTCCCAGACTTGCCCGCCTGGAAAATAAAACATCAGGAAAGGAGGCCCACCCATGCTGGACAAGTTAAAAGCAATCGAGCAGCGCTACCAGGAGGTGGAGGACCGCCTTGCCGACAACGATACCTACGCTGACCCGGCCCTGGCCGCCAAGCTGAACCAGGAGCAAAAGGAGCTTGCCCCTTTGATGGAGGCCTACCGGATCTATCTCCAGACCCAAAAGACGCTGGAGGAGAGTCAGGAGCTTTTTTCCGACCCTGACCTGGGGGAGTTGGCCCATGAGGAATTTTCCGCCGCCAAAGCTGCCCTTCCCGTATTGGAAGACCAGTTGAAAATTTTACTTCTCCCCAAGGATCCCAATGATGAGAAAAGCGTCATCGTGGAGATTCGGGCGGGGGTGGGGGGGGAAGAGGCCGCCCTTTTCGCTTCCGACCTCTACCGGATGTATTCCATGTACGCCGAGGGGAGACACTGGAGCGTGGAGGTGGACTCCGTCAGCGAGACCGAGTTGGGAGGCTTCAAGGAGATCTGCTTTACCATTCAGGGCTCCGGCGCATACAGCCGTCTGAAATTTGAAAGCGGCGTCCACCGGGTCCAGCGGGTCCCTGAGACCGAGTCCGGGGGCAGGATCCACACCTCCACCGTCACCGTGGCGGTGCTTCCTGAGATGGAGGAGGTGGACGTGAAGGTGGATCCCGCCGATGTGGAGATGCAGGTATTTCGCTCTTCGGGAGCGGGGGGGCAGCATATCAACAAGACCTCCTCCGCCGTGCGGCTCATCCACAAGCCCACCGGCATGGTGGTGGAGTGCCAGCAGGAGAGAAGCCAGTTCCAGAACCGGGAGAAGGCTATGCGCCTGCTGGCTTCCCGGCTCTATGAGCAGGAGCGGGAGAAGGTGGAGGTAGCCTACGCGGCCGACCGGAAGAGCCAGGTAGGCTCCGGTATGCGCAATGAGCGGATCCGCACCTACAATTTTCCCCAGGGCCGTCTTACCGACCACCGGGTAAATCTGACTCTTTACAAGCTGGACGCGGTGATGAACGGGACCATCGACGAGATCATCGACGCTCTCGTCACCGCCGACCAGGCCGCCCGCCTGGAAGCGGAGCTGTAGGACGCAACGCCTCGGCGTGTCCGTGTGAGTGAAATATTTTCCGAAAGAAGGGATCGATTGTCATGGAACTTCGCATCGATTTTCCCAAGCTGCCCCACAACAAAACCCTGACCGGCATGAGGACGGACCTGGACACAGTCCTGGCGGATGATGGTTGGCTCCTGGCTTCCGGCCAGACTGGTGAAAGCGGTTTTGTGGAACTGGAGTTGGAGGACGAGAAGCAGAATCCTAAATACGGGATCCTGGCGGTAAAAAACTACCTTCAAAAGGCGGGCTTTGACCCCTATACCACCATCGATCTCCAGGGAACCAAGACACGCATTTTTGATTAAAGCCGGGTGGTAGAGTGAAGACCCAGTATTTGACGCCGCAGCGGCAGAAGCAGGCGGTAGAGATCCTGCGGCGGGGCGGCCTTGTAGGCATTCCCACCGAGACGGTCTATGGCCTGGGGGCCAACGGCCTGGATCCCGAAGCGGTGAAAGCCATTTTTATTGCCAAGGGCCGTCCCCAGGATAATCCTCTGATCCTCCATATCCCTTCCCCGGATTGGCTCTCACGGTACTGTAAGGATGTTCCGGACGCCGCATACACGCTGGCGGAGCGTTTTTGGCCCGGCCCATTGACCATGATCCTGAAGCGGGGACCTATGGTCCCTGATGTGGTGACCGCCGGGATGGATACGGTGGGGATGCGCTGTCCAAAGCACACCCTCTGCCGGAAGGTGATCGGCGCCCTGGACCTTCCCGTTGCCGCCCCCTCAGGCAATACCTCGGGCCGCCCCAGCCCCACCACGGCCCAGGCTATGCTGGAGGATATGGATGGAAGGATAGAGGCCATTTTGGACGGCGGCCCCTGCGCTGTGGGGGTGGAATCCACCATCATCGACCTCACCGTCACCCCCCCCCGTCTCCTCCGCCCAGGGGGTGTGACCCTGGAGGAGCTGGAAACGGTGCTGGAGCGGGTGGAGGTGGACGCCGCCGTTCGCCGCCTCATGGCTCCCGGAGAAAAGCCCAAGGCTCCCGGTATGAAGTACCGCCATTACGCCCCCAAGGCTCCTGTCACGGTGGTGAAGGGGAGGCCGGAGAGGACGGCGGAATATATTCGGGAAAGGCTTGGAAAGACAAGCGGTGTGATCTGCTTTGACGAGTACGGGGACCACTTTCCCGGTCATGCGGTGGAGACCTTGGGCTCCGCCGCCGACCAGGCCGCCCAGGCAAGGCATATCTTTGAGGCCCTTCGCTCCTTTGACCATCTGGACGTAACGGACATCTGGGCCCAGTCTCCGGCGGATACGGGCCTGGGTCTGGCGGTGACCAACCGGCTGAACAAGGCGGCTGGATTTCACATCATCGACCTTTCCTGAAGGAGGAGTCTATGGAATATGCCAGAGAGGAGCTTTTGGAGGCCCGGCGGCAGATCGCGTCTACCGTACATAAGCTGAGGGAGGTCATTAAGACCCTGGAAGAGAAGGAGGAACCAAACCGCTACAGATCCCAGATCACCCTGGCCAAGCGCAGGGTGAAGGCCTTTGAGATCGCCAACGTTCTGATAGAGGCGGAGCTTAACAAATGACAGGAAAGGAAGCGCGGCTATGAGTACATGGAATGCCGGCGTCAGCCGGGAAAAAGCCCTGGAGACCTTGAAGAAGTATAATTCCGAACCCTTCCATATCCGCCACGGACTTACCGTGGAGGCGGTCATGGGCTGGTTTGCCGAGGATCTGGGGTACGGGGAGGACAAGGAAGTTTGGTCTATGGTGGGCCTTATGCATGACGTGGATTTTGAGAAATGGCCCGAGGAGCATTGCGTAAAAGCCCCTGAGCTGCTGAAGGACGCAGGTTTTACTCCTAAGTTTATCCATGCGGTTTGCGCCCACGGCTGGGGTATGACGGAGACTGACGCCCAGCCGGAGCAGGAGATGGAAAAGGTTCTCTTTGCCTGCGACGAGCTCACCGGGCTGATCGGGGCCGCCGCCCTTATGCGCCCCAGCAAGTCTACCAAGGATATGGAGTTTAAGAGCCTCAAAAAGAAATTCAAGGACAAAAAGTTTGCCGCCGGCTGTTCCCGGGAATGTATCGCCCAGGGAGCCGAGCTGTTGGGCTGGGAGCTGGACGTCCTTCTGGAAAAGACCCTTCGGGCCATGGCGGAGACCGAGGACGCCATTGAGGCGGAAGTGGCGGCCAACACTTGATGAAGGTCATTGGGATCACCGGGCCTACCGGGGCGGGAAAGACCACGGCCCTGAAGGTCCTTTCCGCACTGGGAGTGGCGGTGGCGGATGCGGATGAGGTCTACCACGCGCTTCTGACAGAGAACGAGGAAATGAGGGCCGGACTTGTTTCAGCCTTTGGGGAGAATATCCTGGACGAGAGGGGCAAAATAGACCGGAAGAAGCTTTCCCAGGCGGTCTATCCGGACCGTCTGGAGGAGCTGAATGCCATCACCCACCCTTACGTGGTGGAGCGAATGGGGCAGCTTCTCTCCCTGGCGGAAGAGGAGGGAAAGTCCATCTTTGCCATTGACGCCATCGCCCTTATGGAGAGCGGCCTTTCCCGCTGGTGTGATGAGACGGTGGCGGTGCTTGCCCCCAAAGAGCTGCGCCTTCGGCGGATCATGGTCCGGGACAACATCGACGAAGCCTACGCCCGTCGCCGGGTGGATCACCAGAAACCGGAGGAGTTTTACCGGGAAGGGTGCTCCTGGGTGCTGGAAAACAGGGCGGGGGACACGCCGGAGGAATTTGAAGGGCGGGCCGAGGCGCTGTTCCGGGACCTGCTTCTGGGCTCCTGCTGAAACATTCCCCCCAATGATAGAAAAGTTCACAATTTGGTGGTATTCTAACCACACGATCACCAAGGAGGTAACAGTATGGATGAAAAGGTAAAAACTCCCGCCCAGCTGCGGCGGGAACGGCTTTTGGACGACAAAAAGAACGGTTACGACCGCCTTTCCGCGGCTGACGAAACGGCGATGCAGAGCTACTGCGAGGATTACAAGAAGTTTTTGGACGCCGCCAAGACTGAGCGGGAGGCGGTGGATGAGGCGGTACGTCTGGCTCAGGCCAGGGGTTTTACCCCCTTTGCCAGGGGTATGATGGTAAAGCCCGGCGACAAGCTCTACCGGGTCAACCGGGGCAAGGCGCTGATGCTGGCGGTTATCGGGGAGAAGTCTCTGGCCGACGGAGTCTCCATCGGCGCGGCCCATATCGACGCCCCCCGGCTGGATCTGAAGCCCCAGCCTCTTTATGAGGACAGCGAGTTGTGCTTTTTGAAGACCCATTATTATGGCGGTATCCGCAAGTATCAGTGGGTCACCATTCCCCTGGAGCTCCATGGGGTGGTGGTCCGCTCCGACGGCTCCGCCATCCGGGTGGCCATCGGCGCGGGAATGGGCGATCCGGTGTTTACCGTGGACGATCTGCTGCCCCATCTGGGCCGGGAGCAGGCCAAGAAGCCCATGGCGGAGGCCATCCCTGGAGAAAGCCTGAATATCCTGGTGGGTTCCCGTCCCTTCAAGGAGGACGAGGGAGCCGACCGGGTGAAGCTGGCGATCATGGATATCCTCAACCAGAAGTACGGCCTTACAGAGGCCGACTTCATCTCCGCCGAGCTGGAGGCGGTGCCCGCTTTCCGCTCCAGCGACGTGGGCTTTGACCGATCCCTGATCGGCGCTTACGGCCAGGACGACCGGGTGTGCTCCTACGCATGCCTTGCCGCCCTGATGAACTGCGAAAATCCCGCCCACACCGCCGTATGCGTGCTGGCGGACAAGGAGGAGATCGGCTCCGAGGGCGTCTCCGGCATGAAGTCGGCAGCCTTTGACACCTTTATGAGCGATCTCTGCGACGCCCAGCGGGTGTCCCTCAAGACCTGTTATGAGCATTCCTTCTGCCTTTCCGCCGACGTGACGGCGGCTTATGACCCCAACTTTGCCGAGGTTTACGAGAAGGCCAACAGCGCCCGGGTGAACTACGGCGTAGGCCTGTGCAAGTACACCGGTTCCGGCGGCAAGTCCGGCTCCTCCGACGCTTCCGCCGAGGTAGTGGGCTTTATTCGCCGGATCTTCGACCAGGCGGAGGTCATCTGGCAGATGGCGGAGCTTGGCAAGGTGGACGCCGGCGGAGGCGGCACGGTGGCTAAGTTTATGGCAGAGCGGGATATTGATACTCTGGACGCGGGGGTCCCGGTTCTCAGTATGCACGCTCCCTTTGAGACCACCGGAAAGTTGGACTGCTATATGATGTACAAGGGTATGAAAGCGGTCTACCAGGCGGGCTGAGACAAAACCAAGGTCCGGCGCCTCGAAAGAGGCGCCGGACCTTTTTACTGTATTAGCTTTAAGGCGGTGAATCTACTCGCACCGTTCCATCGTTCCCAAAAACAGCGGCGCTCCTGTTTCCATATCCACAATGCCGTAGACAAAGGGCCGGTCAAAGCGGAGGTAAATGAGGTTCTGGGGCGGCATGGCAGAGGTGCACTCCATAATTACAGCCGTCACTGCCGCTGCCTCGGTGCCCTTTTCATTCAGCTCAAAGGCGGTCTTATGGATCACGTCCCCGATATAGAGGGGATCTCCCCCTGCATTCCCCATGGCGGAGAAATCCGCCTGCTGAGGGTCAAAGGCTTGGGATAAGCCCATAGCCTGAAGGGAATCATTGAGGGAGGCGCTCCACTCGGTTTTGAATTTGGGGCAGGTGAGGCTCACTCTGGTCTCCTGCCGGGTGGAGAGCAGGGTGGGAATGGTCGCCTTATCCCATCCGTCCAGATAGTCGGTAAGAGAGATCCCCTCCTGGGGCAACAGCAGCAACAGCCCCAGTCGTTCGTCGTCATAGGGCAGCAGCACTCCCTGCTCATTTTTCCCGGAGATATATTCCTCATTCCGAGTTCCGTTGCTCATCCCTTTGGGATGGGTCACTGTGCCGTCTTCGGCCGTAAAGTCCATTTCCCACTCGGAATAGGGGGTTTCAAAGGGATGGGCGAACTTGTTTTTCAGATAAATGGCATTGATAAGCGCCAGCACGGCCTGGTGGTCAAATTCATCCACCACCGAGGGGATCAGTCCCCGGGTAGCCTCGTTGACCCACTGGTTTACAGCCTTTACCGTAGCCGGATCCTGAAGATCCTGCTGGAAAAGCTGGGCTCCGTAGGTGTCCTGGCACCGCAATACAAAGCCGTTGGCCAGCGTTAGATCCGGGTCGGCCCACAGACTGTTGACCAAGGTAGCCTCGGTGGAGCCGCCCAGAGCGGCATAATCCGCCATGAACCGGGCACACAGACTGTTGAGATTGTCCCGGTCAAGGCCAAACAGAGCCTCAAATTCCCGCAAGGTCTCTTCCGCAGCGCCGTTGGCGGTCATACCAAGAGCCAACGTCACGGAAAGGGGGGAGACCAGGACATTTTTTCCCTCTCTTCGGCTGTGCTTCAAAAGCTCCGTGGAAAAACTGTCGTAGCCTGTCAGAACATCCTGGGAGAGACAGTCCGGGACCGTTACCGGGGGAAGGGACCCTTGGGGAGTGGGAAGGGGCTTCATAGAACCCTGGACCGGGGCGAGCATCCCAGCGCCGACACAGCCGGCAAGCAGGGAAAGAGCCAAAAGGACAGGGAGGATACGGCACTGTTTCATGGTAGACAACTCCTTTCAAGGATCCTTTTAAACCGTTAGACGCTCTCGGCGGGAAAAAGTTCCCATCGGCGTTTGCCTGTTTTGAAGCCTTCGTTCCCAACAAATTTTGTGAGGTTGTCATTCGTCGAAATATGTGGTATGATAAGCTATCCTATTAGGGACTTAAGGAGGAAAACTCCATGGATGAAAATGGATTTCAGTTCCGCACGGCGGCTTTTGGAGGCTTTCAAAAGCAGGACGTGATGGATTATCTGGAGCGCAGCGCTCAGGAGCACACCCGAAAGGTGGCGGAGCTTCAAAAGGAGCTGGAGAGGGAGAAGCAGGCCGGTTCGGAGCAGGGGGAGCTTCGGACGGAGTTGGAAAAGCAAATCGCCGCTTTGGAGGCGGAAAACCGGCGTTTGGCGGCTGACCTTGCCGAGCGTGAGGACCGACTTAACCAGGCAATGGCGGAGACGGATGAGCTTCGGGCCGAGGTTTCCGGCCTTCGCGGGGAGGTGGACCGGCTTACCCCCTCCGCCACAGCCTATGAAGCGGTAAAGGACCGAACAGCCAGTATTGAACTGGAGGCCCATGGTAGGGCCCAGGCCATTGAGCGGGAGGGCCGCGCCAAGGCGATGAAATGTCAGGAGCAGGTCAAGGAGTGGTTCGTTAAGACCCAGGAGGCATACGCCCGCTTGTGTGCTGACCTGAACACTACCTTGAACCATGCGGTCCAGGAGCTGGAGAGGACAGGCAGGAGCATGGCGGAGCTGTCCGGCGGTTTGGAATATCAGGATAACGCTCTTAAGGCGATCCAGGCCCAGATCGAAGCCCTGGACGGCGCCAAGCCCCCTGTGCCCCTTTCACTGGACAAGGAGGACGAGGGACCCCGAAGCATTCGTTTTGAAAAAGGATAACAAATGGCGGCGCATGGAACTTGATCCATGCGCCGCCGCTTTTTTCGTTTTCTATTTTTTGGTAGCGGAAGTTTCCGTTTTTTCCAACGGCTCATAATATTTAGCCTTGCTTTTGGCGTACAATTGCTCAAAGAGCGGATTGTGACCGTGGTGCAACTCGTGGGTATAGGCGTGGGTGTCTATATGGACAAGATCGTCCTTGGGGGCGGTCTGGCGAAGAATGACGATAGCCACGTTGGAGCAGTGGTCGGAAATACGCTCCAGATTGATGAGCAGCTCCAGGAACTGGGCTCCCAGCTCAATGGTACAGGCCCCGGCCTTGATCCGCTCCACGTGCCGCTCCCGCAGCTCATCCCGCATCAGATCCACTACCTCTTCCAGAGGTTCCACCTGGAGGGATAATTCGTAGGAACGCTCCCGGTAGCAATCAAGGGCTTTTTGGATGGTTTCATCCACTGCCCCGGTAAGGGCTTCCAGTTCCTTGACCGCCTGGGGAGAAAAGACAAGGTTCTTTTCGTGTAGGGCGGTGGCGCACTCGGCTACATTGACGGCGTAATCGCCGATCCGTTCAAAATCACTGAGGGTGTGGAGAAGCTCGGAGACATGGGCGCTGTCCTGTAAGCTCAAAGGCCGGTCAGTGAGCTTTACAAGGTAATTGTCCAAAGCGTTTTCCATCTTGTCCAGAGCGATTTCCGTCTCATTGATCCGCTCCAAGGCTTTGGTGTCATAGCGACCCAACAGCAGGTCCACCGCCAACCGGTAATTGGAGAGAGCGTAATCCCCCATCCGGATCACTGCGTCGTGGGAGCGTTCCAGCGCCACAGAGGGAGTGGAGAGGAAGCGTTCGTCCAAAACGGACACATCCTCCAGCTGATTGGCTTCGCCTGGGACCAGCTTTTCCACCAGCCGGACCAACTGTTTGTTAAAGGGAAGCAGCAGGGAGGTACAAGCCAGATTGAAAATCAGGTGGAAGTTGGCGATGGTGCCCATATCCATCACACTCTCCCAGAAGTCAAAATGGACGATGGCATTTCCGGCGTAAAAGAGGATCAGGAAAAATACCGAGCCGATCACATTAAAGAAAAGGTGGATCAGGGCGGTACGCTTGGCATTTTTATTGGCGCCTGCGCTGGAGAGGACCGCAGTCAGAGTGGTACCGATGTTTTGACCCATGATAAGGGGGATGGCCATATTGAACCGGACGATCCCGGTGGTACTGAGGGCCTGTAGAATACCGGTAAAAGCGGTGGAGCTTTGAAGGATGGCGGTAAGGACGGCGCCTACCAGCATACCAAGAACGGGATTGGTGAGAGCGGAAAGCAACTCAGCCAACCAGGGCTCATTCTGGAGAGGGGCTACAGCCAGGGTCATAGAGTTCATGCCAATGAAGAGAAGCCCCATGCCGATAAAGATCTGACCGACGCTTTTCTTGCTTCCCTTGGAGATAAACATATAAAGGACAATGCCGATCACCGCCAGCACAGGCCCCAGGATAGCGGGCTGAAGGGCGGTAAGGATGGGGTTGGAGTTATCCGAAATGCTGGCCAGACGCAGGATCTGGGCGGTAACGGTGGTGCCGATGTTGGCGCCCATAATGATACCGACCGTCTGCTCCAGCTTCATAACACCAGCATTTACAAAGCCCACGCACATAACGGTGGTGGTGGCGGAGGAGTGGATAATGGCGGTGACAAGGGCCCCCAGCAGGACGCCCTTGAAAACGTTGCTGGTCAGCCTTTCCAAGATCCCCTCCAGCCGGCCGCTGGATACCTGGGCCAAACCGTCGGTCATAGTGGACATTCCAAACAGGAACAGCGCGATGGAACCCAACATGGAGATCACATTGGTAGCGTTCAAGGGCTTGTCCTCCCCTTTATCGAGTGCGGCAGCACCGGGCAAATTGATGAAAAACAACGAACAATATCATTATATAGGAAAGGTTGGGATTCGTAAATAGGAGGGCGGCAAGAAAATATAAAATCTCTGTTTTTGCCAAAAAAGGAGGAAAGGCAGGGCTTCAGAGGGGCATTTCCAGCAGGTCCAGAGGCCCCAGGGCGCCGGGAGCCGATCCCTTTCTGACAAAGCCGCAGCGAAGGTAAAAGCGTTGGGCCGGTTGGTTGTTGGGGTCGCACAGGAGCCGAAGGCACTTGCGGCCCATGGGACGGTAGACGCTTACCGCCTGTCCCAGAAGCTGGGGAGCGATCCCTTGCCCCCGGTAATCGTTTCGGAGGTAGAGAAAGGGGATATATCCCGCCCCATCCCGCACATCCTGCAAGGTGGCCAGCTGCAAGAGTCCGACGGCCCGCCCCCGGAGCATGACCTGCTGGAGCGCGTGCCTATCCCACTGGACCTGCTCCTGAGCCTCTTTCAGAAAGCCGGGACCGTCAAAGCCCCGCAGGGAGCCATGAAGAGTTTTCCACGCGTCCTGCCGGGCGGAAAGATAGAACTGGATCTCGTCCTCCTTTTCCAGCCCCATGGCTTGAAACCAGACGGCAGGGGCGTCGCCTCGGCCTTTCCGCAGCCCGGCGGCAGTGAGGGTGGAAGGAAGGTGGGAGACGTCGTTTTCAAAGCGGATAGCAACATTGTCGCCCTGAAGCTCATAGCAGGATACGGCGGTATTCTCCCCAAGGGGAAGATCGGCGAACTGGTTGGGTTGCTTTCCCTGGAGGGCTGCCTGAAGACAGTGGATGGACATAGCATGAGAAAAGAGGGCAACGGTCTGGCTGGGGTGGCGGTGGGCAATACGGAAAAAGGCCGGAACGATCCGGTCGGCCACCTGCTGAAAGCTCTCTCCTCCCTTGGGAGCCCAAAGGGGAGAGTAGGAGAAAAAGGCTTCATATAGGCCGGGGTGATGATAGAGAAGATCACCGTAGGGAATGTTGGTGAACGCTCCGAGATGGATCTCCCGCAAGGCGGATTCGGGCCGGACGTCCAGTTTTTTGGGAAGGGAGACAGCCTGGGCTGTCTCCAGGGCACGACTCAGATCGCTGGAATAGACCGCATCCACAGGTATATCCGAAAAACGATTTTCCAAAGCGGCGATCTGCGCCCGACCGAAGGAGGTAACATGGCCGTCGTACCAGCCCAGAATGCGGCGGTACAGATTGCCCTCAGACTGGGCGTGGCGGATCAGATAGATTCGGGTCATAGGAGCGGTTCCTCTTTCCTGATGTTTGTCTGGGGATCGGCCTTGGATCAGAGAATGGTGACGTACTGCTTCAGTTCGTCCCGGAGGGCCTTTACCCGTTCCAGTGCGGCGGCGGGAGTCCTGTCCGCAGCACGGGCGGCCGCCGTGGGCTCTGCCGTGCTGACAAGAGCGCCCCTGCCGTACCGGTCAAAGGCAAAGCGGACGTCCTCCGCAGCGCCGGAGACCAGGAGAAAGCTTTGCTCCCAGCGCTTCCGCAGGGTGCGCAGGTCGGAGGGGTAGATGCCCTCCACTGTGATCCCGGCCCGGCTGTAGCCCAGCTTTCCCAGGTCGTCCTTTCCCAGCCGCCGTGCCAGATCGCCCGCCACCTGATAGACAAGCCGGTCTCCCGCCACCAGGTCCTGAAGCTCCCCGGCGCTGGAGTTGGCGGTGTGAGCCAACACGAAAAGACTTTTGTCCTCTTTCTTGCATTCCTCCAACAGAGGCGTCAAACTGTCGGAGCCAAGATAACCGCTGACAAGGAAGCAATCGGCGGGGAAAGCGGATATGGGAACGGAAAGGCTACAGAGGGAGATGTCCAGAATGGTAAAAATGCCCCTTTCTCCGGCGTAGGACAGGAGCTCCTCCAACGCCTTTATTCCCTGCCAGCCCAGACGGGCACAGTCCCCCAGGGAGAGACGCAGGGCGGGCGCTACGCCCCGCAAGCTGTCCGCAAGGTCGCGGGCAAAGGAGAGAAAGTCTTCCGATGTCTCTTCCATGCGGGGAGACAACTCAACGGCAAAGGGACACTTTGTGGTTTTTATCAGGCTTTGTAGACGGTCAAAGGACATAGAAAATGCCTCCTTTGAAAATATCATTTGTTTTTGTTATGACGTGCCAAAGCGGATCAAAAACTCCGCTCAGTCGGCCCGATAGACGATCTCTCCGCCCACAAGGGTATACTTGACCTTCCCCTTCAGACGCTTTCCGGCAAGGGGGGTATTTCGGCTCAGAGAGTGGAAATTTTGCGGTTCCACAGTCCACTCCTCCTCCGGGTCGAAGATCACAAGATCGGCGTCCAGTCCAATGGCAAGCCGTCCCGCGCTGGGCAGCCGGAGAATGTTGGCGGGGTTGATGGTGAGCTTGCGCAAAATATCGGAAAGACTCATTTCCCCCGTATGGTAGAGAGCTGTGAGGGAAGCGGCCAAAGCAGTCTCCAGTCCCACCATCCCGGCGGGAGCCTGGATCAGGGGGCGGGAGGTCTCCGCTTCGGCATAAGGAGTGTGCCCGGTGGCGATAGCGTCAATGGTGCCGTCCTTCAGCCCTTCTATGATCCCCGCCACGTCGGCGGGGGTCCGAAGGGGAGGCTCCAGCCGGGCGGGCGGTCCCTGCTGTAGAATCTCATCCTCCGTAAAGGTAAAGTATTGGGGGCAGGTCTCGCAGGTGATGGGAACCCCTTTTTTCTTGTACCGCCGGATAATGGCTACCGATTTGGCGGTGGAGAGGCGGCAGATATGGACGGCGGCGCCCGTTTCCTCTGCCAGCATAGCCTCCCGCATGACCTGTAGCTCCTCGGCAATGGCGGGACGGCCTGGGATACGGAGCTGGCGGGAGACCCGGCCTTCGTTGATGGCAAAGTTCTGGACAAGGTCGGGGTCCTCACAGCAGGACAGTACGGTGAGCCCTTGCCGGTGGGCCAGGATCATAGCGTCACGAAGCAGATTGGCGTTTCGGATGGGGGCGGCGTCGGAGAGAGCCACAGCCCCGGCGGCTTTCAGCTCCTCGTAGTCGCAGGGCTCCTGACCGTTCCGGCCCTTGGAGAGGGCGGCCACCGGATAGATGTGGGCGCCCCTGGCTTGGGCGGAGAGCTGACGGATATAGCTTACACCGCCGGGAACATCGATGGGAGGTTGGGTGTCCGGCATACAGGCTACGGAGGTAAAGCCGCCCGCGGCGGCGGCCAGGGATCCGGTGGCAATGGTTTCCCGGTATTCAAAGCCGGGCTCCATCAGGTGGGCGTGAAGATCCACCAGTCCGGCGCAAATAATAAGTCCCGCCGCGTCAAGGACCTGGGCACCGGAAGCGGAAAGGTCACTGCCGATAACAGCCACCTTGCCGTCTTCCAAAAGAATATCCATCATGCCGCCGATACCGCTCACCGGGTCCACAAGCCGTCCGTGCCGTATCAGAAGTCCCATGCCGCGCCTCCCTTCTGCCGTAAAAAGTGGGCCGGAGTCCATGACCCGCCCCGTTGTTTTCCATTTTATTATAGAATATAGACTGGTTTTTCGCAATGTTTTTTTGCGGTTTTGGGAAACAATGATGGTGAGGAAGCAGGGCTTCCCAAAAAGCAAAAGAGGAGGAAAAGCATGATGAAGCAGCATGAGTTTGCCAAGGGTATGACCATGGGCGTGGTAGCGGGCATGGCCATGAGCACGGTGTTGGCCCCCCGAAAGAAGACCAACGTAAAAAAGGCCGCTGAAAAAGCCATGAAAACGGTGGGCCAGGTCATGGAAGACCTGTCCGACGAGATGGGCCTTCATTAAAGGACAAGGGCGGGACGCATACGCGTCCCGCCCTTGTCCTGAAAAACTGAATTTTCAGCAGCCATCCCGTTCCAGTTCCGCTTTCAGCTTCTCCAGGGCCTTTTTCTCAATTCGGGATACATAGCTGCGGCTGATACCGCACTGCTGGGCGATCTCCCGCTGGGTAAGGGGGGTTTCCCCCGTAAGACCGTAGCGGAGCGTGATGACCAGCTTTTCCCGTTCATCCAGGTATTTCTCCACGCATATCCGCACCGCCTTTCCGGCGTCCTTGGCGGAAAGATCCTCCAGCATATTGTCGTCCACCCGGATCACATCCATCAGGGAGAGGGATCCGGCCTCCCCCTCGGCGTCCAGGGTGTCGGAAAGGGAGACCTCCCCCTGGAGCTTGCGCTGGGACCGGAAGTGCATTAAAATTTCGTTTTCGATACAGCGGCTGGCATAAGTGGCAAGTCTTACGTTCCGGTCGGGCTTAAAGGTAGAGATCCCCTTAATCAGGCCAATGGTGCCGATGGAGATCAGGTCGTCCTGGTCGCAGGACTGGGTATAGTATTTTTTAACAATATGGGCGACCAGCCGGAGGTTATGTACGATGAGGGCGTTTCGGGCCTCTTGGTCTCCAGCGGCATAACGCTCCAGATACTCCCGTTCCTCCTCAGGCTTGAGGGCCCGGGGAAAGGAGCCGGCGGCGTGATCCAGCCGGAGGGGAAAGAATAGGGTGTGGAGCATGAGCACGAGCCAGGCGGAAACCATGGACAGGACCTCCCTCAAAAAGTCTTATCCATCCTATGCCGCCAGGTTTTGTCCTGATACACGTTGAAATCTGGCCCCGAATCGGATATAATAAAAGAACTTTATAAAAAGGGGGGAGGCGGCTGTGGAGCAATTGGAAAGGCTGCCCCTTCCTCTTTTGTTGTGGTTTCGGGAAAACGCCCGGACTCTCCCTTGGCGGAGCGACCCCGCCCCGTACCACGTCTGGGTCTCGGAGATTATGCTCCAGCAAACCAGGGTGGCGGCGGTGCTGGGGTACTATACCCGCTTTCTGGAGGTACTTCCCACCGTGGAGGACCTGGCACGGTGTTCGGAGGACCGGCTTATGAAGCTGTGGCAGGGCCTGGGGTACTATAGCAGGGCCCGGAATCTTCAAAAAGCTGCCCGGCAGGTCATGGATGAGTTTGGGGGGAAATTTCCCTCCCACTATGAGGATATCCGTTCCCTGGCCGGGGTGGGAGACTATACCGCCGGAGCAATTGCCTCCATCGCCTTCGGTCAGCCCATACCGGCGGTGGATGGGAATGTCCTGCGGGTGGTAAGCCGTTTCACCGGAGATGGGCGGGACGTGACCCGGACACAGGTGAAGGAGGAGATCCGTACCGCCTTGGAAAAGGTCATACCGAAGGACGTGCCGGGGGATTTCAACCAGGCTATGATGGACCTGGGGGCCACGGTTTGCCTTCCCAATGGCGCTCCTCTGTGTGAAAGCTGCCCCGTTTCGGAGTTCTGCCAGGGATATCTGGAGGGAAGGGCCCGGGACCTTCCGGTAAAACCCCCGAAAAAGGAAAGAAAAATGGAGGAGCGTATAGTTTACATAATATTGAGAAATGGGAGAGTGGCCCTTCGCCGCCGCCCGGAACGGGGGCTTCTGGCGGGACTGTGGGAATATCCCAACGAGCTTTCCCCCTGGCCCTGTCCGGTGAAGGGAAGGACGGAGTTTGTCGGCGTGGGAAAGCATATTTTTACACATAAGGAATGGCGTATGACAGCCTATACCGTGGCGGCGGAGGGAGAAGCTTTGCCTCCGGGTTGGGTGTGGGCAGACCGGGAGGAGTGGGAAAAAACGTATGCCCTTCCCAGCGCTTTTGCGTGCTTCGTCCATGTGATGGAGAGGAAGTGGGAGGAGACAAAACAGGGAAGAGGTTGACATAAAATTATAATGCCGGATAGGAGAGGAGGGACCTGCCATGACATTTGACGAACTGAAGGAAAAAGCCCACGCTTTGCCCTTGAAGCCGGGCGTTTACATCATGCAGGACAAGCATAACGTGGTCATTTATGTGGGAAAAGCCAAGGCTCTCAAGAACCGGGTCTCTCAATACTTTGCCAATCTGGCTTCCCATACGGAAAAGACAAGAGCCATGGTTTCCTCCATCGACCACTTTGACGTGATCGTGGCTGACAGTGAATTTGAGGCCCTGGTGTTGGAAAACTCCCTCATCAAGCGGCACCAGCCCCATTACAACATTCTTTTGAAGGACGACAAGGGGTATCCCTACATTCGTTTGGATGTAAATGCCGATTATCCCCGTTTCTCTCTGAGCAATAAGGTGTCGGAGGATGGGGCCCGGTATTTTGGTCCCTTCGGGAGCCGCTCCGCCACCTGGGATATTGTGGAGGCCCTTCGCTCCGCCCTGAAGCTGCCCTCTTGCAATAAGAGGTTTCCACGGGATGTGGGAAAGGAACGGCCTTGCCTCAACTACCATATGGGCCTTTGCGACGGTTACTGCCGCCCTGAGATGGAGCCTGAACGCCATAAGGAGGCCATGGACCAGGCCATTCGGCTTTTGGAGGGTCAATTTAAAGAGGTAAAGGCCGACCTTGCCGCCGAGATGGAGCTGGCTGCTGAGGAGATGCGTTTTGAGAAGGCCGCGGAGCTTCGGGACAGAATAAAGGCCATCGAGCTTCTGGGCAAGCGGCAGAAGGTGGTGGCGGGCTCCTTGGCGGACACCGATGTGGTGGGTTATCACCGGGGGGCGGCCAAGAGCTGCTTCGTGGTCCTTCATTATGTGGAGGGGGACTTGGCGGCCAAGGATATGGACCTGATCGAGACCCCCATGGAGGGGGAGGAGAGCGAGGCGGTGTCCTCCCTGGTGCGGCAATATTATGTAAACCGGGCGAGGCTTCCCAAGCAGATCCTCCTTCCCTGTGAGTTGGAGGACGAGGTCCCCGTGACCCGGCTTCTCTCGGAGAGCTGCGGCCACCGGGTGGAGCTGGTGACCCCTCAGCGGGGAGCAAAAATGGACCTCATCAAGCTGGCCAACAAGAATGCGGTGGAGGAGGTGGAGCGGGCCACCTCCCGGGAGGAACGCCAGTCCAAAACCCTGGAGTTGCTGGGAAGGGTGCTGAATATGGAAGCGCCGCCCCGGCGCATTGAATCCTACGATATTTCCAACCAGGGAGCCGACGACATTGTGGCCTCCATGGTGGTCTATGTGGACGGAAGGCCCCTGAAGCGGGACTACCGCCGCTTTAAGCTGAAGGACATGGAGGGTCCTGACGACTACGCCTCTATGGATCAGGTGCTCACACGACGCTTTAGGCGGTATCTGGAGGGAGACGAAAAATTCAAGGATCTACCCGACGTGCTCTTTATCGACGGAGGTCAGGAACATGCCAGGATCGCGGTGGGAGTGGAGGAGAAACTGGGCCTTTCTATCCCGGTCTACGGCATGGTAAAGGACGACCGCCACCGGACCAGGGCCCTCATGACCCCGGAGGGGGAGGAGATCGGCATTCAAAGGTATCCGGCGGTCTTTGCCCTGGTGGGCCAGATCCAGGAGGAGACCCACCGCTTTGCCATTGAGTTTCACCGCCAGCAACAGTCCCAGCGGGTAAAGGGCTCGGAACTGGACAAGATTCCGGGGATCGGTCCTACTCGCCGGAACGCTCTTTTGAAACAGTTCAAGAGCGTGAAAGCCATTAAGGCCGCCAGCCTTGCCCAGCTTCAGGAGGCGGCGGGTAAGGCAACGGGCAAGGTGATCTACGACTATTTTAACTCGTAGGAGCGGCTCTATGTAGCCGTCCCCATAGGGATGGGATCCCCCATTTAAAATGATGCGGCTCCGTAGGGCAGAGGCTTGCCCCCGCCCTACATAGGAAAGGAGGAGGGAGATGAGACAGAAAATCATTTTTCTGGTTTTGACCCTTTCCCTTCTCGCATCCTGTGCCAGCCCGGCAGTCCAGACCCCGTTGACCACGTCCCCGATATCCCCGACCCCGGAGGTCCTTGACGACCCGGAGGAGCTGGCTCAGCTCTATATACAGACCATTCTGGATAGCCAGGAGGACGGGGAGAGCTATGCTCCCCTCTCCCCGGAGGACCGGGATTTTTATCTGACCCAGGTCTATGGGATCCCGGAGGGAAGCTGGGGCGGCGCCTCCATTTACACAGTGGGGAATACGGACGCCCGGGAGATCGCGGTACTGTGCGGCCTCGATTCTCAGCAAAGCTATGCCGCCGCCGGCGCTATGGAGACTTACCGCCAAAGCCGGATGTCGGACTTTGCCGGCTATTTCCCCCAGCAGGCGGCTTTGGTAGAACGGGGAGCGGTGCTAAAGGGAAACCTGGCCGTCCTCTTGATCTGCACCGACCTGGAGGCTGCCCGGAATGTCGTGGAGGAGAAGCTTTCCCATCTGGTCATCGAGCCCTTTGAACCTGAGGAGGGGTCACCGGAGCCTTATGATTGGACAAGCAAGGTAAACGACAAGGGCTGGAAGCTCTTTGACCCGCCTAACAAGTTTGATATGACCCCCTACGATACCACCGCCATCAAGGAAGCCTGGAAGACGGGGGAGGAGGGCGAACTTTCTGAAAAGGACGCCGCTATCCTGGCAAAATGCCGGGAGGCTCTTGACCTTGCCATAAAGCCGGGAATGACTGATTTTCAAAAGGAACTGAATCTCCACGATTGGCTGGTCCAAAGCTATTATGGCTGCTATGACCGGACCGTCCACGACCCCATGACCCCTATGGGCCGGGAGGACAACCTGAACCCCTACGGCCTTCTGGTGCGGGGCTACGGTATTTGCCTTGCCTATACTACCACCTTTCAGCTTTTGATGGATCTTGCCGGGGTGGAGTGCATCACCGTGGTGGGGGCCTCCTCCGACTCCAGCGGTGACCACGCCTGGAATATGGTGAAGCTGGAGGGAGAATGGTACTGTGTGGACCCCACCTGGAACGCCACCTACAAGGAGGGGCTGACGGAGGAGACTATGTGGCCCTGGCAGCACCGCTATTTCAATGTGACCAGCGATCACATGCGCCAGACCGATCACCAGTGGGATTATGAACATGTTCCTGAGGCTACTGCCACCCGCTTTCACTGGGACGGCACGGGAACGCCGCCCCAATAGGAGGGAAGGAGACGCCCCATGAAAAATTTTACCCGGACCGACCTCTTTCTTTCCCTCTGCGGACTGAACTGCGGACTCTGCCCCATGCTTCTGGGGGGCCACTGCGGGGGCTGCGGCAACGGAAATCAGTCCTGCAAAATTGCCCGCTGTAGCCTGGAGCAGCCGGAACGGGTGGAATACTGCTTTCAGTGTGGGAAATTCCCCTGTGAGAAATATGAAGGCATGGATGAGTACGACTCCTTTATTACCCACCGGAACCGGTTGTCCGACCTGAGAAGGGCCAAGGAGATGGGCTCCGCCGCCTACCGCCGGGAGCAGGAGGAGAGACGGGGCATATTGGACCGGCTTTTGGCTCAATATAACGACGGCCGTCGCAAGACCCTCTACTGCCTGGGGGTGAACCTCCTGCCTCTAAAGCGGCTCCGAGATATTCTGGAAAGGCTGGAGGCGGACCCGGCCCTGACAGGGGCCTCTCGAAAAGAAAAGGCCCGCTCTGCCTCTGATCTCTTCCAAACCACGGCGGAAGAGTGTAAAATAGAACTGAGACTGAGAAAAAAGACCTGACTACACCCGAAAGGATGATCCCCATGCGCGTTATCACAGGTACCGCCAGAGGAAGAAAGTTAAAAGAGCTTTCCGGCATGGATACCCGGCCTACCACCGATAAGGTGAAGGAATCCATTTTTAACATCGTTCAGTTTGACATTGAGGGCAGACGGGTATTGGATCTCTTTGCAGGCACAGGCCAACTGGGGATCGAGGCCCTTTCCCGGGGAGCGGAAAAGTGTGTTTTTGTGGACCAGAGCCGCCAGGCTGTCAAGGTGATCCAGGAGAATGTGGTGAGCACCGGCTTTGAGAACCAAAGCCGGGTGGCGGCGGGGGATGCCATTGCCTTTTTGACCTCCTGCCGGGAGAAATTTTCCCTTGCCTTTCTGGATCCCCCCTATGCCTCCGATCTGCTGGACCGGGCTCTTTTGAAAATGTCGGAGATTGACATTATGACCGAAAATGGTATAATTGTCTGTGAAAGCGCCCTGGACAAGGTGCTTCCTACCCTGCCCGGACCCTATGAAATGGGCCGGGATTACCGCTACGGTAAGATCAAGCTGACCCTCTATCACCGCCGCTCTAAAGCCTGAGGGCCGGATAAGGATGTGACGCGGCGTTGAAAATTGCCATCTATCCCGGCAGCTTTGACCCCATTACTCTGGGGCATCTGAACATCATCAAACGGGCCGCCGCCTGCTTTGATAAGCTCATCGTCTGTGTGATGGTGAACGGAGCCAAGGCGGGAACAGGACTATTTACGCCCGATGAGCGGGTGGAGCTGATCCGCCGGACAGTGGAGAGGCTTCCCAACGTGGAGGTGGACTGTTCCTCCGTTTTGGTAGCGGAGTACGCCCGGGAGAAAAAGGCCTGCACCTTGGTGAAGGGGCTTCGGGCGGTTTCCGACTATGAATACGAGCTTCAAATGGCCCTCATCAACCGGAAGCTGAACCCCCGGCTGGAGACCATCTTTATCCCCTCCAGTACCAAATATACCTACATTAGCTCCAGCGTGGTCAAGGAAATGGCGTCCTATGGGGCGGATCTCAGCGACTTTGTCCCCCGGGAGATCATCGGTGACGTGGAAGAAAAAATGAAAAGCGGGAGGAATCTGTAATGGCGAGTGACGTCAATGAACTGCTGGATATGCTTTTTGAAATGATCGAGGACGCCAAGAATGTGCCTTTGTCCTCGGACAAGTGTATGGTGGACCGCTCCGACGCTCTGGACCGGATCGATGAGATCCGCAGCGCCTTCCCCATGGAGTTGGCCGAGGCCAAAAAGCTTCTGGCGGCCCGAAACGATTATCTGGCCTCCGCCAAGCGGGAGGGGGACCTTATTATCCAGCAGGCGGAGGAGAAGGCCAAGCAGATGCTGGCGGAGAACGAGCTTTTGAACAAGGCCAAGCGGGAGAGTGAGGAAGTGGTCCGACGGGCCGAGGACAAATCCCGGGAGCTGAAGCAGGGGGCCAACCGCTACTGTGACGACGCTCTTCGCCGGGCGGAGGAAGCGATGGCTGAGATCTATGACGAGCTCAAAAAGTCACGAAGCCGCTTCCGGGCGGTAGCCACCGGAATGACGGAGTCCGCTTCCGGACAGCCCAGACCCGCCCAACCCCAGAATAGACCCTTTGACGCTGAGACGGAGGGTTAAAAACCATACAGGAAAATGATCCCCCGGAGAGGATGCTCCTCTCCGGGGGATCATTTTGCGTTTGGGGCAAAAAAATTTATGGGAGAAAAGGGATAAAAAGTTTTCTGCCGAAAGGAGCTGAAACAGGTCGAACACAATATCTTGGGACAGAAGAAAGGAAGACCACCCATAAAGTGTGATGGAAAAGTGACAAAGAAAAACATTTTTGGAGAAACGTTATAAAAATAGTTATTTTCACCTGGAAAAAAAGTGAAAATTCAGAGAAAAAAATTCTGATTTAGTATTGCAATTTTGTTACAAACCCGTTATACTAAAAACCGTAGTGGAGCAAAATGGAGCGAAAGACCATAAAAGAACATTAAAGTGGGGGAGGTGAGGGCATGACCGGCACCTATGAACATTCCATCGATGCCAAGGGAAGGCTTTTTATCCCCTCCAAGCTGCGGGAAGAGTTGGGCGTGTCCTTCTACCTGGCCATGGGCGTGGACGCCTGCCTTGCCATCTACCCCCAGGAGACATGGGATCGCTTTACGGAAAAGTTTGCCTCCCTTCCCATGAGCCAGTCCAAGGCCATGCGGCCTCTCTTTGCCAATGCCAGCAAATGTGAGCTGGACAGCCAGGGGCGGATCGTGGTACCTCAGAAGCTGCGGAAATATGCTGCATTGGACAAGGATGTGGTCATTATCGGGGTCAACGACCGGGCGGAGATCTGGTCTGCCGAGACCTGGAACGCCCAGGAGGAAGAGGAAATGACTCCTGAGAAGATGTCCGCCTGCATGGAAGCGTTGGGGTTTTGAGCCCATGGAGCAGGAATATTCCCACCGTCCGGTGCTACTGGACGAGTGCGTTGAGGGACTGAACATACGCCCCGACGGGATCTATGTGGACGGCACCTTAGGCCGGGCAGGCCACTCTGCCGAGATCGTCCGGCGGCTGACCACTGGCCGGCTTTACTGCATCGACCGGGACATAGCTGCTATTGAAGCTGCCCAAAAACGGCTGGAGCCCTGGATGGACCGGGTGAAACTGATCCACGGCAACTTTACCGATCTGGAGAGGCTGCTGACTCAGGCGGGAGTTCCGACTGTAGACGGAATGCTTTTTGATTTCGGAGTGTCTTCCCCTCAGCTGGATGACCCGGCAAGAGGTTTTTCATACATGCACGATGCCCCGCTTGATATGCGAATGGATCAAAGTCAACCCCTGACGGCCCGGACGGTGGTCAATGAGTGGCCCCAAGAGGAGCTGCGGCGGATCCTCTACCAATACGGAGAGGAACGGTATGCCCCCGCCATTGCGGGAGCCATCGTCCGGGTTAGGGGACAAGCCCCCATTGAGACGACCTTCCAACTGGTGGAAGTGATCCGCTCGGCTATGCCGGCCCAGGCGTTGCGCGAAAAGCAGCACCCCGCCAAACGGACCTTCCAGGCTATCCGTATCGCCGTCAACGATGAGTTGACTGCGGCGGAGCGGGTGGTGGAGCAGGCGGTCCCGCTGCTGGCAAAGGGCGGAAGGCTGTGCATCATCACCTTTCACTCTCTGGAGGACCGGATCGTGAAAAACGGATATGCCGGGTTTGTGAAGGGCTGCACCTGCCCGCCGGACTTTCCCGTCTGCGTGTGCGGAAAAACACCTAGCCTGAAGCTGGTGAACCGGAAGCCCATCCTTCCGGGAGAAGAGGAATTGAAGGAAAATCCGAGAGCCCGCAGCGCCAAGCTGAGGGTCGCGGAAAAGCTGTGATTACAGAGGAAAGAGAAGTGAGGAGCGATGGCGGAGACGGCGAGACGGGCCAGCTATGACCCCTATCGAAATCTCAATTATCAATATGACGGCTCCGCTGTTCGGGTCGCGGAGGAGGAAGAGGTCCTTCGGCCCCGTCCCCAGGTTCGTCCCAGAAACCGGGAGTTGGCCCGTCCCAAGGTGGCGGTACGTCCGGCGGGGAAGGTATCTCTCTTTGCTGTTGTGGGCTTTACCACCGTGGCAGTGCTGGCGGTATTGATCCTGATGAGTTATATCCAACTGGGCGCCATTTCCAATCAGGTGGTAAGCCTTAACACGGAGATGACCCAGCTGCAAAGTGAGGAAGCTACCCTCCGGGCCAGATACGAGTTGGCCTATGACCTGAGCGCGATAGAAAAGGCAGTGACCTCTGACGGTTCTATGAGTCGGCCTCAGATGGGCCAGATGGTCTATGTGGATCTGACGGAGCCTGACAGCGTGGTACTCTACCATGAGGACCAAAGCGGCGGCGGTTTTCTGGAGAGTCTGGAAGAGGTCGTGGGCAGTGTTTTGTCATATTTCTGATCCGGCAGCGCATATCCTTGTGTGAGACCCAAAGAAATAACGAGCCGCTGTGGCGGCCATAAGAAAAGGGCGTAAGAAGTACGATTTCTTACGCCCTTATGTGATGAAAGGGGGAGATCGTGTGAGAGAGTCCGACAGAAGACGGGAGCGCCGGGAGAGTGCGCCCACCCCTGTCCCCCCCCAGGACCGAAAGGCAAACCGGGTCATTCTCCGCCGGACGCTGATCCTGATGCTGCTGTTCGGCGTTGTGGCCTTTGCTCCTCTTTTTTACCGGCTTTACACCATTCAGGTCAGGGATCATGCCACCTACCAGCAGAGGGCCATCGACCAGCAAACCATGGATAATTCTGTTTCCGCCAACCGGGGGGATATTCTGGACGCCAACGGGAACGTCCTGGCCATGTCCGCCACAGTCTATGATGTGATCTTCTCCCCCAAGGATTTTGAAAAGCTCCAGGAACGCTGGGATGAGGCCTATACCGACGACAGCGGCCGGGTGCTGACGGAAAAAAAGAATTATTATCCCCGGCCGGAGGCGGAGGATGTGGCTTCTGCCCTCTCTGCCATTCTGGGCCTGGAGACGGAATCGATCCTGAAAAAGCTGGAGAAAAACTCCTATTATGAGATCGGAGCCAGCCGGGTGGAGGCTGAGACGGCTGACGAGATCCGCGCTCTGATTAAGGAACAGCGCCTTTCCAACAGTATCCTGCTCATTCCCACCGCCAAGCGGTACTATCCCTATGGCGCCCTGGCGGCTCAGCTTATCGGTTGGGTAAACTGGAAGAACGACAACCGGGGGGCCTACGGCATGGAGGCCCTTTATGAGGAGGATCTGGCGGGCGAGACGGGCCGGGTAGTCACAGCCAAAAACGCCTCCGGCACGGAGATGAAATACTCCTTCCAGGACTACTATGACGCCTCTGACGGCAATACCCTCCACCTGACGGTGGACGCTACCATCCAGTATTATTGTGAGCGGATCCTGGAGAAGGGCATTGAGATGTTTGACGTGCAGAATGGAGGCTTTGTGATCGCCATGGACCCCAAGACAGGGGCCATCAAGGCCTGGGCCAATTCGCCCAGCTATGATCTCAATGCCCCATGGTCGGTGACAGACCCGGTGCTGAGCGAATATCTGGCAGCGGTACAGGCCGATCCCGCCGCTGCCGAGGACGCTTATAATACCGCCCTGGGTCAGATGCAGAACCGGCAGTGGCGGAACAAGGCCATGAACGATTCCTACGAGCCCGGCTCCACCTTTAAATCTATGGTGCTGGCAGCGGCATTGGAGGAGGGAGTCATCAACGAAAACTCCACCTTCTACTGTCCCGGCTACTATGTGGTAGGAGACACCAAAATCGAATGCTCCAAAAAGGCGCCTGGCCACGGCAGCCAGGACCTGGCCACGGCAGTGGCAAACTCCTGTAACCCCGCTTTTATGATGATCGGGCAGGCGCTGGGAGCGGAAAAACTCTACAATTACCTGGAGGATTTCGGTTTTCTGGAAAAAACGGGGATCGATATGCAGGGTGAGGGGAACAGTATCGTCTGGCCCAGAAGCACCTTTATCGCGCCCAGCACCCAGCAGAATACCTACCTGGCCACCGCCTCCTTCGGCCAGGGCTTCCAGGCAACCCCCATTCAGCTGATTACGGCAGCTTCCGCAGTAATCAACGGCGGCCACCTTATGCAGCCCTATGTGATGGAGTCCATTACCGCTCCCGATGGGACCATTGTAAAGCAGACTGAGCCCACTGAGGTGCGCCAGGTAATCAGCGAGGAAACCGCCCGCCGCTGCCGGACCATCCTGGAGGGGGTGGTGAACGGCGGTACGGGCAAGCGGGCCTATGTTCCCGGATACCGTATCGGCGGAAAGACCGGATCCTCCGAGACGGTAGAGAGCCGCCGGGGAGAGGACCGGACCATCGTGTCCTTCCTGGGCTTTGCTCCCGCAGACGATCCCCAGATCGTGGTCCTGCTGGCCTATGATGCTCCCAAGCCAGTAAGCCACGGAAGCAATTTTACCGCACGTAACTATTACATTTCCGGCGGCAATATGGCGGCCCTTATGGCAGGAGAGCTGTTGGGGGATATCCTGGACCATATGGGAATGGAAAAGTCTTACACCGAGGCGGAGCGGGCCAAGATCGATGTGACCGTGCCTAAGGTGGTGGGACAGACTGCCCAGATCGGCATAGAAGCGGCAAAGAATATGGGCTTCAGCGTTCGTACGGTAGGGGTGGGGGATACGGTCACCGCCCAGATCCCCACAG
>CANRZY010000018.1 GCA_947644625.1 uncultured Pseudoflavonifractor sp.
TCCTCTCCCCACAAAATTTGAGGATCAATTTTGTGGGGCCCCCATTTTGATTTTAATATCCGCGCCATTCGGCGCGCCCCATCTGCGATGGGGCCCCGGTGGATTTGCCTATGGAGGTTACCCTTATGACCGACCAAAGTAAAATTAGAAACTTTTCTATTATCGCCCACATCGACCACGGCAAATCCACCCTGTCCGACCGGCTTATTGAGCTGTGCGGGGCGGTGGAGCAGCGGGAGATGGAATCCCAGCTTCTGGACAACATGGATCTGGAGCGGGAGCGGGGCATCACCATCAAGGCCAGGGCCGTCCGGCTGAGTTACCCCGCTCTTGACGGAGAGACCTATGAGCTGAATCTCATTGACACCCCTGGTCATGTGGACTTTAACTACGAGGTTTCCCGCTCTCTGGCCGCCTGCGAGGGGGCGGTCCTGGTGGTGGACGCCGCCCAGGGCATTGAGGCCCAGACTCTGGCCAACACCTATCTTGCCATGGAGCATGATCTGGAGATACGGCCCGTGGTCAACAAAATAGACCTTCCCGCCGCCGATCCCCAGCGGGTCAAAAAGGAGATCGAGGACGTGATCGGCCTGGAGGCCCTGGCGGCCCCTGAGATCTCCGCCAAAATGGGGGTCAACATCCAGGCGGTGCTGGAGGACGTGGTACAGAATATCCCCGCCCCCACGGGAGACCCAAAGGCTCCGTTAAAGGCCCTGATCTTTGACAGTCAGTATGACGCCTACCGGGGGGTCATTGTCTATTTCCGGGTGGTGGAGGGGACCCTTCGCCCCGGCATGAGGATCAAAATGATGGCCTCGGGAGCGGAGTACGACATTTTGGAGTGCGGCCACCTGCTCCCCCTGGGAATGCAGAGCTGTAAGGAGCTGATCGCGGGGGAGGTGGGCTATCTTACCGCCTCCATCAAAAACGTGAAGGATACCCGCGTAGGCGATACGGTCACGGAGGCGTCCAGCCCTGCGGCGGAAGCCCTTCCCGGATACCGCCCCGCCCAGGCCATGGTCTACTGCGGCATCTATACTGAGGACGGCTCCAAGTTTCCCGATCTCCGGGATGCGCTGGAAAAGCTCCAGCTTAATGACGCCTCCCTGTCCTTTGAACCGGAGTCCTCCGCCGCTCTGGGCTTTGGCTTCCGCTGCGGCTTTTTGGGAATGCTCCACATGGAGATCATCCAGGAGCGGCTGGAGCGGGAATTTGACCTGGACCTTATTACCACGCTTCCCAGCGTCATTTATAAGATCACCAAAACAGACGGCAGCGTGGTCATGGTGGATAATCCCCACAACTATCCCGACCCAGGCGCTATCTCCACAGCGGAGGAGCCCTATGCCAAGGTCTCCATTATCGCTCCCCCCGACTACGTGGGCAACATTATGCCCCTGTGCCAGGACCGGCGGGGAGAGTTTAAGGACATGCAGTACCTGGACACCAATCTGGTGGAGGTCCACTACGCTATGCCTCTGGGGGAGATCATCTACGACTTTTTTGATACCCTGAAGGCCCGGACCAAGGGCTATGCCAGCCTGGACTATGAACTCAGCGAGTACCGGCCCAGTGAGCTTGTAAAGGTGGACCTGCTGCTCAACGGGGACCAGGTAGACGCGCTCAGCTTTATCGCCCACCGGGAGAAAGCCTACCCCAGGGCCCGGAAGCTGTGCGAAAAGCTGAAGGACAACATCCCCCGTCAGCTTTTTGAGGTGCCCATTCAGGCGGCTATCGGAGGCAAGGTCATCGCCAGGGAGACCCTGAAGGCCATGCGGAAGGACGTGCTGGCCAAGTGCTACGGCGGCGACATTACCCGGAAGAAAAAGCTGCTGGAGAAGCAAAAAGAGGGCAAAAAGAAGATGCGATCCCTGGGCTCTGTCCAGATCCCCACGGAGGCGTTTATGGCGGTACTCAAGCTGGACGAGGAGACCTGAACCATACAGCAGCGCGGCACAGGGGGAAAACCCCTGCGCCGCGTTTCTTTTTCAGACCGTACCGCCTGCCTTTTTGCGGGCCTTCCACACCTGCGCCAAAATGTCCTTCAGCACCAGGAAGGCATCCAGCTCGCTGTAGCCATAGTCCCGTTTCAGCTCTTCCAGCAAAAGGGATAATTGGACGGCATACCGCTGGGTATTCACAGTCCCCTGGTACTGTAGCAGAATAGGATACCGCTTCCCCCAGGCCTTGGTCCAGTCGATTTTTTCCTCCACAGCCTCGCTGGTCCGCTGAATGGCCTGCTCCACCTCCTGGACATCCATGTCAAAGTCAATAAGCTCGTCCAGGGTCAGATGGTACAGGGCCGAGAGCCGCTTGGCCTGCCGGATGTCCGGCAGGGTCTCTCCGGTCTCCCACTTGGAGATGGTCTGGCGGCTGACTCCCAGCCTTTCCGCCACATCCTCCTGTGAAAACCCGCATTTCTTTCTCGCGTCAAACAGATGATTTCCCAATTCCACGGTGTTTCCCTCCTTTGCCCTCTCAGTATAAGCCTGTGGAGGCAAAAGGTCCACCGCCTTTTCCTTGCAGTTTTGCCCGTTCCTTTTACATGCCTGCCCCTTGCCCCTTCACCGACTGGGCAATGGCGTCCGCCAGGGCCTCCAGCTCCTCGGCCTGAGAGGCGGGGAGGGTGGACTTTATCGTCACTTTGGGCTCCAAAAGAGCGCAGCTTTCCAGCTCCTGTGTGACAAACTGCCCTATGAGCTTACCGGCGGCGGGGTTCCAGGTGCCGTTCTCCATGAGGGCAAAGGTCCGCCCCTTGAGGGCCAGGGCCTTCATATCCTCCAGGTAGTCCCGCATGGGAGGATAGAAATCCATATTGTAGGTCACGCTTGCCAGCAGAATGTGAGAGCAACGGAAGCTCTCGGCGATCAACCGGGAAACATGGGTGGTGGATACGTCGTACATGGAAACGCCCACACCCCGCTCCGTAAGGGCAATGGCCATGGCCTGGGCGGCCTGCTCGGTGCCGCCGTACATGGAGCCGTAAACCAGAAGGACCTCCCGGTCCTCCGGCTCATACCGGCTCCACTTGTCATATTTGTCCATAAACCAGGGGAGATCCTTTCGCCAGACAGGCCCGTGGAGGGGGCAGAGCATTTTGACCTTGTCTCCCAGGGCGGCGGCCTTACCAAGAAGCGCCTGGACCTGGGGACCGTACTTGCCCACAATGTTGGTATAGTACCGCCGGGCTTCCTCCAGCCATTTCCCGGGAAAATCCATCTCGTCATTGAACAGCTTTCCGTTCAGGCAGCCGAAGGTCCCAAAGGCGTCGGCGGTAAAAAGGATCCCCTCCCGCTCCTCAAAGGAGACCATCACGTCGGGCCAGTGTACCATGGGGGCGGCGTAAAAGGTGAGGGCGTGTTTTCCAAAGGAAACCCGCTCCCCCTCCTTGGCCACGATCCGCTCCCCAGGAATGGGAGCGAAGCCAAACTGGTCCATAAACCGCTGGGCGGCCAGGCTGGAGAGGATCCGGGCATGGGGCCACTTTTGCAGGACCGCCCACAGTCCCGCCCCGTGGTCGGGCTCCAGGTGGTGGAGGACGATGTAGTCCAGCTCCCGCCCCGCCAAAAGCGACTCCACATTTTCCACCAACTGGGGGGCGGCGGACCAGTCCACGCAGTCAAAAAGGACCGTTTTTTCGTCCAGCAGCAGATAGGAATTGTAGCTGACCCCCTGGGGGATGGGGTGGATATTTTCAAACAGGGATGTGTGCCTGTCGTCGGCGCCCACCCACCAAAGATCCTCCGCGACCCTTCTTACGCACTGCATAACGGCTTTCTCCTTTGCACCGGCATTTTTCAGTTATGGGTTTTCCATTAGCGTTTGCATTTTAGCACAATTTCATAGAAAAGTAAAAGAAAAAGTTGGGGTGAAAACAGAAATTTATAGCAGGTGGCGCAAGCGGGCCGGTTCCAAACCAGCCCGTCCCTTGCACAGGGAAATCTTTACAACAGCAAATTTTTATTTATCTCTCCCCGAAATTTTTGACAGGCAAAAAGGTCCCCCCGGATGAAGGTTCATCCGGAGGGACCCCCTGTGTGTCGGCTGGATTTACTCCATCTCTGCCGCGCCTGCCTCAAAGACAGCGACGGCCTCGTCGGCGTTCTCAGCAATGAGGAACATAAACCAATCGCCGCTGGTGACAAACTTGGCGTTCTCTACCTTAGGAAGGTTTTGGGCCAGATACCAGGAGAAGGTCTCCTCTTGGCTCTTGCGGTAGGCCTCAAAGCACTCTTTCAACGCCTCCTCGGAACCCTCGGACACCTTGCCCAGGACCAGAGTGTCGGGAGAGGTCATCATGGGGAAGAACGCGACGCCCTCAGGCATGTACTCGGCCTTGAAGCCCATAGTCTCACCATAAATCTCCTCCATTTCGGCGGGGGTGCTCTTCATGCCCATACCCATACCGGCAACTTCCCGGATAGCCTTGGCCAGCTTCAGCAAAGGAGCGCCGTTGGGGGTGGCGATCTCGTAGCTTTCCCCAGCGTCGGTGGAGTTGTCGGTAACGGTGACGCCCTCCAGCAGCTCCAACACGGTGACAGGGACATAGGTCACGCCCTCAATAAGCATGGCCTGGGCCCCGTCCACCTTCTCGTCATTTATGGACACAGACATATCGTTGAAATTAGCGACGATCCGGTCGTTTCCGTAGTAGAAAGAGCTGCAATACTCGGTCTCGTCCCAGTAAGCGCTACCCTCGTCAGCCTGGATCACAGCCCGAAGGGGGATATAGCCGGTGGGAACATTGGGGATCTCGCTGAGAAGGACCGTGACGGACTCGCTACCCCAGCCGGGCACCTCCCGGTCATAGTCGTAACTCTCCAGGGTCTCGCCGTTAATGGCAATGGCCTTGTTATAGCGGTCCCCGTTGGGGTTGGCAGAAATAAGCATCGGACCGCGGGCGCCGTCGGCGGGAGTCCAGCCCTCAGGCCGGTCGGCGGCCAGGGCGGCGGGAAGCGTGGTGGCGGCCAGGGCGGCAGCCAGGGCCGCGGCGGAAATGCGTTTTAAGTTCATGGTGCGATTCTCCTTTTTCTTATGTGGTTTGGGGCTGCTTTTCATAGTACCATAGCTTTGACGAAAGGTCACGAAAAAAGTTCCGGGAAAAATAAAAAATTTTTACGCGCCGGGGAAAATTTGGCGCAGCGGCCTTTCAAAGTGGGGGATTGTTTCTCTCGGTTGAATTTGGTATAATGTTTATTAATCGTTTTATTCCGCCCCTATACGGAGAGTGAAAGCGCCCATGAAATACAGACAATGGAATGATCTGCCCCCCGCGGCCTTTCGGGCGCTGGAGGGGGCGGGAGTGCCCGCGCTGTGCGCCAGGATCCTGGCGGCGCGGGGAATAACGGATCCAGCGCAGGCCCGGCGGTTCCTCTATGAGGAGCCCGCCCTTCACGACCCCATGACCATGAAGGATATGGACAAGGCGGTCCGCCGGCTGAAAAAAGCCCTGGAGACAGGGGAGACCATCGCCGTGTACGGAGACTATGATGTGGACGGCATTACCGCCACCTGCCTGCTTGCCGACTTTCTGGGCCGGGAGGGAGCCGGGGTCCTACCCTATATCCCCAACCGTCTGGAGGAAGGCTACGGCCTGAACCGGGGGGCGGTGGAGAAGCTGGCCCAGGAGGGAGCCACGGTGGTGGTCACGGTAGACTGCGGCATCACCGCCGTGGAGGAGACCACCTACGCCAGGGAGCTGGGGCTTGACGTTATCATCACCGACCACCACGAATGTAAGGACGACCTCCCCGCCGCTCTGGCGGTGGTGGATCCCCACCGCCCGGACTGTCCTTATCCATTTAAACAGTTGGCGGGAGTTGGGGTGGCGCTGAAGCTGTGCATGGCGCTGGCGGGGCCGGACCGGACCGGGGAGCTTTTGGACCGGTATGCCGATCTGGCCGCCCTGGGAACTGTGGCCGATGTAATGACTCTGATGGACGAAAACCGCGCCATTGTCCGCCGGGGACTTTCTACCCTTCCCAACACGCCCCGGCCCGGACTCAAGGCCCTTCTGCGGGAGTCGGGGGCAGAGGGGAGGGCCCTTTCCTCTACCTCTGTGGGCTATACCCTGGCCCCCCGGATCAACGCCGCCGGGCGGATGGGCTGCTCCGAGGCGGCGCTGGAGCTGCTGCTGACGGGCGACCCGGCCAGAGCCGAGGAGCTGGCCCAGTCTCTTTGCGCCCTGAACCGGCAGCGGCAGGAGCTGGAGGCGGAGATATTCTCCCAGTGCGACCTTCTGGTGGACGCCCTGCCTACCGGGGAGCGGGACGCCCTGGTCCTGGCCGGAGATTCCTGGCACCAGGGAGTGGTGGGGATCGTGGCCTCCCGCCTGACGGAAAAATATGCGGTTCCCGCCTTTATGATCTGTCTGAGCCAAGGCCGGGGCAAGGGCTCCTGCCGGTCTTATGGGGATGTGAACCTGTTTGCTCTGCTGGAAGGCTGTGCCGACCTGCTGGAGGCTTACGGCGGCCATGAGCTGGCGGCAGGCTTTACGATTCTGGAGGAAAACATTCCCGTCTTCCGTTCCCGGATCAATGAGCTGACCCGGAAGGTCCGGGAAGAAAAGCCCGCGGCGCCCGCCCTGACGGTGGACTGCGTACTGGAGGATCCCGCCCTTCTCACCCAGGAGGAGGTGGCGGCCCTTTCCCTGCTGGAGCCCTACGGGCCGGGAAACCCCAAGCCTGTGTTCCGGCTGGACCGCTGCGCTGTCAACGGACTGACCCAGGTGGGAAATGGGAAACATATGAAATTGAAGCTGTCCGCAGGAGGGAGAAATCTGGACGCCATTTTTTTCTCCGTCACCGCGGAGGAGGCGGGGGTGGCGGACAGCCAGCGGGTGGACGTGTGCTTCTACCCCCAGATCAACGAATATAAGGGCTGGCGGAACGTGCAACTCCAGGTCAGCGACCTTCGCCCGGCCCGGACCAGGGCCCAGGTGGAGGAGGAGCTGTTCCGGCGGCTGATGGCGGGGGAAACGCTGGCCCCGGCCGAGGCCCAGGCCCTTCTGCCTACCCGGCTGGAGTTTGCCAACCTGTGGCGATATCTCTCCGCCCGCCGGGGGGAAGGGATCATAGAGGATACGGCCCAGCGGTTGGCCCGGAACGTAGCGAGAAACTGCGGGACCCGGGAGGAATTTATGCGTACCCAGGTGTGTCTGGAGGTCTTCCACGACCGTGGACTGCTCCGAATGGAGCGCACCGCCGATCATCTTCGCCTTTCCATACGGGAAGGTGGAGAAAAGGTGGACCTGGAGCAGGCGGAGCTGATGAAAAGGCTTCGCCGCATGGCGGAGGAATGACGCGGAGAGGAGGAAGAAGGCATGGACCCTATTTTGGAACGCTATCAAGCCCTGGAGGATAGAATCAAAAGCTATAATCCCACTGCGGATACCCAGCGGCTTTTTGACGCCTTTTCCTATGCCGACAATGCCCATTCCGGCCAACTGCGGAAAAGCGGGGAACCCTATATCATCCATCCCCTGGCGGTGGCCGAGATCGTGGCCGAGCTGGAGCTGGACGCCGATTCCATTATCGCCGCCCTTCTCCACGACGTTATTGAGGATACCGGCGCTACCCACGAGGATATCGCCAAGCGGTTCGGGGAGCCGGTGGCCCTTCTGGTGGAGGGGGTCACCAAGCTGACCAGGGTACAGTATACCTCCAAAGAGGAGGAGCAGATGGAGAACCTCCGGAAGATGTTCCTGGCCATGGCCAAGGATATCCGGGTGATCCTCATTAAGATCTGCGACCGGCTCCACAACATGCGGACCATGGAGTACCAATCGGCCAAGAAGCAGCGTGAAAAGGCCCTGGAGACCATGGAGATCTACGCCCCCATCGCCCACCGCCTTGGTATGCAGCGGATCAAGTGGGAGCTGGAGGATACCTCCCTTAAATACCTGGATCCCGTGGGTTATCAGGAGATTGCCGACGAGCTTGCCGCCCGGTCCTCCGCCCACGAGGAGTTCTTGGGCGCCATCCAGAAGCGGATCCGGGAGCGGATGGAGGAGGAAAATCTTCGTTGCCAGGTCTACGGGCGGGTGAAGCACACCTATTCCATCTACCGGAAGATGTATACCCAGAATAAGACCCTGGACGAGATCTTTGACCTGTACGCCTTCCGGGTCATTGTCTCCGACGTGCCCACCTGCTACTATGTGCTGGGCTGCATCCACGATATGTTCAACCCCGTGCTGGGCCGGTTCAAGGACTATATCTCCACCCCCAAGCCCAACGGGTACCAGTCTCTCCACACCACCGTCATTGGCCGGGAGGGTATTCCCTTTGAGGTCCAGATCCGCACGGAGGAAATGCACAATACCGCCGAGTACGGCATTGCCGCCCATTGGAAGTATAAGCAGGGCATGGCCAATCAGGATCTGGGCACCGAGGAGGCCTTCGAGTGGGTCCGCAAGCTGCTGGAGAGCCAGCAGGACGCCGACCCGGACGAGTTTATGTCCACGCTGAAGGTGGACATGTTTGCCGACGAGGTCTTTGTCTTTACCCCCCAGGGGGACGTAAAGAGCCTTCCCGCCGGGGCTACCCCCATCGACTTTGCCTACTCTATCCACTCCGCCGTGGGAAACCGGATGACGGGGGCCAAGGTAAACGGACGGATCGTCCCCTTTGAAACGGAGCTGAAGAGCGGGGATATCGTGGAGATCATCACCTCGAAAACGGCCCACGGCCCCAGCCGGGACTGGCTGAAGCTGTGCAAGTCCAACGAGGCCCGGAACAAGATCCGCCAGTGGTTCAAGAAGGAACGGCGGGAGGAGAACATCGCCACAGGCCGCGCTTCCTTTGAAGCGGAGCTAAAGCACCAGGGCCTTACCCTGGCCCAGATCACCGACGAGGCGGCGCTTCCCAGCCTTCTGAAGAAATCCCGCTTCGGCGCCCTGGACGAGCTTTATAACGCCATCGGCTACGGGGGGATCTCCGCGGTAAAGACGGTGGCCCGGTTCCGGGACGAGCTGATCCGTCTGGACAAGGCCGCCGCCGATAAGCTTTCGGCGGAAAAGCTGGCCTCCCATGTGGAAAAGGTCATTATGCCCTCCTCCGCCTCCGACTCCGCCCCCAAGCAGCCCCGCGTTCCCAGAAAGTCCCAGTCTGGGATTATTGTGGAGGGGCTGGACAACTGCCTGGTGAAGTTTGCCAAGTGCTGCACCCCTGTGCCAGGCGACCCGGTGGTGGGCTTTATCACCAGGGGCTTTGGCGTTTCGGTCCACCGCTCCGACTGCCCCAACGCCATTGTGGAAAACCGGAAGCCGGAAGAGGCGGGACGGTGGATCAAGGTGGACTGGGTGGAGGGGGACCTACCCGGCTACCAGACCGCCCTGGATCTTTCCGCCAAGGACCGGGACGGCCTTACTCTGGACGTGGCCATGGCCCTGTCCTCCGCCAAGGTGAAGGTGACAAGCCTTTCCGCCAGAGCCATGCCCGACGGCTACGCCGTTATCTCCGTGGTGGTGGAGGTAAAGGACCGGGACGAGCTGGTGAATGTGGTGAACAAGCTGGGCCAGATCCAAAGCGTTTACCAGGTGAAGAGAAGCGTAGGATAAAGGAGAGAGGAAGCCTTGCCGATGAAAGACCAGCCCTTTGTCCCCCTGCTTTTGGGGGCAGATATCAATGTGTATTCCATGGCCCGCGCCTTTCACGAGGCCTATGGGGTAAAGACGGTGGCCTATGGCCGCTACCCCTCAGGGCCCTGCTACGGCAGCTCCATTATCGACTACCGGGTCAGCGACCGCAATTCCGAGCCGGATAAGGTGCTGGAAAACGTCTCCCATGTCTCGGCCCAGTTTCCCGGCAAGACCATTCTTCTGCTGGGGTGCGGGGACGACTACCTGACGGCCATCTCCGCCAACCTGGGCAAGTACCCGGAGAATGTGGCGGCCCCCTACGTGCCCCTTTCGCAGATGGAGGAGCTGATCCACAAGGAGCGGTTTTACGCCCTGTGCGAGAAGTACGGCATCGACCACCCGGCTACCTTTGTCTATCAAAAGGAGATGGGCCACGATTTTGAGCTCCCCTTTCCCGGCCCCTATGCGGTAAAGCCCGCCGAGTCCGCCACCTACTGGGACCACCCCTTTGACATGCAAAAAAAGGCCTACATCCTCCAGACGCGGGAGGAGGTAGACCGGGTCATTGACGATATTTACGGACACGGGTACGAAGATTCCCTCATCATCCAGGATTTCATTCCCGGCGGAGACGAGAATATGCGGGTGCTGACCTGCTATTCCGACAGGGAGGGAAAGGTACGGCTCATGTGCCTGGGTCATGTGCTTCTGGAGGAGCACACCCGCCACGGCATCGGCAACCACGCCGTTATTATCACCGAGCCGGGCGGGGAGCTTTACGATACCTTCCGCCGTTTTTTGGAGGAGATCCATTTTGTGGGCTTTTCCAATTTTGACATCAAGCTTGATCCCAGGGACGGAAAATACAAGGCCTTTGAGATCAACTGCCGCCAGGGCCGGAGCAACTACTACGTGACAGGAGCAGGCTATAATCTGGCCCGGTTCCTGGTGGAGGACCGGGTGGAGCATACCTCCCAGCCGGAACCCGTCCTGGTCCAAAACCGCCACCTGTGGATGGCCATTCCCCGGAAGGTGGCCTATGACTATATTCCAAAGCGGTTTCACCCGGAGATGAAGGCCCTGGAGAAGGCGGGGGCCTATGTAAACCCCCTGTGGTACAGCGCCGACCACGCCCTTCTCCACAAGCTGCGCTTATACCGGATCCAGAGAAGGCAGTTTGGGTGGTATGCTTCCAGTATGGAAAAACCGAAGGATTGAATGGGCGGGTTTGGAACCCGCCCCCACGAACATGATCCCCTTTTGTAGGGGCGGGTCCCAGACCCGCCCGAACAGGACCTGGTTGGGAGGCGGTCGCCATGGAAAAAGGAAAACTGGGCGTTATCGGCGGCATGGGCCCCCAGGCCACCATTCAGTTCTGCCAGCGGATCGTAGATCTGACCGCCGCCTGCTCCGACCAGGAGCACCTGCCCATGCTGGTCTTGAACGATACCCAAATGCCCGACCGCACCGCCGCCCTTCTGTCGGGGGACCGTACCGGGGTGGAGCAAAGGCTCCTTGTCGATGCCCGGCTGCTGGAGGAATGGGGGGCAACGGCTATCGCCGTCATCTGCAACACCGCCCACGCCTTTTTGCCGGAGGTGCAAAAGGAATTGAAGACCCCCGTCATCCATATGGTGGAGGAGACCGCCCAGGCGTTGAAGGCCCTGGGGTGCGGAAGGGCAGGCATTCTGGGGACCGATGGGACCCTGCAAACAGGGCTTTACCACGCCGCCCTGGAAAAGCGGGGGATCCAGGCCCTTTCCCCCTCCTCCGCCGCCCAGAAGGAGATCATGGGTCTTATCTATGACGAGATCAAGGGGGGACTTCCCGGAAGCGAGGAGAGGTTTGCCCCTGCCGACCGGGAGCTGCGAAGCCGGGGCTGTGAGCGGATCATTCTGGCCTGCACCGAGCTTTCCACCTATAGGGACTGGCACAGGCTGGATGGGTTTTATGTGGATGCCATGGACGTGCTGGCCCGGCGGTGCGTGGAGGTCTGCGGGTATCCCCTTCGGGAATGTACCAGCCAAGGCGGAGCATGTAGTTGAAGAGGATCCGCCGCTCTGAATCGTCCCGGCGGAAGGCCTCCATTTGGTAGTCCTCAAAGAGAAGCATTTGCTCCGGGGTAAGGGTGGCCTCCAACGCCTGTTGGGCGTCGTCGGGGTATTGGACGTTGGGAAGGTATTCGTCGACAAAGTAGTAGAGCTGTGTTAAGATATCCTTCATTATTATCACCACCATTTGATGATATTTTATCACAACCAAATGGTGACGTCAAGAGGTGAAATTATGAAAGTATTAGCAGAGAGACTTCGCTTATTGCGGAAGGAAAAGAAACTGTCACAAGAAGGCTTTGCTAAGTTAATGGGACTGTCCACCGGTGGTTACCAAAGATATGAATTGGACGAGCGGGACCCTACAGCCCCATTGATCGTGGAGATAGCAAAGTATTATAACGTCTCTGCGGATTACCTCCTGGGCCTGTCGGACACTCCGTAGGGCGCGGCCTCCCGGACGCGCCGCATTCCGCCATATCCCCCATCTTACCACGAAAAGAGGTGTCCCCCATGTCCCGTCCCCGTCTTCCATTGGGCGACTACTACCAGCTCCTTTTGAAAAACGGCCTTTTGGCCGACCTGTCCCCCCTGCCCATGGACCTGACCAAGCCGGTGGAGGCGGTCACCTGCGACTCCCGCTCCGCCGTGCCGGGGAGCCTTTTTCTCTGTAAGGGGGCCGCTTTTAAGGAGGACTACCTGAGGGAGGCCCTCCGCCGGGGGGCGGCGGCCTATGTGAGCGAAAGGGCCTACGACGTGCCCGCCCCCTGTATCCAGGTCAATGACGTCCGCGCCGCCATGGGGCTTTTGGCTGACGCCGCCTGGGGCCACCCCTCAGGAGAGCTTTCCGTGGTGGGCATTACGGGCACCAAGGGGAAGACCACCACCGCCTATTTTATCAAGTCCATTCTGGATCTTTGGCGGGAGAAGGAGGGGCTTCATCCGGTGGGGCTTCTCTCCACCATCGTCACCGACGACGGTGCCCAGAGGCGGCCTGCTACCCTCACCACCCCGGAGCCTCTGGACCTTCAGCGGCATTTGTGGAACGCCAAGGAGGCCGGGTGCGGGTATGTGGTGATGGAGTGCTCCTCCCAGGCGCTGAAGTATGGGCGCATGACCGGAGTGGAGCTGGCGGTGGCCGCCTTTCTCAATATTGGCCAGGACCATATCAGCCCCAAGGAGCATCCAACGGCGGAGGATTATTTCCGATCCAAGCTGAAGATCTTTGACCAGGCCGGGGGAGCGGTGGTCAACCTGGACAGCGACCGCTTTGGGGAGGTCCTGGATACGGCGCAGCGGTGCGGAAAGTGGAGCGTTTACTCCATGAAATTTGTCCGGGACCTTGCCAGGAGTGGGGAAGGTATGCGTTTTAAGGTGCGGATCGGAGAAGAGGAGGAGCCCTTCTCCATCCCCATGACGGGAGCCTTCAACGTCTCCAACGCCTTGTGCGCCATTTCGGTAAGCTCCATGCTGGGAGCGCCCTTGTGGGCCATCCGGCAGGGCCTTGCCCAAGCCCATGTGCCGGGGCGGATGGAGACCTATGCCGCCGGTGGAAAAACGGTGATCGTGGACTATGCCCACAACGGTATGGCACTGGAAGCCCTTCTTCGTTCGGTAAAGGCCGACTACCCCGGCGCTCCGGTGACGGTGGTGTTTGGCTGCACCGGAGGCAAGGGGCTGGACCGCCGGGAGGGGATGGGAAAGGCGGCGGGAGAGTATGCCGATTCTATCATCCTCACCGAGGACGACCCCGGCCCTGAGGAGGTGGAGGAGATCTGCCGTCAGATCGGAGGCTATATTACCCCCTTCGGAAAGACATACGCCGTGATCCCCCACCGGGAGGAGGCCATCCGCTCCGCCATTGAGACCGCTCCCTCCGGCGGGGTGGTGGTGCTGGCGGGCAAGGGCAGCGAGATGGAGCAAAAGCGAAAAAACGGCCCTGAGCCCTGCGTGCCAGACGGTATGCTGGCGCAAAAATATTTAAAGAAAACGTAGGGGCCGGCGAGGACGCCGGCCCCACTCACGGTGTACCATGCTGTGCGGGCAGCTGAGGCTAGCCTACCCTTAGCGACTTGTCGCTTAGAGGGCGAGTACAAAGCGCAGCCGCCCCTGCATTTATTTTGCCCGACGCCAGAAAGGAGGCGGTGGCCTTGACCGAAGAAAAAACCTTAATGACCTCCGGGCCTATCGTCCCGATCCTGCTGAAGTTCGCCTTCCCCCTTTTCCTGGGAAATCTCTTCCAGCAGCTTTATAACACGGTAGACTCCCTGGTGGTGGGCAACGTCTGCGGGGACGCGGCCCTGGCCGCCGTCAGCTCCTCCGGGAGCCTTTGCCATTTGTTTATCGGCTTTTTTCAAGGGGTTTTTATGGGAGCCAGCGTTATCATCTCTCAGCGCTGGGGGGCCAGGGACCGGGAGGGGGCGGACCGGGCGCTGCACACCACCGTCTTCTTTTCTCTCCTGGCCGGAATGGCCCTTACCGTACTGGGGGTCCTCTTTACCCCCACCATCCTAAGGTGGATGGGCACGCCGGAAAAGGTAATGCCCAATTCGGTGGAGTATTTCCGCATATGGTGCGCCGGGCTCATGGGGCTGGTGCTCTACAATACCGCCACCGGTATATTTCAGGCCCTGGGGGACAGCCGCCGTCCCCTCTATTACCTGATGATCTCCGCCGGAGTCAATGTGGTGCTGGATCTTCTTTTTGTGGCGGGGCTTCATATGGGGGTGGCGGGAGCCGCCTTGGCTACCGTTATCGGCCAGGCCCTCAGCGCCCTGCTGGCCTTTGGTTATCTGATGAGCGGGAGATTTGTGCTCCGCTTTGCGTTCCGAAAGCTTCGCCCGGACCGGGACACCCTGGGGCAGGTCTTTCGCTTGGGTTTGCCCGGCGGGGTGCAAAACAGCGTCATCAGCGTGGCTAACGTGGTGGTCCAGGCCAATATCAACGCCTTCGGGGACCAGGCCATGGCGGGCTGCGGCAGTTATTTCAAGCTGGAGGGCTTTGCCTTCCTTCCCATCACCTGTCTTGCCATGGCCATCACCACCTTTGTGGGGCAGAACATCGGGGCGGGGGAACGGGAGCGGGTCCAACGGGGGACCCGGCTGGGGATCGCCATGACGGTGGGCTTTGCCGAGCTTATGGGGGTGGTTTTCTTTCTGGGCGCCCCCTTCTTTGTGGGCCTCTTCAGCCCCACTCCCGACGTGGTGGCCTTTGGGGTCCGCCAGGCCCGGACCGAGGCGCTTTTTTACTGTTTCCTGGCCTTCTCCCACGCCAGCGCCGCCGTCCTCCGGGGGGCGGGAAAGACGGTAACTCCCATGGTGGTCATGCTGTCGGTGTGGTGCCTCTTTCGGATCAGCTACATCACCGCCATGGTGGCCCTTTTCCGGGATATCGTGGTGGTCTTTACCGCCTACCCCGTCACCTGGTCCATCAGCTCTCTTCTCTTTGCCCTGGCGCTGAAAAGGGGAAAGTGGCTGGACGGGGTCCATTTGGCCGGATGAAAGAAAAAGCGGATCCTGTTTGCCAAAAAAGAAGGAGCTTCCCAGAGGAAGCTCCTTCTTTTTTTATCAATCTGCCATACCCTTGATCCCGCTGCGCTTCAAAGCGGCCAAAATGGCAATGGCCAGGGGCGGGGCGGCGATGATGGCGATGGAGGCGTTAAAGATAGAGGCGGGGACCTTCTCCAGCACCAACGCCCCGGCCAGGGTGGGAGTAAGGCTTTTCAGCAGCAGTCCGCTGTAAAAGAAGGTCTTGGCAAAGTAGAGGATATAGTAGGCGACACAGCCAATGGCCGTCCCTGCCAGGGCTCTGGCGTAGGTAAGCCCGCCCTTTTTTAGGGCCGCGTTTGCCGCCAGTCCGGCGCACAGGCCCATGGCCCCCTTGGTAATAAAGGTGATCCAGCAGTCGGCGGCGTAGCGGGGGTCCATCAAATCATAGAGGGCCGCCCCGATCCCGGAGGACAGGCCTCCCACCGGCCCCAGCAAAAGTCCGCTGAGGCAGCTGAAAATGTTGCCCAAGGTAAAGGCGGTCTGCCCTCCCAGGGAGATGGGGATCACGATCCGGGCGTAGTTTCCCGCAAAGACTACCGCCGCCATCATACCCGCCAGGGCAAGCTTCCGGGTAGAAAATTGGTTCTGCATACAAATCCTTCCTTTCTCGGTGAACGGCCCCAGTATAAAACAAAACTGGCCCTTTTAAAAGAACCAGTTTTGATATATTTTAAGAGGTCAGAAAAAGAGTGGAGAGGTCCCTACCGCAGCGCCCAGCGCAGCATCATAAGCAGCCCGAAGCCGGGAACCCCCAAAACGCCCAGAATCAAAGCGTTAAAAAGGTTGACCCCCAGCCCTGCTCCCAAAAACTCGCCCACAGGGGCAAAAAGGGCAAGAAAAGCCAATCCCACCCCCGTCCGCCCCACCAGGCGGAGGAGTCCGCCCAAGGGCCGCCGCAAAAGAGCCAACGCCATCACCACACCCAGGCAGCCCAAAAGCCAGGGGAGGGTGTCCATCCAAAGCCCCGACATCTCAAGCCACCGGGAGGACGGTGGAGCCCGGCTCTTCCGGAGAAACGGCGTTCTCTTTCCGGCAGGCGCGCCGGGCTACCGGAAGTCCTTGGGCGACGGAGGGATCCAACGCCTTTCGGCGTCGGAAAAGATAGGAGTAGCGGGCCTGAAGGGCCTGGATCTCGTAAATATAGGACTCGATCAGATCGCCGTCAGAGGCGGCGTTGAAGCCGGCATAGGCCTGAGCCAGCAAAAGCCGTGTTTCCTGAAGACTTTCCTCCAGCTCCAGCGCTTCCCCTGAGGGCGCTTTTCGCCGCGCCAAAAATCCCTTTCCCATATGAGCCACCGTCCTTTCGTTCCATTCTATGGAAAGTGTGGACAAATATACCGGCGGTTATGCGTTGGGGGAGCGACTTTGGAAGAAAAACGCTTTTTGTGCAAAATTCCATCTTGTAAAGAAACTTTGCCTCTGATATAGTATTTCGCAATGAGAAAAAAAGGAGGAAAACCGCCATGGCCAGCTTGCGCCGCCCTGTTTACCGGTACTGCCGTGGGGGTTCTTTTTCCTTTTTGCCTGGGCAAACTCTTTCTTGAGACGGCCGTTTCCGGTCGTCTCTTTTTTGCCCAAACCCAAAGAAAAGGAGATAACGCTATGACGACGCCCAAGACAAAACCTTCCGCCCCGGATACGGATTACTCCCTGGAGGCGGTCCCCAAAACCGACCGAAAAGCCTTCTGGCCCATGTTTTTCATTATGCTGGGCTTTACCTTTTTCTCCGCCAGCATGTCGGTGGGAGCCAAGCTGGGCAACGGCCTGGATCTCAGCGGCTTTGTGTGGGCGGTTCTGATCGGCAGCACCATTCTGAGCTTCTATACCGGAGGCCTGGGTTACATCGGCAGTAAGACGGGTATGTCCCTGGACCTCCTGGCCCAGCGGTCCTTTGGCCGGTACGGCTCCTATCTGCCCTCCGCTCTCATCAGCTTTACCCAGATCGGCTGGTTCGGGGTGGGGGTAGCCATGTTCGCCGTCCCCGCCGCCGATGTGCTTCATGTGAGCCCCTGGGCGCTGGTGCTGGCGGCAGGCGTTTGTATGACAGGCTCGGCCTACTTTGGAATTAAGGGACTGGAGATCGTCAGCTATATTTCGGTGCCCCTCATCGCCATTCTGGGCATTTACTCCATGGTGACCGCCACCGTGTCGGGGGGCGGGCTCGCCGCCATTTTTGCCAAGAGCGCCGGAGAATTGACCGTCTTTGCCGGGGCGGGGCTGGTCATGGGCTCCTTTGTCAGCGGAGGCACGGCCACCCCCAACTTTACCCGCTTTGCCAATACCCCGAAAAATGCCGTTATCACCACCGTCATTGCCTTCTTTATCGGCAACACTCTCATGTTTGCCTTTGGCGCGGTGGGAGGAGCCTTTACCGGCAAGGACGATATCTTCTATGTGATGATCGCCCAGGGCCTGATGATCCCCGCCCTTATCGTGCTGGGGGCCAACATCTGGACCACCAACGACAACGCCCTTTATACCTCCGGCCTGGGCCTGTCCAACATCACCAAGGTCCGGAAGCGGCCCATGGTGCTGGCGGCCGGCGTGGTGGGGACCCTTACCGCTATCTGGCTTTACAACAACTTTGTCTCCTTCCTCAATATCCTCAACGCCACCCTGCCTCCCGTGGGGGCTCTGGTCATTCTGGATTACTTTCTTCACAAGGAAAATTACGCCGCCGGTTCCGCCGTTACCCGGAATGTGAACTGGGGGGCCATCCTGGGCGTAGCGGGAGGAGCCCTGGTGGGCAACCTGGTCCACTGGGGGATCGTATCCCTAAACGCCATGGCGGCGGCCTGTGTGATCTATCTTCTGTTCAATGCCCTGGACAAGGATAAGGCATAAGGAGGGGATCAAATGCTGTTTCAAAACGCACGGATCGAAAATGCCGCTCCCTCCTCCTTCCGGGTGGAGGACGGGAAATTTACCGCCATCGGCCCCGACCTTGTCCCCCTTCCCGGTGAGGAGACGGTGGACCTGGGCGGAAAGCTGGCGCTGCCCCCCTTTATTGAATCCCACGTCCATCTGGACACCTGCCTTACCGCCGGAGACCCGGTGTGGAATATGTCGGGGACCCTCTTTGAGGGGATCGAGTGCTGGTCCAAGCGGAAGGACAAGCTCTCCCCGAAGGACATTCGGGAGCGGGTACATCGGGCGGTGCGGCTTTACGCCGCCCACGGGGTCCAGTTTATCCGAACCCACGTGGACGTGACCGACCCCTCCCTGGTGGCCATGGAGACCATGGTGGAGCTGCGGGAGGAGCTGCGGGATACCATGGATATTCAGATCGTAGCCTTCCCCCAAGAGGGGATCTTGAGCTATCCCAACGGCAGGCAGCTTATGGTGGACGCCGTTAGGCTGGGGGCCGACGCGGTGGGGGCCATTCCCCACTTTGAGTTTACCAGGGAGTACAGCGTGGAGTCCCTGAACTTTGCCTTGGAGTTGGCGGCCAAAGAAAACAAGCTGGTGGATGTCCACTGCGACGAGATAGACGACGAGGCCTCCCGGGGGCTGGAGACGGTGGCGGCAAGAGCCCTGGAGCTGGGCCTTTACGACAAGGTGACCGCCAGCCACACCACCGCCATGCACTCCTATAATAACGCCTATGTGGTACGCCTTATGCGGCTTCTCAAAATGAGCCGGATCAACTTTGTCTCCAACCCCCTGGTCAACACCCACCTTCAGGGCCGGATGGACACCTACCCCAAGCGCCGGGGGATCACCAGGGTAAAAGAGCTCTGCGAGGCGGGGATCAACGTCTCCTTCGGCCACGACGACATCTTTGACCCCTGGTATCCCATGGGGACGGGAAGCCTGCGGGACGTGGTGTTTATGGGCCTCCACGTGTGCCAGATGATGGGCTACGAGGAGATCATGGGAGCCTATAAATTCATCACGACCAACGCCGCCAAAACCCTCCATCTGGGGGAGGAGTACGGCATTGCGGAAGGACGCCCCGCCAGCTTTATCGTGCTGGACGCGGAACACTATTACGACGCCCTCAATACCAACGCCTCGGTGCTGGCGTCCTACAAAAAGGGCAAAAAGATCGCCGAAAGCACCCCCGGCGTCAGCAATACGCTGTTTTAAAGAAACCCTTGGGCTTTCAAAGGCTTCCCCCTGAGGGGGAAGCCTTTGAAAGCTGTTTTTAAAATAATTCGCTACGAAAAGTGATAAAATTCTGTTCCAACATTTTTTGTAAAGTGAATATTTTGCCCCAATTTTAAATTGGGACTGTTTTTAATATCTCCAAGGTCGTAAACAGAAAGAAATTTTAATACAGCATTTTGCAGAGCGGCATCATTGATTTTTGCTCCCCATGTTTCAGATTCAAAAATAATCATTTCATAAATGGGGAGACAACTTGATTCATAGGTATAAAAATAATAACCGAGGGTATTGTTGATTCCTTTTTTGCGATCGTACTCATTCAGCACCGCAAGCTCCAAAATATTATCCCATAGATCGGAGCAAAGGGGATAAGCAATTGCCAGCACCCATCCGGCCTCTTTGGTTTCCAGCCAATAGAGGCCGTTCCAAAGGCGGTCATGGCGAAGAGGAGGGCCCCAGGGAGTTTCTGTCGGAATGGGGAACTCACCAAAATATTCTGGACAAACTTCTTTCCCAAACGCTTGGATTGCGTCTAAAGTGTCATCATATGGCAAGGGAAGTCCGTGTTCGGAAAGATATTTATACGCCTCGTACTCTATGACATGTCTGCCTTTACATGAATATACGTAGTCAAATAAATATACCTTTGGATCTGTCAGTATTAATTTCCCGTACGATTTTCCCTTAGCGGAAATTGCGGGAGAATTGTCTGTCACGGCCAAGTATTCGTTGCACCCTAAAAAATGTTGGTTTCTCTTTTTGACTGCAATATAATAGACTCCGGGGCAAAACATTTCGGCCCAAACAATATCGCCATACTGTTCTGCTAAATTGTCAAAGCTGAAGGGGAGGTCAGATACTGGTATTTTGTTGTTTTTCATATTTCTCACTCCGCTTTTTGATATAGTAGCATATCAACACAAATTCCTGATTTAGGAAGCCTTTGCTCAGTATTTTGTATTCTGTTTGCTAAAACAGATCGTTTTGAGCGAAGGAGAATTTTCTATCCCCAGTTGCCCGTATTCGGGTAACTGGGGATATGATTATTGCTATCATGAAAACACTATCCTTTAAGATAAGGAGGTGGTTCAGATAGCAGAGGTAGATTATGAATATGCCCGTATTTTGGTTGATAGGATCTTGTCGCTATGCAAATCGAAAGGGCTCTCCATTAACAGGCTATCGGAAATGAGTGGAGTTAGTCAATCGACCCTTGATAATTTAATAAACGGAAAGACGTTTAATCCCAGGATTCGGACGCTTCACCGAATTGCTCTTGCTTTTAGCATGACAGTAGCAGAATTTTTGGATTATCGATCTCTAAATGAATATTCGTTTGAAGATTTGGCTGATGATTGAAGACAGGCATACTACTCTGATTAGGATGCCTGTCTTTTATTTTTATATTGTATCACATAAGACGGTGTATTGCTACATATTTTCATATAAACTTGTACAGCTTCCGAGAAAAGAAAGTAGGAACTACACTTGTACATAAAGGCGGTGTAGTGCTGTGCCAAGAGCATTGAAAAATATTAATATCGAGGTCGGGAGCAGAATAAAGCAACAACGGTGCGCCAAAGGTTTGACTCGTGAGCAATTGGCCCAGCTTACCGGATATAGTGCCAACTTTATTCAGGAAGTAGAACGCGGTCGTTCTGGCTTATCCTCCGAGTCTATGAAAGCTTTTGCTGTTGCGCTGGAAACATCATCTGACAGTTTGATTTTTGGCGGCGTTCCAGAAGGTTTTGAATGTCTCTTTGCCAAACTAAGCACGGTCCCACAAGAAAAGCGAAGGTATATTATTAGGGCGATCGATGCGATCGTTGATTGTGCGATCTTACAGGACGGAGCTCCCTCTTAAAGATAAGGGGGGCTCCCGATTGTGTTAAACACCGTTACACGGGCCGCTGCCCACAGCGGCCCGTGTAACGGTGTTTCTCTTTTAACAAACAAAAACAGTGGGTATTCTTTCTCGCAAAGAATACCCACTATTTTTATATATGAGTTTACCCCTTAATGGTGCCGTCGGCGTTGAAGACGGGAAGGGGGCCCAGGACGGTGATGTCTTCCCGGTTCAGAGCGTCCCCCTCGGCCAGAATGGCGGCCTTGCCGGAGACGATGCCGCCTGCGGCCTGGACCAGCTTCTCCAGGGCGTGAAGGCTCTCTCCGGTGGAGATCACGTCGTCCACAATGAGGATCCGCTTGCCCTTCATCCGGGCGCAGTCGTCGGCGCCCAGGAACAGATCCTGCTGACGCAGAGTGGTGATGGAGCGGACGGAGACGTGGATGGGATCGCGCATATAGACCTTGGAGCCCTTCCGGGCCAAGAAGTAGTGGTCGGCCCCGGACAGGCGGGCCATCTCGTGGATCAGGGGAATGCCCTTGGCCTCGGCGGTAATCATATAGTCGTAGCTGTCGGAGGGGATTCGCTTTAAAAGCTCACTGGCGCAGGCGGTGGTCAGCTCCGCATCCCCAAAGAGCACAAAGGCGGCAATGTACAGATCGTCTGTAACAGGGCACAGGGGCAGATCCCGTTCCAGACCGGCTATGTTCATTTTGTAGGTCATAATGACAGCTCCTCATATCGTCAAATTCGGCGGAGACCGCCTGTATTTACAATTTATTATACATCCCGGACAAACGGATTGCAAGGGCGGGCCGGAAAGTCTACCCCCCGGTCCGTTCCAGCTTTCTGCCGTACCAGACCCGGTTGAAGCAGCTTCCTATAATGACGATATTGCCGCATAGGTACAGCCACACCAGCAGGATCACTACCGAGCCAAGGGACCCATAGACCAGGGAGTACCGGGAGGACAGGCCGATAAAGTAGGAAAAGAGAATGGAGGCCAGCACCAGGGCGGCGGAGGCCAGGAAAGCGCCGGTCAGAACAGGGGCGCGGGGCTTTCCGCGGGGGACGGTGGCCCGGTAGATCAGCATGACCACCGCCATCACAAGACAGAAGAGGATCAAAAACCGCATCCATTGCCACTCCCAGGGCAGCTTGATATGGGCCAGCGGAGGAAAACGGCGGAAAAACTGTTCCAGCAGATGAAAAAACCAGTTACCCGTCAGCACCACCACCAAAGAAAGGTAGATGGTGAGAAGAAACAGGACGGAAAAGGCTACGCTGGCTACGATCTGCCACAGTCCGGAGTAAGTCTTCTTTTCGTAGATATCTTCCATTACGTTCATCAGCGACCGCATGGCCGCCGAGGCGGAAAAGAGCATCATAATGATCCCCGCCACCAGAAGGGTATGGGACTGGTTGGTGGTGATGTAGCGGACATATTCCGTGAGTACCGCCAGGGCGGCGTCAGGAATAATAACGGAGGCCTCCTCCAAAAGGGAGACCACGTTCAGGTCCAGGGTGCCGATAACGGCGTTGATACAAATGAGAGCGGGGAAAAAGGAAAGGATCAGAAAATAGGCCAGCTCCGCCGCCGAGCGGGAGACCCGCTTGGAGAAATAAAGATCCGCCATATCCCAAAAAAAGCGGATACAGCTATTTTGCTTCCATTTTTCCAAGGCGCGCCTCCTCCTTTCCAAACACCGGGCGAGACACAAAAAACCGCCTGCTGCGCAGGCGGTTCAATGGACCCAGAGGGATTTTCAGGACAGCTTGTTCAGCTTCAGGGTCATCCCGCTCTTCTTGTGGGCGGCATTGTTCTTATGCAGGATCCCATGGCAGACGGCCTTATCCACCGCCTTGACAGCCACCTTGTAAGCGCCCTCGGCCTCGCTGCGGTTGCCTTCCGCCACCGCGGCCTCGAACTTCTTGATGTCAGTCTTGAGAGCGGAACGGGCGGTCTTGTTCTGCAGCGCCTTGGCCTTGTTCACCAGGACACGCTTCTTGGCAGACTTAATGTTCGGCAAACCAAACACCTCCTCCGAACGACGATTTTTCGGGCATGTTGCCCGTGCAGGTATCTATTTTAGCAGACTGCCCCCAAAAATGCAAGAATTATTTTCAAGATTTCCGATTTTTTCGTATAGAGGGGACTTTTCTGCCCAAAATAGAAGGGAAAGACGGGGAAAACCACAACATCTTGTGCTGAAACGGAGGCATTTTTATAATGGAACGAAGAACGGATCTGGCTTTGGAGGCCCATGAGCTGCGCAGGGAGGGTGGAAAGCTGGAGGGAGTGGAGAGCCGGGAGACCCAGGTGGAGGGCTTTCCCCTCACCACGGTGCGGGTCACCGGCCCCGATGGGGCCAGGGCTCTGGGGAAGCCGGAGGGGACATATCATACCCTGGACCTTACCGGACTGGAGCGGCGGGAGGAGGACGCCTTTCCCCGGTCGGTCCGGGCGCTGGCGGGGCTTCTCTCCCCTCTGCTTCCCAAGGAAGGGGACGTGCTGGTGGTGGGGCTGGGGAACCGGGCCATCACCCCCGACGCCATCGGCCCCCAGGCTGCCGACCGGACTTTGGTGACCCGGCACCTCATCGGAATGGCCCCTGAGCATTTTGGCACCTTCCGTTCGGTGGCAGCTCTTGCGGCGGGGGTGCTGGGGACCACGGGGGTAGAGAGTGGGGAGATCGTCCGGGCAGTGTCGGACAAGATCGGAGTGAAGGCGGTGATCGCCATCGACGCTCTGGCCGCCCGGCGGGTGGAGCGGCTGTGCGCTACGGTGCAGGTCTGCGATACGGGGATCGCCCCCGGAAGCGGGGTGGGCAATCACCGCTTTGCCCTGGACCGGGAGAGTCTGGGGGTGCCTGTGATCGCTGTGGGGGTCCCCACGGTGGTGGATGGGGGCACCCTGGCGGCGGACCTTTTGGAGGAGGCGGGAGCCAAATTGGATCCCCAGGCCCTGACAGGCGCGCCGGGAGCCAGCCTGATGGTGACGCCACGGGACATCGACCAACGGGTGGCGGATCTTGCCAAGGTCATTGGCTACGCCGTCAGCCTGGCTCTTCAACCGGAACTGGACCTGGCCGGGCTGGAAATGCTGGTGGGATAAATAAAAATCTACCATTGTACCGAAAAGAGGCATAAGGCAAAAGATAGTCCCGCCGGACCGGCGAGGACGCCGGTCCCTACAAAATGGCGCCAATGCCTGCGTAGGGACCAACCTCCCCGGCGGTCCGGCCCTTGCCCTTCAGCCTTCCCCCTTCAAGGGGGAAGGCCTTTTTATTTTTATTTCCCCCCTCCATTTCCCCGCCCTCCCTTCATATTCCCTTCCCCCCGCGCATACATTGTCCCGTATCCGACCGGAGGGAGGAGGGACAAGCGATGAGGAATATCAGGTGGGGGCGGCTGTTTCGCCGAAGTATGGCGGTGTGTCTGGCCACTGTGACATTGTGGCTGTTGCTGGCTGGGGCGGCGGCTGGAGCCACAGGGGAGGCGGAAGGCGGCGGAGCCTTTGTTACCGCCGCCCTCCGTACCGAGCTGGGGGAGGTCCAAAGCCCCCTTCCCTTTTGGCAGAGGCTGGCGGTATCCCAATCCCTTTTGCTGGAACAGAATCCGGGCCGGATGGAGGACGCCCCCGTCCCCACGGAAAGCGCAAAACCTCTACCCAACGCCCAACCGGCTCCCGACCATGACGACGTTCAGGACCAGCCCCAGGCCACCGCGGCCCCGGAGGATATTGTGGAACGGACCCTGACGCCCCTCAGTTCGGAGGGCTATGCCACGGGGGCAGGGCTGTACTTATATAACCGGACGGATCTGGAGGTGGACCTGGCCTCCGAGCTGTATCAGAAATTGACCTTTTCTCTTTCCCCCGCCGAAGCGGGGCCTCAGATCCTGATTATCCACACCCACACCACCGAGGCCTATACTCCCGACGGGGTAGACGTATACGCCCCCAGCGACAACAATACCCGCACGTTGGAGGAACCCTATAATATGCTCCGGGTGGGGGACGAGATGGAGGAGGTCTTCACCGAAATGGGGCTGAAGGTGATCCATGACCGGGGGGTATATGATTACCCGGCCTACGCAGGGGCCTATGGCCGCTCCGGCGCGGCGGTGGAAGAATACCTGAGGCAATATCCCACCATCAAGCTGGTGCTTGACGTTCACCGGGACGCCCTGGTGGGGGGCGACGGCACGGTATACAAAGCGGTCACCACCGTGGACCGGGTCAAGACCGCCCAGGTCATGGTGGTGGTGGGCACCGACGCCGGAGGAAGCGAGCACCCCAACTGGCGGGATAATCTGGCCCTGGGGGCCAAGATCCAGAAAAATTTGGACACCCTTTACCCCACGCTGGCCCGGCCCATGGCCCTGCGGCAGTCGGCCTATAACCAGGCCCTTTGTCCCGGCTCCCTGCTGGTGGAGGTGGGGACCCACGGCAATACCCTTCAGGAGGCCCTTGCCGGAGCCCGGGACTTTGCCCGGGCGGCGGGGGCGGTGTTTCTGGGGTTGGTGGAAGAGGGATGAACGCTCATATTTCCCAGGAAGGGCACATATATCTTTCACAGAACGAACACATTGGGGAGTGTTGCGCGTGAAAGGAAACATGGAGGAGCGGGCCGTGCGGCTTGCCCAGTACATCATAGAGAACCGGACCACCGTCCGCGCCGCGGCGGACCGCTTCGGGGTCAGCAAATCCACGGTACATAAGGACTTGAGCGAGCGTCTGCCCACCTTCAACCGGGCCCTCTTTCTCCAGGCCAAGGCGGTGCTGGAGGAAAACAAGGCCCAGCGCCACATCCGGGGCGGCATCGCCACCCGAAAAAAGTACAAAGGGAAGTAGAGCGTCCGAAATAAAGCAAAGGCCCTTCCTTTTTGGGATCATCCCAAAAAGGAAGGGCCTTTGATGTCCTATCCCAGCCGTAAAAAGGCAATGACTGCGGCAACGCTTACGGCGATCACCGCCACGGAAGCACACAGCTCCAGCCACCCAGCCGCCCGGTCCCGGCAGGAAAGGTGAGTCTGGGGGGCGGGGGCTTCCTCAGAAACCGCCTCCTCCGGGGAGAGGACCGTTTGGCGAAGCTGCTTCCAGGCCGCCTTGGTCTCCAGCCGCTGGCGGCACCGGGCAAAGTCCAGCACCTCCCCCTTCCCCTGTCCGGGAGCCGGGGCGGAGGCGGGCAGGAAGGTCACCAGGTCGGCGCCGCCGCTGACCTTGACCCGCTTTGCTTGAAGATGATAATATACGGTATCCATACGAAAAGCCCTCCTATCGGATTTGGTAACTGTATGTTACCAGATCCACAGTCCCAATAATGGGACAGATAAACCATTAAATCCTGCCCTTGAAGTAGAACGTCTGTTCTTTTTATACTATACAACATTTGTTCGACTACGTCAAGAACAAATTTTCGATTCCCCGGAAAATTTTTGAGAAGGAAGGAAACTTTTTCTTGTCCCCTTCGTCTAAAGAGGCAGAAGACGGCCTTTGGGCCAAAGAAAAAGGAGGACGTTTCTATGAAGCTTCATAAATTTGCCGCCGCTCTGACCGCAGCGGCCCTGAGCCTCAGTCTGGCCGCGCCCGCGCTGGCCGCTGAGGCCGCCGACCAGCGTCTTACCCGGGTGACCCTGGCTGTGAAGGGGACGCTGGGGATCGGGGACGAGTACACGGAATTTTATGGAGAGCCTGACGAGACCGCGTTGGGAACCCGCTGGAATCTGGATTGGAAAAACGAGGAAGCGGAGCTGAACGTCACCGCCACCGATGAGGGCAAGGTCCTGTCCCTCAACCGCTGGGAACGCGGGGCGAAGGTGGAACCCGTCAGCGCCGGAAGCCGGGAAGGGCTTTCCTTCCCCGCCATGACCCGGGACCAGGCCGGGCAGTGCGCCAGGGCCTTTTTGGATCGGGTCCTTTCTGAGAATGAAACGGTGACCTTTACCGACAAGGAGGAGGAATCCCTCTCCGCCACCGAGTATTCCTTCCGGGGAAATGTGGAGCTCAACGGCCTTCCCTCTCCCATGAGCGTCTATGTGCGGGTGCGGCTCTCCGACGGGGAGGTGACCCGGTTCTGGCGGGGGGATGTGTCCGACTACGCCGGAGCTCCCGGAGAGGCAACGACCTCGGTCACCCAGGAGAAGGCCAGGGAGCTTCTGAAGTCCACCCTCTCCCTCCGGCTGGAATATGTCCGGGACGGAGAGGAGGAAATGGCGGTCCTTCGGTATCTGCCCAACGGTACCGATGAATTTTATGTGGACGCCGCCACCGGGGAGCTGGTAAACCTGACCGAGCTGCGGGAGCGGCTGCGCCGGGACTATGAGACCGGGGGCGGTGCAAGCAATAAATTCATGGCCTCCGCCGATGTGGACGCCACCACCTCCGAGGCCGCCCCTGCGCTTACCGAAACGGAGCTGGAGGGCGTAGCCAAGCTGGAGGATGTTTTGGACAAGGATAGCCTGGACAAAAAAATCAAGGGCTGGCGGGAGCTGGGCCTCGATTCCTACACCCTGGGCTCCGCCAGCTACAGCGTGGACCGGGAGACAGGGGAGGTGACCGCCCGGATCTCCTACGCCAAGAATACCGAGGATGGGATCTACCGCCGTTATGTGACGGTGGACGCCAAGACCGGAGAGCTGATCAGTATGTATGGCTATAACCCCAGCCGGATCGTGCTGGCGGAGAAGGACAGCAAAGAGTATAAGGTCCTTCTTACCACCGCCGACGCCCAGGCCAAGGGAGAAGCTTTCCTGAAAAAGCTTTGGGGCGGGCAGTTTGCCAAAACCGAGCGCTATAACGAGGCAGACGAAACCGCAAAGGTTGCCGACGTCTCCTTTACCTTTGCCCAGAAGGTCAACGGCTACTTTTTCCCCGCCAACAGTCTTTCCGTCCGGGTGGACGCCACCGACGGCTCCATTATGGGCTTTTCCAGGAATTTTGATGATAAGGTGGTCTTTGATACCACCGATGGGCTTATTTCCGAGGAGCAGGCCGTTGACGCCTGGTGCGGCAGCTTCCCGGTGGAGCTTGGGTACATGGAGATCCCCGTAGCCCTGGATATGTCCAAGGAGTTTGAGTTGCTGCGCAACGCGGGGTATTCCTATTATAATTCCCTGAAGCCGGGCTATGCCCTGGCCAGTCAGGACGCCGGGTATACCGGGGTGGACGCCAAGACCGGAGAGCTGGTAAAGCCGGAGACCGCCGAGCCGGAGACCATGTTCTACGACGATCTGGAGGGCCACTGGGCCAGGGAGATCCTGGACGAGCTGGCCCGGTACAGCGTAGGCTGGATGGGAGGCAAGGCCCAGCCGGACAAGGCCCTGACCCAACTGGACTATATCCTCCTTCTCTCCAGCGCCGACGGCTACCGCTGGAGAGATGTGGACGAGGAGGACGTGGAGCGGCTCTATGAATTTGCGTACCGGAACGGGATCCTCACCAAGGAGGAGCGGCAGGAGGACAAGGTATTGACCAGGGCGGAACTGGTAAAGATGTTCCTTAACAGCCGTGGTTATGGAGAGATCGCCCTTCTGCCGGGAATCTTCCGCTGCGGCTTTGCCGACGCCGGCCAGATCCCGGAAGCGGATCTGGGCTATGCCGCCCTGGCCCAGGGCCTGGGCCTTGTGGAGGGTGACAGCCAGGGCAACTACGCCTCCACCCGCCCCGCTGTCCGCTGCGAGGCGGCGGTGATGCTGTGGAAGTATATGAAGCGGTGACCGGAGGTCTGGACCTGCGGCTCCGGCAATAACAAAGGAGCCTCCCCATTGGGGAGGCTCCTTTCCGCTATAAATAGCTCTTAAACGTTGAACCGGAACAGAACGATATCTCCATCCCTCATCACATATTCCTTGCCCTCGGAGCGGACCAGGCCCTTCTCCTTGGCGGCGGTCATGCTGCCGCAATTTTTCAGGTCCTCAAAGGCCACCACTTCGGCCCGGATAAAGCCCCGCTCGAAGTCGGTGTGGATCTTGCCCGCCGCCTGGGGGGCCTTGGTGCCGTTTTTGATGGTCCAGGCCCGGCACTCGTCCTCTCCTCCGGTGAGGTAGGAGATGAGGCCCAGGAGGGCATAGCTGGCCTTGATGAGCCGGTCCAGGCCTGATTCCGGCACCCCAAGATCGTCCAGGAACATTTTCTTTTCGTCTTCGGGAAGCTCGGCGATCTCTGCTTCCAGCTTGGCGCAGACAGGGAGGACCTGAGCCCCCTCCCTTTTCGCCAGGTCGTGGACCTGCTGATAGTAAGGGTTGTCCTGGGGAGCGGAGAAGCCCTCCTCGTCCAGGTTGGCGGCATAAATAATGCTCTTAAGGGAGAGAAGCTCGCTGGTGGCGATCACCGCCGCCTCGTCCTCGTCGCACTCAAAGCTGCGGGCGGAGTGGCCCTCGTTGAGCCAGTCCTTCAGGCGGGTAAAGAGCTGGGCTTCCTTAAGGAATTTCTTGTCCCCCTTGGCGGCGGTCTCCGCCTTTTTGATCCGCCGCTCCACCATCTCCATGTCGGCCATAATAAGCTCCAGGTCGATGGTGGAGATATCCCCCAGGGGGTCCACCGGCACATTGGTGGAGGTATCCGCCACCACATGCATGATGTTTTCATCGTCAAAGCAGCGCACCACATGGACAATGGCGTCGCACTCCCGGATATTGGCCAGGAACTTGTTGCCCAGCCCCGCCCCCTG
>CANRZY010000019.1 GCA_947644625.1 uncultured Pseudoflavonifractor sp.
AGGACTGCCGCAGCAAGGTCTACGAGGTAGCCGAGCGGGTGGGCTACCGGGACATCACCTACTTCAGCGCCACCTTTAAAAAACTGACGGGGGTAAACCCATCGGAATATCAAAAGCAGAGACGGATCTGAAGGGAACAGGGGCTGTTGGCGTAAGGCTGACAGCCCCGCCTTTTTTGGGGAGAAGAGAGAAAAGCGGAGCGGGGGCGCCCGGCTTCCACAAAAGAAGTTGACAACTCAACATCTATGGTGTATGATACACAAGTTGAATCTTCAACTTCTTTGGGGAAGGGGCTGGAGCGGATGGTCGAACGGTTTGAGCGCTTCTCACTGGCGATCTTTGAGATCTCCCGGTACTGGCATAAGCTGGCGGCGGAGGAGATGGCGGCCTATGGGCTGAAGGGTCCCCACGCCATCTATCTTATTGCCCTGTACCGCCATGGGGGGGCAGTCACGGGTCCGGAGCTGTGCGAACTGTGCGGGAAGGACAAATCCGACGTCTCCCGGGCCATCGCCGTATTGCGGGAGAAGGGCTTTGTCACCAAGGAGGAGGTCAACCGGAGCCTTTACCGGGGGCTTTTGAAGCTGACGGACCGGGGCGAGGCCGCCGCGGGGAAGATCGGAAGGCGGGCGGCCCTGGCGGTAGAGCTGGCGGGGAAGGATCTCAGCGTGGAAGAGCGGGATTGCTTTTACAAAGCGCTGGGCTCCATCACCGGTCATTTGCGAGAGCTGTGCCGGCAGGGGCTTCCTGAGGAACAGGTCTAAAAAAGGAAAAGGAGAGCGTTCTATGGAAATAACAGCGAAGCCCCAAAAGAGGGGAAAAAGGATCCTTCGGGTGGTACTGGCCGTGGCCGGGGCGCTGCTGCTGGCGTTGGTGATCCTTCTGCTTGCCCTGTGGCACAACGAGATACGCACGCTGGCTGGTATGACCCTCCTTCGGGAGCGGGACGACGCCCACCTGGACGGAGCGGTCTATTACATGGATGTGAAGGGCGGCTTCTACCTGGATGAGTTTGTGGCCCAGGGGGGCGTATCCAGCGACGCGGAATTGATCGGCTTCATTACCGAGCATATCACCAAGGGGCTGATCCCCATGCATATCAGCGAATCGGATATCGCCTGTTCCTCCTTCACCGCCGTGACGGAGGCGGGGGAGCGCCTGTTTGCCAGAAATTACGACTTCTCCAAAACCAACACCTGCGTTGTGCGTACCCAGGCCAACAAGGGCCGTCACGCCTCCATTTCCACGGTGGATCTTCAGTTCCTTGGCATTGACGTGGACGGGGATGTGGAGGGACTGGCGGACCGAATCACCTGTCTGGCCGTACCCTACATCCCCCTGGACGGGATCAACGACGCGGGGGTGGCCTGCGGGATCTATATGACCTACCAGGGGGCGGAGAACGAACCCACGAACCAGAATACCGACAAGCCGGACCTGACCTCCACCACGCTGCTGCGGCTGATCCTGGACTATGCGGACAATGTGGAGCAGGCGGTGGAGATCGCCTCCTCCTATGACCTTCACGACTCGGCAAAGACCTCTTACCACTATATGGTGGCCGACGCCACCGGAAAAAGCGCCGTTTTGGAGTGGGTGAACGGGACCGACGAAACAGATAACGACGGTGGGCAACGCCGTCTGGTGGTGACCTATCACGACGATGATAGCCATATCGGGCAGGCCGAGGCCGACAGCGACGTCCAGTGGGTCACCAACTTCATCCTTCAGCCGGACTATTATACCTCGGAGAAGGACAAGAAGGGCCTTGACCGCTATCAGCGCATCGGCCAGGAGCTGGCGAAGACGAAGGGCGTGGTAGCGGACGAGGAGGCGGCCATGGATATCCTGGCCATCGTGGGCCGGAGAAGCTGGAATAACGACGACAGCAACAGCTGCACCGTCCACAGCGTGGTCTATGACCTGACGAACAAGACCGCCCTGTGGATCCCCAACGAGCACTACGGGGAAGAGGACGCGACCTACCGGTTTAGCCTGAAATAAGTACGCATGCGCCGGAATGGATACATCCGGATCCCCCGGTAGGGGCGACCTTTATGGTCGCCCGCGATAAACTTTGATTTCCCTCTTGCCTCAAAAAGCGGAGGAGAGAATTCCCAGCTGGAAATTCTCTCCTCCGCTTTTCTATTTCAGCGACCCGCAATAGACCTCCGGCAGCTGCGGAGCGGCTTCACCTGGGTCAGCCCCGAAAGGGGGTGACCGCTCCGACTTTGCATTGTATCACTGATCTATGAAGGAAAACCATTACAACCGGATCATCTCCGGTTTCCTTTTTATGTACCGGGCCACAGAATCAAAGCCCAGCTCCCTCACCAGCGCCACCGCCTCCCGGAGGCCCTTTCCCACATCCTGGGATAGGTGGGCGTCGCTGCCCAGGGTGAGGAGGGTACCGCCGCAGTCTTTATAAAGCTCCAGCGTCCAGCGCCAGTCCTCTATGGTTTCCCCACGGCAGGTATTGACTTCAATGCCCCGGCCGGTGTCAATGACCCGGCGGAAGATCCGCCGGAGCTGAGGCTCATAGCGCTCCAGGGAGGCGTGTTGGCCGTCCCGGCTGTTCATATACCGGAGGGGGTAAATGACGTGGGCCAGCACGTCGAAGCAGTCCATCTCCGACAGCCGCTCCATACAGTCGAAGTAGCGGTCGAGAACGTAGTAGCAGTCCTCCTCCGACTTGTAGTTTACATAATAAAAATCTACCCCTCCGTCAGCCAGACTGAGATTGTGGACCGAACCGAGCACAAAGTCCAGACCGGGGTGAGCGACCAGCTCCCGGCAGAAGTCGGGAAACTCCCAGGCTCCTCCCAGCTCCAGCCCCATACGAATGGTAAGCTTGCCGTCGAAAAGGGGCCGGGCCAGGGCAAGCTGTTCCTCCACCGGCTTCCAGCGGAAGGATAGGTCGGGCTTGCCCTGGGTGTTGAGCAGATCGCAGTGATCGGTGATACAAAGCTCGGTAAGCCCGGTCTCCGCGGCGGTCTGAGCCAGATCGGTCAAAGAGGCGGAGCCGTCAAAGGAACACAGGGAGTGGGTATGGTAGTCGGCCAAAAACATAGGGGGACCTCCTTCAGAAAGGCCAGGATTCGATCCATTTGACCAAAGGCTCATACCAGGTGGGAATGGTAAGGCCGATAAGAACAGGGTAGAACAGGGCGTAAAGCCCCACACTGAGTCCCGTCAGGCCGTAGAGCGGGGTCCGCCAGTCCCGGTCCCGCTCCGCCAGGCCGTTAAAAAGGTAGCCCACGGCAAAGACCAGAAACAGTAAGGAGGGGAAGTAGTGGTACTCAAAGGTAGTGCGTCCCACAAACATCCAGGGGACCAGCTGGGCCAGATATCCCACCACCAGGAAGGCCGCCCTGCCGTCATAGCCGCCGGAGGCGTACCGGAGGATCAGGACGCATAGGCCCAGGTAGAGCAGCAGGCAGAGGGCCAGAATGACGCCGTTTCGGGCCAGAACCTCCGGAGTCAGCTCTGGATCAAAGATCCCGTTGGGGGTCTGCTGGACCTTATAAATAAAAACTGCGGAGAAAGCTCCAAGTCCACCCAGAAAAGCGGCCTTGGCCCATTTGCGCCGGAAGGAGTGGGCGGCGCAGATGAGAAGGGCGGCAAGCCCAGTCCAGCAGAGGATGGGACTGGCAAAGGCGGCAAAGCGGGTGGTGACGCCGGAAACATCGTTGTCCATATAGTAGAGGATGGGCCGGGCGTTGACGATCCACTGAAACCACCAGGAGGAGTAGGGGTGGGCCTGGGTGACGCCGTTGTGGTAGTTGAACATATACCACTGGTTGCCCGCTACAATATTAAGAAGGTTATCCTGGGGAATATAGGCGGCGGAAAATTCTCCCTCCCCGGCAAAGGTAAGCTTGCCCCAGACGTTTTGGAACAAAAGCCCGAAACCGTTGGTATCGCTGGGGGAAAAGAGTTCCACCTCCAAGGCCTTGGCGTAGGGAATATAGGCGGCGCAGTAGATGGCAAAGGGAAGAATCACAAAGCAGAGTACGGAAAACAGAAGCGTCCCCGCAAGCCAGGAGCTCTTGGTCATTTTGGCCTCATCCTCCTGAGGCCAGTCCTGAAGCCGCTGCCGGAGTCCCATAAAGTAGACCACTGCCAGACCGATCCCGGCATAGAAGACCGTCCACTTGCTGGCCGCCCCCAGACCCCACATGAGCCCGGAGAGAAACAGGGGCAGCGCTCCTTCCCGGAAGGAGGTGCTGTTGGGGAGTGTCAGATAGCGGTACATAAAGAAGTACATGCCCAGAATGAAAAAGACGGCGTAGGTGTCGATGGTGGCGATCCGGGTTTGGGTCAGGTGCATAAAGTCGGTGGCGAACAGGACAGTCCCGCAGACAGCGACAGCTGTTTTCCCAAACATATTCTTCAAAAAAACATAGAGGATGGGCAGCATAAGGACGCCCAGCAGAGTCCCCATAAACCGCCAGCCGAAGGGGGTCATACCAAATATGCGGATGCCCAATCCCAGGATCAGCTTGCCCATAGGGGGATGGGTCACCTCGTAGGGATAGATCCCGTCGATATGCTCCTTGGCGGTGCGGGCGTGGTAGATCTCGTCAAAGTAGGTGGAGTTATGCCAGGTGGACTTTTCGGGGATGTTGTCCACCAGAAGGACCGGCTTCAGTCCGTCGGAAATGGGGGAGCCGTCTGCCATGCCCCAGTTGAAGGGAACGGCGTCCCCCTCCTGGCCCAAAAGGCACAGGCGGGTAAGTTGAAGGTTTTTCTTGTCGGCCTTTCCGGTAATGCGGAGATACTGGACATTTTGGGGGTTTTCCACCTCTATGTCTATCCATTTGTATAGCTGGTTGTATTTCTGGGTGAGGGCGTAGCTGGGGGAATAGCCGTCGGCGTTGGCGAAATAGTAGCCTGTCACCTTGTCTGTGTCATTGGGGTCGTCCTTCCGCTGCCAGAGGGTAGACCAGGTCTCTCCGTCGGAGGAGACCTCGATGTTATAGCTCCCTGTACCCAGGCCGGAAAAATAGCGCAGCCCCGTTGTGTAGATGGGAGAGCCGGAGACCTGAATGGTGACCGGCGCCCCTGCGGCAAAGTCGTAGACCCCCGTGGGGGCCTTCCGGTCCCCCAGCTGAAAAAAGGCAGTAAAGGCATAGATGAGGGTGATGACCAGAAGGGGCAGCCTGTCCTTCCGCTCCATAGGGTGACAAGCTCCGGCAAAGCGGAGGCGGGAAGCTCCCTCTTCCACAGTCAGAGAGGGCCTGACATGGAGGGCCAGAGCATACCGGGCCAGAAAAATAAGGATGGCCGCCAGGGTCAGGATGGCAAAGAGAATGGAGGGGGTAATATAGCGCATGATGAGAGCCTCCACAAAAAAAGTAAAAAATAGGTGGACAGAACCAAGTCTGCCCACCTATTTTATTTCTTTTTCCTGCGTTTGTCAAAAAAACCTTTGCTTTCCTCCGGCGTATCCTCTCCCATGGCCTGGGAAAAGGCGCGGAGAGCCTCTTCCTGCTGGGCGGAAAGAGAGGTGGGGACCGCCACCCGGACGGTGACGAACTGGTCGCCCCGGCTGCGGCTGTTGACGGCGGGGATCCCCTTGCCTCGGAGGCGGAACACAGTCCCCGGCTGGGTTCCCTTGGGCATGGAGTATTCCACGTTACCGTCAATGGTGGGGATCACCAGCTTGGCGCCCAGAGCCGCCTGGGCAAAGGTGACTTTATGTTCGTAATAGACCGCCGTACCGTCCCGCTGGAATTTATCGCTGGGGCGGACGGTGACCGAGACCAACAGATCCCCCGCCGGACCTCCGTTCTGCCCGGCGCCGCCCTGGCCCCGGAGGGAGACGGCCTGACCATTGTCGATCCCCGCCGGAATGGTGATGGTAAGCTTGCGCTGCTTTCGCACCGATCCGGAGCCGTGACACTCGCCGCAGGGTTGGTGGATGATCTTGCCCGTTCCCTGGCACCGGGTACAGGGGGCGGAGGTAGAGAAGGTAAAGGCTCCGCCTCCGCGCTGGATGCGAATGACACCGGTACCCCGGCAATCGGGGCAGGTGTCGGCGGAGGTGCCGGGGGCGCAGCCGGTGCCCTGGCAGGCGTCGCAGCGCTCCGAGCGGGAGAGGGTGACCTCCTTTTCGCAGCCGAAGGCCGCCTCCTCAAAGGAAATGGTCACCGCGGCCCGCAGGGTCTCTCCCTTCCGGGGAGCGTTGGGATTCTGCCGCTGGCCGCCTCCAAAACCGCCGCCGAAGAAGGATCCGAACAGGTCCCCCAGGTCCATATCGCCCATATTGAATCCGCCGTACCCGCCGCCATATCCTCCGCCAAAGGAGGAATCTACCCCCGCGTGGCCGAATTGGTCATACCGGGAGCGCTTCTGGGGATCGGAGAGGATCTCGTAGGCCTCATTGACCTCCTTGAACTTGGACTCGGCGGTCTTGTCGCCGGGGTTCAGGTCAGGGTGATACTCCTTGGCTTTTTTTCGGTAGGCCTTCTTTAGCTCTTCCTCAGAGGCGGATTTGGAGACCCCAAGGACTTCATAGTAATCTCGTTTTTGCTCTGCCATAACGTCGTTGCAAAGTCCGCAGAGCTCCGTTTCCGCCTGCGGCGAAAACTGCGCCTGCTCCCTTGCTCCTCCTTTCCGACCCAAACCCGCTGCGCTGGGCTTCGGGTCGGGATATAATGCACGGAGACAAGGTCGCCGCATTTGCGGCGACCTTGTGGATTTTATTACTTGTTATCGTCATCATCCACCACAGTATAATCCGCATCCACCACGCCGTCGTCGGCAGGGCCCGCCTGACCGCCAAAGCCCGCGCCGCCCATGTCGGGACCGGGCTGGCCGCCCTGGGGATTGGCCTGCTGATAAAGCTTTTCCGTGATGGGATAGAAAGCCTTGCCCAGCTCCTCGCTGGCGGCCTTGATGGCGGCAGAGTCGCTGCCCTTCAGGGCCTCTTTCAAATTGTTGAGGGCGGCGTCCAGCGTGGCCTTGTCGTTGGCGTCGATCTTGTCCTTCAGATCCTCCAGGGTTTTTTCGGTCTGATAGACCATCTGCTCGCCCTGGTTGCGGATATCCACCTCTTCCTTCTTCTTGGCGTCCTCGGCGGCAAACTGCTGGGCCTCCTTCACGGCTTTGTCAATGTCCTCCTTGGACATGTTGGTGGAGGAGGTAATGGTGATGTGCTGCTCCTTGCCGGTGCCCATATCCTTGGCGGAGACCTCCACAATGCCGTTGGCGTCAATGTTGAAGGTGACCTCAATCTGGGGAACGCCTCTTCTGGCCGGAGCGATGCCGTCCAGATTGAACTTGCCCAGGGTCTTGTTATACTGGGCCATTTCCCGCTCGCCCTGAAGGACGTGGACCTCCACGCTGGTCTGGTTGTCGGCGGCGGTGGTGAAGATCTGGCTCTTCTTGGCGGGGATGGTGGTGTTGCGCTCGATGAGCTTGGTCATAACGCCGCCCTGGGTCTCAATGCCCAAGGAAAGGGGAGTCACGTCCAGCAGCAGCAGACCCTTGGTGTCGCCGGTGAACACGCCGCCCTGAAGGGCCGCGCCCATAGCCACGCACTCGTCGGGGTTGATCCCCTTAAAGCCCTCTTTTCCGGTAAGCTTCTTTACCATATCCTGCACGGCGGGGATCCGGCTGGAACCGCCCACCATCAGGACCTTGGAGATGTCGTTTCCGGTGAGGCCCGCGTCGGACATGGCCTGCTTGACAGGGCCGGAGGTAGCGTCTACCAGGTGGGAGGTAAGTTGGTCAAACTTGGCACGGGTCAGGGTCAGGTCCAGGTGCTTGGGGCCGCTCTGGTCAGCGGTGATATAAGGAAGGTTGATGGCGCTGCTGGTGACGCCGGAAAGCTCGATCTTAGCCTTCTCGGCGGCCTCCTTCAGCCGCTGCATGGCAACCTTGTCGCCGGAAAGGTCGATGCCCGTATCCTTCTTGAACTCGGCGGCCATCCAGTCCATGACGCATTTGTCAAAATCATCGCCGCCCAGACGGTTATTGCCGGCGGTGGCCAGGACCTCAATAACGCCGTCGTCAATGTCCAGGATGGAGACGTCGAAGGTGCCGCCGCCCAGGTCGTATACCATGACCTTCTGGGCGGTCTCCTTATCCACGCCGTAGGCCAGGGCTGCGGCGGTGGGCTCGTTGATGATCCGCTTTACTTCCAGCCCGGCGATCCGTCCGGCATCCTTGGTGGCCTGCCGCTGGGAGTCGGTGAAATAGGCGGGGACGGTAATGACCGCCTCGGTGACCGTCTCGCCCAGGTAGGCTTCGGCGTCCGCCTTCAGCTTCTGAAGGATCATGGCGGAGATCTCCTGGGGGGTATAATTCTTGCCGTCCACAGAGACCTTGTAGTCGCTGCCCATCTCCCGCTTGATGGAGGAGACGGTACGGTCGGGGTTGGTGACGGACTGACGCTTGGCGACCTGGCCTACCATCCGCTCTCCGTCCTTGGCAAAGGCCACCACCGAGGGGGTGGTGCGGTTGCCCTCCGCGTTGGCAATGACGGCGGCCTCGCCACCCTCCATAACAGCCACGCAGGAATTGGTGGTGCCCAGATCGATACCGATGATTTTAGACATAATGATTGCCTCCAAAATATTGAATGTTTGTTTTATTCTGAATCAAATGGAGGGGCAACCCGCAAGGGGCACGCCCCATCTGTAGGGCGGCAGAGCCGCCAACGGCTGGGCTGTGGAATCCGCTCCTACAAGAGCGTGGGAGTAGGAGCCGGTTCCAAACCGGCCCGCCCTAGTTTGCCACCTTCACCATGGCAAATCGTATCACCTTTTCTCCCAGCATGAACCCGGCCTGGAAGACCTCGGCCACGGTATTTTCTCCCAAAGCCTCATCTTCCATGTGCATCACAGCGTTATGGATGTTGGGATCAAAGGGCTGGCCCGCCGCGTCGATCTGAGAGACACCGAGTCCCTCCAAAGCTTTGAGAAGCCCGGTCATGGTCATTTCCACGCCTTTTTTGTAGGCCTCGTCGGCGGTTTCCTGCTTCAGGGCCCGCTCCAGGTTGTCGTAGACGGGGAGAAGAGCCTTCACCGCATTGGCGGTGGCGTCGGAGTAGATGGCCTCCTTCTCCTTTTGGGTCCGCTTCCGAAAGTTATCATATTCGGCGCACAGCCGGAGGAATTTGTCCTCCTGCTCGGCAATGGCCTGCCGCAGAGCGTCGGCCTCCGACGGCTCTGCCTGAGTTTCAGGGGTCTCCTCGCAGGGAGCGGTCTCAGGCTCCAAAACGGCCTCTTTTTCTTCCAACTCTGTGTCCTGTGCCTGCTGAGGCTCGGCAGCCGACGGTTTTTCCTTCTTATTTTTGCTCAAGTCGTTCCCTCCTTGGTATGTTCAGGCGGCAGGGCGGCCTGCCCCATGATCTGGGATAGGCCCTTGGCCACATAGGCCAGCCGCGCGGAGATTTTGGCGTAATCCATCCGGGTGGGTCCTACCACGCCGATCAGTCCCTTCATCCCGGCGCCCAGGTCATAGCTTGCCATGACCACGCTGGAATCCTTCAGTGCCTCGCTTACATTTTCCGGCCCGATCACGATGTTGGCCCCATCCTCTGCCGTGAGCTTGGCGGGAAGGGCGGCGGGATCGGCGTCGGAGAGAAAGCTCATCAGGGGCTGGGCCCGCTCCAGGCTTTGATACTCAGGGTGGTCCAGCAGGTTGGCAATGCCAGCGGTGTGGACGGGTTTTTTCGCCAGCTCCTCCAACACCTCCATTCCAAAGCGCACCGTCAGATCGATGAGCTGGAAGGCGTCGGGATCGGCGTGACGGGCCACTCGCTCCAACTCCTTTTCCAGCTCATCCAGGGAAAGGCCGGTAAAGCCGGTGTTGAGCAGGGTCCCCAGCATTTGCAGCTGAGATTGGCTCACCTCCCGGTCCAGATGGAACAGGTTGTTGCGTACTGTATTGGTGTCGGTCATTGCAACGGCGATGAAGGAGCGCTCCTCCACCAGAAGAAGGTCGAAGCGCCGGATGGTCACCCGCTCCGGGGGGGCGGTCAGGGCGAAGGCAGGGTATTGGGTGAGCTTTGCCACCACACGGCCTGCCTCGTCTATGACCTGGTCCAGGGCCTGCATCTTGCCCTTCAGAGCTTCGTTGATCCGTTCGGTCTCTTGAATGGAGAGCTTGTAGTCCCCCATCAGCTCATTGACATAGAGCCGGTAACCCTTGGGAGAGGGAATACGTCCGGCGGAGGTGTGGGGCTGTTCCAAATAGCCCTGCTCCTCCAGATCGGCCATGTCATTGCGGATGGTGGCGGAGGAGACGTCCAGCCCGGCCCATTGGGCCACCGCTTTGGAGCCCACCGGCTCCGCATTCTGGACATACATCTCGATTACGGCCCGGAGGATCTTCTTTTTTCGCTCACTTAGGTCCAAGCCGCTCACCTCACTCATAATTTTAGCACTCCATTTCTCTGAGTGCTAAAGATAATGTACCACCAAGGGGGCGGAATGTCAATAGCTGGGGTTGTAAATTAAATGTGAACGAAGGGCGCAGAACAGGTCGGTAGGGGAGTCTAAGCCCGGAGTGGAGCGAAAAGGTCGGCGGGGCCGAAAGCCCCAGGGAGCTTTTTTCGGAATCGGAGGGCTTAGACTCCCCTATGCCCTGACCTGTTCGGAGCCTGGCAGAGCCCTTCATTTATATAAAACAAAGGACAGGTGAACAATGTCAACCTGTCCTTTGTTAGAACACCTCTTTATCTGCCAATCAAACTGCGGTTACGTCCCGGATCCATTTTCCGGAGCGAAGCCGCCATAATCCCAGGAAGAGCTTTACCACATTATCCAAAGAAATACACAGGTAAACCGGCAGGATCCCCCAGTGGAATACCAAGCCCGCCAGAGCGGCCAGGGGAAGGGAGAGAAGCCACATGGGGGCAAGGTCAATGGCGGTGGCTACCCGCACGTCCCCACCGCCCCGGAGGACCCCCACTACGTTGGTGGTGTTGAAGGAACGGACCGACAGGATGGCGAAGGAGACCACGCTCATCATGGTGGCGATCTCGGCGGCTTCGTCGGATAAATGAAACAGAGGATAGACCACCGGCTCCAAAAGAACAAAGGTAAGGAGGATGAAGATAAGGCCCACGATCAGCCCGGCCAGAAAGGCCAGCATGTCCAGGCACCGTCCCACATCCTGGACCTCCTCCCGCCGCTGTCCGGCGCCGATCTCCCGGCCAATAATGATGGCGGTGGTGCCGCCAATGGCGAAAACCGCCACCGTAGACATGTTGACCACATTGCCCACCAACCCGTAGGCGGCCAGGATAGCCTGGGAACCCTCCATATGTCCCATGATGGTGGGGTAGAGGGAGGTCCCCAGCCCCCACAGGGTCTCGTTGAGGAGTACAGGGGTGGCAAAGCGGATGTACCGGCGGAGCATATCCCGGCTGGGGTGAAGAAAGCGGCTGAACCGAATGCGGAAGCTTTTGCCCGTCATTATGTGTCCCATGGCCAGGATCAGCTCCAGGATCCGGGAAATGAGGGTAGCCAAGGCGGCCCCCTCCACCCCCATGGCGGGAGCGCCCAGCTTGCCGAAGATGAAGACCCAATTCAAAATGGTGTTGCTCACCATGGAGGCCCCCAGAATATAAAGCCCCAGCATGGGGTTTGCCATGGACCGGTGGGCGGCGATATAGACCTGGGCCAGGGAATCAAAGAGGAAGGAGAAGGCCACGATCCGGGCGTATTTCGCAGCCAGGGCCACCACACTGGCATTGTTGCCGAAGAGAGACATAAAGGGGATGGGGAGGAAGAACATAATACACCCAAAAGCAAGGGTGATAGCCCCGGCCACAAAGAAGCCAATGCCAAGGACCTCGTTGATGGAGTCCTTGTCCCCCTTGCCGTGAAACTGGCTGATGAGGACGCTGGCTCCGCTCTGGAGTCCAAAGGTCATGAGCTGCACCACAAATATGGGAATATTGGCCAGGGTGACGGCGGCCATAGGAGCTTCCCCCAGCGCCCCCACCATAAAGGTGTCCAGCAGTCCCAGAGAGTTGGTGATGAGATTTTGCAGGATGATGGGCAGGGCCAGCAGGGCCACGTCCCTGTAAAAGCGCCTGCCCCGGTTCATATAGGAAAACAAAGAATCACCTCAAAGATGTATGTTAGGTGCTGCGCACTTTCTTGTAGGGACCGTCGTCCTCGACGGTCCGGCGGAACTGCCCGAAGGGTCTCATCTTGGTCCGGCGAAAACCATCCCGCTTCCCGCAGGGGACGCCGGATCAAAACAGCAGCGTCTTCTTCTCGCAGATATGCCTTACAAGCTCCGCCAGTCGGTCTACTTCCTCCTCTGTGGACTCCGGTCCAAAGGATACCCGCACCGCCCCATACTTTACCTTGGGCGGCAGAGGCATAGCTTCAAAAACATGGCTGGGCTTGCCCCGGTGGCAGGCGGAGCCGGAGGAGACGCAGATCCCCTGGCTTCCCAAAGCCTCCACCACCGATTGTCCGGAGAAATCGGGCAGGGAAATTGCCAGAATGTGAGGGGCGTCCCCACGGCTGATAAGGGTAACGCCTGGGATGGCGGAAAGGACATCGGCGGCATAGTCCTTCACCGAGCGGATCGCTTCAGTAAAGTCGGGTCCCCATGCGTTGACGGCGGCGGCAAAGGCGGCGGCCTGAGCGGTAGCCTCAGTGCCAGGGCGCAGCCCCTTTTCCTGTCCGCCTCCCAGCAAAAGGGGCTTGATCTTAGAGACCAGGTCCTTTTTCACGTAGAGAGCGCCGATCCCCTTGGGGCCCCGGAGCTTGTGGGCGCACACAGTTACCAGGTCGGCTCCCAGCTCCTTCGGGGAGAAGGGGACCTTCAGAAAGCCCTGGACCGCGTCGGTATGGAGAAGGGCCGGGGAATTGGCTGCCTTGATGGCGTCGGCGGCCGCCCGGACGGGGAGGATGGTCCCTACCTCGTTGTTGACCAGCATCATGGAGACCAGAATGGTGTCGGGGCGAATGGCGGCCTTTACCACTTCGGGGGCAATGTTGCCCTCTGCGTCAGGCTTCAGAAAGGTGACCTCAAAGCCCTCTTTTTTCAGTCTCTTCATGGGCTCCAGCACAGCGGAGTGTTCTATGGCGGTGGTAACGATGTGATTGCCCTTTTTTCGGTTAAGCTCCATGGCGGCCTGAATGGCCCAGTTGTCCCCCTCGGTGCCGCAGGAGGTGAAGATCAGCTCCTCGGAAAGACAGCCCAAAGCCCCGGCGATCACGTCCCGGTCCGCCGTCAGCCGCCGGGCGGCGTCCTTGCCAAGAGAGTAGAGGGAGGAGGGGTTGCCGAACCCTTCCATCATGACCTTTAAGGCGGCCTGAGCAGCCTGGGGGCAGACGGGGGTGGTGGCGGCGTGGTCCAGATAGATGGGGGTGGATATGGACATGAAAACCTCTCCTTTTCGGCGCAGTAATAGTCATTGTAATGCGGAAACGAGGGAAAGTCAAGGAAGACGGCAAAAAGGGAAGGGCTTCCGCCCTTCCAGCTGTTCACTGTGCTTTTTTCAGTTCCTTCAATTCCCGGTTGATCTTCTTCACCATGGCCTCCGGGGCGGTTATCCGGGTGTCCATGACCTCCAGATCGTCCAGATCCTCCAGCTTTTCCTTCACGCCCTGTAATTCCTCTGCCAGAAGATTAAATCTGGGATCAAAGTAATTCTCAATACAAAGATTCAGCTGATGGCTGATCTGATGGTCGGTTTCTTCTCGTACAATGGAGCGGATTTCCTGCAATTCCTCTTTTGTCATAACACACACTCCCTTATCTTTCTGCTGGTAGTATACTATAACTTGTTGAAAAGGGGAAGATGGATTTTTTGCTTGCTTGACAGAGGGTGGATATGCTCTGGAAAGATCCGTGAAAAGCCTCCGCGTAAGTCTTGTCATATTATCTCAAACCGTCTATAATAGGGTCTACCAAACCAATGAGGTGACGCGCCATGAAAACGCCCCTTTCTCCTGCCGAGGTCCATAAGCAGTATGAGAAGTACCTTTCCACCTTCCTGAAGACCGTCCCCGACGCCACCCTCCGGGTGCGTTTGGGCCATGAGGCGGACGACTTTTTCCGCTCCCTGGCCCTGGGGGTGTGGAACGCCGACGGGGGCCTTCTTACCACCGGCTATGTGGAGTATTATAACGCCGTTTACCTGCGGGGGAATCCCTCGCCCGCCATCCTCTTTTGGGAGCTGGCTACCAGCGTGGCGGAGTATCCCGGCTTGTCCACCCCCGACTTTTTTCACCGGATGAGAGCCTATGATAAGGTGGCGGGGACCGACCTGTCCCGGCGGTTCGTGGACATTGCGACCCATATGGGGCTTCTCTTCGCTTCGGTGGACGGGATGGTGAGTCCGGGGGAGGCGGAGTTTGTGAACGCCGCCGCCGACAGCCTTGACCGGCTGTGCGATAAGGACGGATTGAAGGGGAGCAGAGCGCCTTTGGACGCCAGGGATTTTGTGACTCTGCGCCCCGCAGCGGGGGCCGGGGGGGCTCAGGGCTCCGCTTCCGTTTCAGCGGGGCCGGAGAAGGAGGAAAAGACGGAGGAGAAGGAGCCTGCGCCTACCCTGGAGGAGCTGCTGGCTGAGCTGGACGAGCTGTGCGGGCTGGAAAAGGTAAAGGCGGACGTGAAGAGTCTTATCAATCTGGTGAAAGTCCGTTCTCTCCGGGAGAAGGAGGGGCTTCCCGTGCCCCCCCTCAGCCTGCATCTGGTATTTATGGGCAACCCCGGTACGGGCAAGACCACGGTAGCCCGGCTTCTGGCCAAGATCTACCATGTGATCGGCGTTCTCTCCAAGGGCCAGCTGGTGGAGGTGGACCGGTCCGGGCTGGTGGCGGGGTTTGTGGGCCAGACGGCCCTTAAGACCCAGGAGGTCATTGCCAAGGCTATCGGCGGGGTCCTCTTTATCGACGAGGCCTACGCCCTCACCAGCCACACGGGCCAGAACGATTTCGGTCAGGAGGCGGTGGAGGTCCTTTTGAAAGGGATGGAGGACCACCGGAAGGATCTCATTGTTATCGTGGCGGGGTATACCGACCTGATGGCTGACTTTATCCATTCCAATCCGGGGCTGGAGAGCCGGTTCAACAAATATTTCTATTTTGACGATTATAACGGGGAACAGATGCTTCAGATCTTCCGATCCATGTGCGAAAAAAACGGGTACGCGCTGGATGAGGAGGCTCAAAAGTACGCGCAGGAGTTTTTGAACGAGATGTACGCCTGTCGGGACGAGAATTTTGGCAACGCCCGGGATGTGCGGAACTTTTTTGAGCGCAGCGTGGCCTGCCAGTCGGACCGGGTGGCGGCGCTGGAGAATATAGATAAGGAGGCCCTGATGGCCCTCACCGCCGCCGACCTGAAGGAGGCTGCCGGGGAGAACGAGGAGGGGGAGGAGAAGCCGGAATGCTGACCGAGCGGGTGGAGGAGCTTCGTCGGGAGGAGGACGAGGTTCTGAGCGGAGAGAGTTTTCAGGGGGAGACGGTGGAGGCCCTGGAGCTGTGGGATCTGGAGTTTACCGATGTGACCTTTTCCAAATGCCGGTTTACGGACTGCAAATTTTGCGGCAGTTCCTTCTACCGGGTGCGGTTTGAGGGGTGCGACTTTTCCAACTGTTCCTTCACCGACAGCCGCTGGAAGGACTGTATTCTCGCCGACTGCAAGGGAGTGGGGGCGGATTTCCGCTCCAGCCATTGGCGGGGGTGCCGGATGTCCGGGTGCCTTCTGCGCCTGGCCAATTTTTCCCAGAGCCTTTGGAACGACTGTTCCTGGAGGGACTGCGATCTGAGCGGGGCTATGTGGATGGAATGCAGGCTGAACCAATGGACCGCCGGAGGCTGCGACCTGACGGGGGCCAGCTTTTTCCGTACGTCCTTAAAGGGCGTGGACCTGTCCACCTGCGGCATTGACGCCATTACCGTATCGGAGACCTTTTCAGAACTGAAGGGCCTTACCGTGGGAGCCCACCAGACGGTAGGCCTGGCAAGGCTATTGGGAATAAAAGTAGAAAACTGAAAACGACAGGAAGAAGGGGCGGTTTATTCGGAACCGCCCTTTCTTCCTGTCATTTTCTTCAGGGGAAATAAGAATTTGATGTTGAAAGGAAAAGGCTTTGTGTAGGGGCGGATATTATCCGCTCGGCAGAATTCCCTTGCCTGTTTGTTGTCCCTGTCGGCGAATCGGTACAACGCCAAATTTATATTTTCATCTTCCAATCAAACATAGCTTCTCGCTTGAGAAAATAGTACCCCGCTCCTACCACGTCGGCCAAAAACCAGCCGATGGGTACCGACCACCAGATTCCCACCACACCCAAAGCGGGGATGGCGGAAAGGGCGTAGGCCAGGGCTACACGGGTTCCCAAGGATATTACGGTAAGAACCACCGACATCCCCGGTTTTCCCAAGGCTCGGTAAAGACCGTAGAGCAAAAACAGACACCCGATGCCGCAGTAAAAGGCCCCCTCGATCCGAAGATACCGGACTCCCTCGGCAACGATGGCAGTCTCCCCCGGCTCGGTGAAAAGCCCCATAAGGGGCCCGGCGAACACAAACACCAGCGCCGATACCGCCAGACTGAACCCCACAGCGGCGGTCACCGCTCCCTTGAGTCCCGCCTGGATGCGTTCTTTATTCCGGGCTCCATAGTTCTGGGCGATAAAGGTGGAGAAGGCGTTGCCAAAGTCCTGCACCGGCATGTAGGCGAAGGCGTCGATCTTCACCGCTGCGGCAAAGGCAGCCATAACGGTAGGCCCAAAGCTGTTTACCAGACCCTGGACCATGAGGATGCCCAAATTCATCACCGATTGCTGGATACAGGTCAGGATGGAAAAACCAGCGATCTCCCGGACCCGACTCCAGCGCAGCCGTAGACTTCCGTGCAGCGCCCGGAGTTGGGGAGAACGGAGGAGGGCGTAGAAGGTAATGCCCACCCCGGAGATATATTGGGCAATGACGGTGGCCTCCGCCGCCCCTGCCGCGCCCCGGCGGAGCCCCAGCACGAACCACAGGTCCAGGCCGATATTCAGAGCGGCGGAGATCCCCAGAAAGATCAGGGGGACCACCGAATTGCCTACCGACCGAAGGAACGAGGCAAAATAGTTATAAAGGAAGGTAGCCCCGATCCCCCAGAAAATGACCGCCAGATATTCTCGCATGATGGGCCAGACCTCCTTCGGGACCCGGAGAAAGCTCCTGACGCCGTCCAGAGCGGCAAAGGCCAGGATGTTGAGAAGGACGGTGAGGGCGGCAATGAGGACAAAGGAGGCGGAGACGCTTTCTCCCAACGCCCTGTCATCCTTTTGCCCAAAGCGGATGGAAAACACCGCTCCGCTTCCCATGCAAAGCCCCAGCAGAATAGAGGTAAGGAAGGTCATAAGGGTAAAGGAGGACCCTACCGCGGCCAGAGCGTTAGAGCCCAAAAACTTACCCACGATAAGGGTATCGGCAATATTATAGCACTGCTGCAACAGGTTGCCCAAAATCATGGGAAGGGCAAACCGCAGCATGGACCCCATCACGGGGCCTTGTGTCAAATCTTGGGTCATACCGGTCTCCCCGCCCTTTCTTCAGTCTTTTGGCCCATTATAGAGGAAACGGCGGAAGAAAGCAATATGAGAGGAAGGCAATATGCATGCAATGGAGATTGAAATTTCCATGTGGCGTGATGTGATGCATTCAGACTAAAAAAGGGGGGATATCCTGTGCTGGATAAAGAGGATCTGCAGGCATTACAGAAAATGTTTTCCGCTTCTGAAGAGCGGATGACGGAGAAGATCCAGGAATCAGAGGACCGGGCTGTACAAAAAGCCATGGTCATGATGGAGCAGTGTTTTGACCCTAAATTTAATTTTCTGGCGGAAAACCAGCAGATGATATTGAAAAAGATGGTTCCCCTGTAGAGGGTGGAGAAGATAGAGGGGGATGTGGATCCCCTCAAGATTATTATCCGCCAGATGCGGGAAGAAATTGACCAACTCAAGGGAGTGTAAGCAACATTAAAACGGAGCCCCTGCCGTCCGGCAAGGGCTCCGCTACGTTTCAAAGAGACGCTATCTTACTTGTGATCCACGGTGTTCATGTGACGGATCAGGTCCAGCACCTTGTTGGAGTAGCCCATCTCGTTGTCGTACCAGGAAACCACCTTCACGAAGGTGTCGGTGAGGGCGATACCGGCCTTGGCGTCGAAGATGGAGGTGCGGGCGTCGCCCAGGAAGTCGCTGGAGACAACGGCGTCCTCAGTGTAGCCCAGAATGCCCTTCAGCTCGCCCTCGCTGGCGGCCTTCATGGCGGCGCAGATCTCATCGTACTTGGCGGGCTTCTCCAGGTTGACGGTCAGGTCGACCACAGAGACGTCCAGGGTGGGCACCCGCATGGACATGCCGGTCAGCTTGCCGTTGAGCTCAGGAATGACCTTGCCCACGGCCTTGGCGGCGCCGGTGGAGGAGGGGATGATGTTGCCGGAAGCGGCACGGCCACCGCGCCAATCCTTCTTGGAGGGGCCGTCCACGGTCTTCTGAGTAGCAGTGGTGGAGTGAACGGTGGTCATCAGGCCGTCCTTGATGCCCCACTTATCATTGAGCACCTTGGCGATGGGAGCCAGGCAGTTGGTGGTGCAGGAGGCGTTGGACACGAAGGTCATGTCAGGAGTGTACTTGTCCAGGTTGACGCCGCACACGAACATGGGGGTGTCATCCTTGGAGGGGCCGGTCATGACCACCTTCTTGGCGCCGGCGTCGATGTGAGCCTGAGCCTTCTCCTTGGTCAGGAAGATGCCGGTGGCCTCTACCACGTACTCGGCGCCCACCTTGCCCCAGGGGATGTTCTTGGGATCCATCTCGGCGAAGAACTTGACTTCCTTGCCGTTGACAATGATGGAATCCTCGGTGTAGCTGATCTCGCCCTGGAACTGGCCGTGCATGGTGTCATACCGCAGCATATAGGCCATATAGTCGGGGGTCATGAAGGGATCGTTGATGCCGACGAACTCGATGTCGCTGCTGGCCAGACCGGCGCGGAAGACCAGACGGCCAATACGGCCAAAACCATTGATGCCAACCTTGATGCTCATGTTCATTACTCCTTTTGTGATTCATTTAACATTGTGAGATAAATAACGAAGCTACCGTCTAACATTATAGCGCAGATTTAGAAAATATGGAAGAAAAATTTTGCCGAAAGGGAAAAAATTTTTCATAAAAAATAGAGTGGAATTTTTACACATCTGACAAGGGAAGAAAAAATTGGCAAAAAAGATTGTTGCCTTGCCCATATTTTGATATACTGCTGGCAGAATGAAAGCGGTCAAGGCCCTAAAATGGCCGTAAGGGTATGATTTGCGTAAGTCCGCATAAGATAGAAAAAACGGAGGACGCGTTTATGGAAGAGCGGCTGACGGATAAGTTTCTCTTGGAGTTGCGGGACCGGATGAGTGATATGATGGCGGCCATGCAGCTACTGATGCCCCTTATCCGGGACAAAGGAGATAAAAAGGACAAAGAGTACCTGGCGGTCATAAATAAAAGTTTTTATAGTCTGCTCCGGTCTGTCCGCCATATGCAGGTTTGTGCGTCGGAGCCTGCGTTTCACCCACGAACCATAGATCTGGCGGGACTGTGCCGGACGGTGGGCGGACAGTGCGAGAGCGTGGCGAAGACGCTGAACGTCTCCTTTGAATGGTCCATTGCCCAGAGCAGCGTACTGTCTGTGGGAGACGACGGCCTACTGGAGATGGCCCTTTTGAATCTGGTGGCCAACGCCTTTACGGCGGCGGGCTCCGGTGGGAAGGTGGCGTTGCGGGGAAGACAGATAAAGAACCAGTGGGTGGTGACCGTCCTGGACAGTGGGCCTGGTCTTCAGCAGACCAAAACAGGGGAGGATCCCTTCCTGAAAACGCCTGGAGGCGCGGGTCTGGGACTGGAGGTGGCCTGGACGGTGGCAGAGCTGCACGGAGGCAGGGTAATGCTGGTAAACGGCGGAAAGCGGGGAGTCCGGGCCAGGCTTCTGCTGCCGATCCAAAAACCGGAAAAGAGGGAGCTGGTGCGCGCGGATCCTGTCATAATAGACCGCGACGGCGGCTTTTCAACCACGATGGTCGAGTTTTCTCCCCTGCTTCCGGTGGAAGAGTTTTCCATTCCCAACAGCCTTGACTGACAGAAAAGGAAAAGGACCGGTTGTCCACGATACGGGCAGCCGGTCCCCGCATATATACAAGGGGAAAAGGAGGAACTCCGTAAAAATTCTTTGCGCTTTCCCCTTCCAACCGTTGACGTTCGGGCCATTTCGTGAGATAATGTCAAAATACTTATTATACTTGTAAAGGCTGAAGGCAAAGCCGAAATGGTATAATTATTACAATTAAGTATAATAGTTGCTTTGTGGCTATTATACCGTAAAAGGAGAGGGACCCTTGACCACATTTTTGCTGCGGCATTTTGTCCGCGATCATGAAAATGCCCAGGATCCGGAGGTGCGGGAGCGATACGGCACACTGTCCGGCAGTGTGGGGATCCTGCTGAATCTTTGTCTGGCGCTGGGGAAATTCCTGGCAGGCCTTGCCACCGGGGCGGTTTCAGTGACGGCAGACGCCTTTAATAACCTCTCTGACGCCGCTTCCTCGGTAGTGACGTTGGTAGGCTTTCGCCTGGCCGGACGGAAGGCCGATGAGGATCATCCATACGGCCACGGCCGTATGGAGTACCTGGCCGGGCTTGCCGTATCAGTAGCCATCCTCCTGGTGGGGGTGGAGCTGGCCAAGGGGGCTATCGGCAAGATCCTCCATCCCGAAGCGATCCGTTTTTCCTGGTTTTCTGTGGCTATGCTGTGCGCTTCCATCGGCGTAAAGCTGTGGATGTATCTGTTCAACAGGGACCTGGGCCGCAGGATATCCTCGGCTGCCATGGCTGCTACCGCAGCCGATTCCCTTTCGGACTGCGTAGCCACCTCCGCGGTTCTGTTGGGCCTTTTGGTTAGCCGCTTTGCCCATGTATCCATTGACGGATGGGTGGGGATCCTGGTAGCGGCCTTTGTCCTTCGGGCGGGATGGGAGTCGGCCAAGGACACCATTGATCCCTTGCTGGGCAAGGCTCCCGATCCGGCGTTGGTGGCCGGGATCCGGGAAACGGTGTTGGAGCACCCGGAGATCTGGGGGATCCATGACCTTATGGTCCATGACTATGGTCCGGGCCACATTATGGCCTCTCTCCACGCGGAGGTCTCCATTGACGCCGATATGGCCCACACCCATGATGTGATCGACAATGTGGAGCGGGAGCTGAGCTCCAAATACCATATCATCGCCACCATACATATGGATCCCATCGTGACCAACGATGAGCATGTGACAGCCCTGCGGGAAGAGATGCTCTCCCTGGCCCAAAGCATGGACCCCGCCATCACCCTTCACGATTTCCGTATGACCGAGGGTCCCAGCCATACCAACCTGATCTTTGATGTGATGGTGCCCCATTCCTGCGCCCTCTCTGATGAGGAGGTCCGCCGGGAGCTTGCCCGGCTGGCGAAGGAGCGGGATCCCAAGTATATCACAGTGGTCCAGGTGGACCACGATTATACCGGGAAATAGAGAAAATTTACACTTCATTCACCGAAAAGGGAAAAAGGCATGTTATAAAGGTAAAAATGCAAAAGAAGGGGGAATTCCCATGGCGCAAAAGATCCTGATCGTGGAGGACGAGGCCAACATTGCCCAGCTCCTCCATCTTTACCTGGAGAAGGAGGGCTATGAGACCCAGATCGCGCCCGACGGAGGTAAGGCGGTGGAGCTGTTCCGCTCCTTTGCCCCCGACCTGGTGCTGCTGGACGTGATGCTTCCTGTGATGGACGGCTGGTCTGTGCTGAAAAAGATCCGGGAGGAGGGAAAGACTCCCGTTATTATGCTCACCGCCAAGGGGGAGACCGACGATAAGATCACGGGCCTTGAGCAGGGGGCGGACGACTATATCGTTAAGCCCTTTGAGACAAAGGAGGTCCTGGCCCGGATCCGGGCGGTGCTTCGCCGGACCATGGGGGAGGAGGAAAATGCGGGAGGAAAGAAGCTTTCCTTTGATAAGCTTGTTATCAACCTGGACGCCTATGAGCTTATGGTGGACGGCAAGCGGATCGACACGCCGCCCAAGGAACTGGAACTGCTTTACCACCTGGCCTCCGCGCCCAACCGGGTCTTTACCCGGAATCAGCTGCTGGACGAGGTGTGGGGCTTCGATTACTTCGGTGACTCCCGCACGGTGGACGTCCATATCAAGCGCCTGCGGGAAAAGCTGGAGGGCGTCAGCGAGGCATGGAGCCTGAAAACGGTATGGGGCGTGGGTTATAAATTTGAGGTGACCGGGTCTTGAGATCTCTTTACCGTCGGCAATTTGCCATGATGGCGGCGGTGATCCTGGCGGCTTTTCTGCTGCTGGGAGGCGCCTTTGCCACCCTGAGTTATCAATATATTATCCGGGATAAGCAGGAGGCTATGGAGCGCAACGCCAGCTATGTGGCGGGCTTTACCAGCTCCTATTTGTCCAACGGCATCGGCTCCGGAATCCAGGATACGGCCTATCAACTCTACATTGCGTCTGTCGCGAATATCTCCGGCTCCACCATTATTTTGGCGGAAAACAGCGGAGAGATCGTTTACGCCTCCTCAGGGATGGGAGTGGGCAATCTCCTCAGCGGTGTTGTGCCCGCCGACTGTATGGAGGCTATCAGCACCCTGGGAAGCTACGCCCAGCGCAGCAACCTGGGCGGACTACTGTCCGACAAGAGCTTTGTCACAGGCGTCCCGATCCTCCAGAAATCCTATATTACGGGGCTTACCTACCAGCGGGGAGTGGTGCTGGTGGTCAGCGATACCTCCACCCTTACCTCCATGTGGCAGGACCTGGCTGCTATTTTTCTGCTTTCAGCGGCGGTGGTGCTCCTTCTGGCCTCCGGCATCAGCTCTGTGACCTCTCTCCGGCAAACAAAGCCCCTAAAGGATATGGCCGAGGCGGTGCGCCGTTTCGGCCAGGGGGAGTTCGGCATCCGGGTGGAGGGGTGCGAGGACCGCAGGGACGAGGTGGGGGAGCTGGCGGAAGCATTCAACGCCATGGCCGATTCCCTGGCAAAGAGCGAGGCCCAACGCAGCGAGTTTATCGCCAACGTTTCCCACGAGTTGAAGACCCCCATGACCACCATTGCCGGCTTTGCCGACGGGATCCTGGACGGCGCCATCCCCAGGGAGAAGGAGGCGGAGGCCCTTACCACCATATCCTCCGAGACCCGGCGGCTTTCCCGGCTGGTCCGGCGGATGCTGGATCTCTCCCGGCTCCAATCCAGTGAAAATGTGACCGCGCAGGAGCGCTTTGACGTTTCTGAGCTGCTCCTTCGGGTGCTGGTGAGTCTGGAAGGAAAGATCACAGGCCGGGGCCTGGATGTAGAGACTCAGCTTCCTGAGGGACCTGTTATGGTGTGGGGTGATCCGGACGCCATCACCCAGGTATGCTATAACCTGCTGGATAACGCCATCAAATTTGCCGCGCCGGAAAGCTCCCTTGGTCTTGAGATCCAGGTAAAAGGGGAAAAGGCGCTGGTTTCGGTGCGAAACCGGGGGGAGACCATTCCGCCGGAGGAGCTGGGCCAGGTCTTTGAACGCTTTCACAAGACAGACCGATCCCGCAGCGTGGACCGGGAGGGTGTGGGATTGGGGCTATATATTGTTAAGACCATTATCAATAACCACCGGGAGAACATTACCGTGACCAGTGAGGATGGGGTTACCACCTTCACCTTTACCTTGACCATCGCCTGAAAACAGGCACCCAGCAGCGGGAAAGAGAAAAAGAGAGAAGGAAGGAGGGCCGCCATGCGCAGCAGTATGTACGACTACGACGGTTGGAGCCGCGATTCCGGCATGGTGCCCCAGAAGTGGGAACCGGGGAAGCCCCCGGCGCCCTACGGCGATGTGCCGGGGGACCGCCCCACGGAGCCGGCGGAGCCGCAGGGTCGCCAGACTCCCAGCCTTTGGCGGGGAAAAGACAGGAAAAGGGAAACGCCGCCCAGGAAAAAGAGCCTTCCCCGGGAGGAGAACGGAACGGGCGGGTTCTGCCTTATGCTGGCTCTTTTGCTGATCCTGACGGGGGTAGCGGTCTATTTTCAGGGTGGGATCCTGCCGGGAGAGGCGCTCATAGAACGGGCTTGGGATCCCTTCAAGGGCTGGGACCGTTACTATGAGTATGCAGAGGATGTGGACTGGGTAAGGGAACTGGACAGGACCTCTATCCAGCGCGCTCCCCTGAGGGATGATGTGACCATGGCCCTGACGTCCATAGGGGAAACAGAACTGACCGCCAGGGAGGTCTACGACCGGGTAAGCCCTTCCGTGGTGGGGATCCGGGCCTCTGTGGAGGATGGGATGTATCTGGGTACCGGGGTCATTATGACCGAGGACGGATATATTGTGACCAACGCCCATGTGATCGCGGGAGCCCAGAAAGCCAGCGTGGTCTTTGCCAACAACAGCCGGTCGGAGGCCCTTCTGGTAGGCTATGATGGAGAGACCGATCTGGCGGTGCTGAAGGTGGACCGGCAAGGGTTGACTCCGGCTGTTTTCGGGGATTCCGCACAGCTGCGGGTGGGAGATCCGGCCTATGCCATCGGGAATCCCCTGGGCGAGGAGCTGCGGGGGACCATGACCAGCGGCATTATCTCCGCCATTGACCGGACCGTGGACATGGACGGGCAGAGCATGACCCTGATCCAGACCAACGCCGCCCTGAACTCCGGAAATTCGGGGGGAGCCCTTATCAACGCCGCCGGTCAGGTGGTGGGGATCACCAACATGAAAATGATGTCCGACTGGGAGACCATCGAGGGCCTGGGCTTTGCCGTTCCCACCACGATGGCGAAGCTGGTGGTGGATCAGATCATTGCCGAGGGCAGCTATGCCGGGCGGCCCATTATGGGGATCACTGTGACGGACCACTTTGACTTTAACGAGGACCCCGATGGGGCGGAGATCGTAAGCGTGAAGGAGGGGACCGACGCCAGTGGAAAGCTCTATGCCGGGGATGTGATCGTTCAGGCCAACGGCGAAACGGTCCGCTGTGTGGATGATCTGCTGCGGGTGAAGGACCGGATGGCGGTGGGGGAGGAGCTTTCTCTTCAGGTGTGGACCGGAGGGGCCAATGGGAGGATGCTGGAGATCACCATTACTCTCCAGCGGAGTCTGGACCATGCCGAGGGCGAGAACAGCTATACCCAGAGAAAAAAGCCATAGAGATAAAAAGCGGGCGTCCCGGAAACGGGACGCCCAAAGCGCGATACGGGGAGAATGGAATGAACACGGGTCGAGAGAAAGCCAAGGGCCTCTCTTGCCACAAGAAATTTATACCATAATTTCCAGAAAATGTCAACCAACTTTTTTGACGAAGCTTGTCACCTGTGATTTCTACAAAAAATGGTGGAAAAAGGGGTGACTTCTTGGGTAAAATATGGTATCATACAGATGGAGGGGTAGCCCGGCTGCCCATTCAAAGAAGCCCACGAGGCAAAAGGAGTTGACGGCTGTATGAAGTTCACCTTTACCGACAAGAAGGTCACTCTCCCCAAGAAGGTCCATGAGTACGCCGAAAAGAAAGTGGGAAAGCTGGATCGTTATTTCCCCGCCGAGGCGGAGGCTTCGGTGGTGTTCAGCGTAGAGAAGGGGCGCAACAATGCCGAGGTGACTGTCCGTGACCGGGGAACCATCTACCGGGTGTCTGAGTCGACGGCAGATATGTTTGCCACCATTGACGCGGCAGTGGCGGATATTGAGCGGCAGCTACGCAAGAATAAGGCCCGGTTGGAAAAGCGGCTTCGAAAGGACGCGTTTGTCCGCAGTGCGGAGGATACCTCTTTTGTTCCCGATGAGCCGGAGGAGGAATATGACATTATCCGTACCAAGCGTTTCGCCATGAAGCCCATGTCCACCGAGGAGGCGGTCCTTCAGTTGAACCTATTGGGCCATACCTTCTTTGCTTTCCGGAACGAGGATGAGGGTGGGACCTTCGCGGTAGTCTATAAGCGCGCCGACGGCGGCTACGGTCTGATCGAAGACGACGGCTGAGAAAGAGAAGAAAAAATGGGCCGGGGCTCCCGGCCCATTTTTGTATGGTCGTCCGCCCAGATATGGGACTACCTGCCATAAATTTTTATGCAGATCCCGCCCAACAATGCTATAATAGAAAAGATCAATACAATAGAACAGCTATACCAGCTGGAGCGGTCCATAAAAAGGAGAGAAAAGCAAATGAATGTATTTATCAGCGCCGATATTGAGGGTACCTGCGGTATTACCACCTGGCCGGAGACCGAGCGCTCTACGCCCCAGGATTACGAGCCCTTTCAAAAGCAAATGACAAGGGAGGTCCGAGCCGTCTGCGACGGAATCCTGGCGGCGGATAAGGCGGCGGAGATCTTTGTGAAGGACGCCCACGATTCCGCCAGGAACCTGGATCCGGCCGCTCTTCCTGAGTGTGCCAGGATCATGCGGGGCTGGACGGGAGATCCTTTGAGCATGATGAGCGGATTGGATACGGGGGACTTTGGGGCCGTCATGTTTACCGGCTATCACGCCTGGGCAGCCTGCGGCGGAAACCCCCTGAGCCATACTATGAATCTTCAAAACGAGTTTGTTACCCTCAACGGGATCCGTATGAGCGAGTTTATGATGAACGCTTATACCGCCGGCTATTATGGAGTTCCTGTGGTCTTCCTTTCGGGGGACAAGGCATTGTGTGACTTTGCCGGGGAGCTTATTCCCGGCATTACCACCGTGGCCGTCAATGAGGGCCGGGGCGGAGCCACGGTCTCCATGCACCCGGACGTGGCGGTAAAGGCCATTAAGGAAGGGGTGAAAAAGGCGCTGAAGAACGCCAAAAACTGTTTTGTCCCTATGCCGGACTTTTTTGAGATGACGGTCCGGTTCCGGGAACACAAGATGGCCTACTCCAAGAGCTTCTATCCCGGAGCCGCCCTGGAGGATGAGAAGAATGTGGTCTACTCCTCTGACGACTGGTTTGAGATGCTCCGTTTCAGCCATTTTGTGCTCAGCGATTAGGAAGGAGAAGCTATGGAAAGCGAAAGCCGCCTTGCCGTCCTCATTGACGGCGACAATGCTCCCCGCACAGCCTTGAAGGAGATCATGGAGGAGTGTGTCAAATATGGCAGTCCCACCGTAAAGCGGATCTACGGGGACTGGACCATGAACAACATGGATTCCTGGAAGCCTCTTTTGCTGGAGAACGCCCTGATCCCCGTTCAGCAGTACAGCTATACCACCGGAAAGAATTCCACCGACTCAGCCATGATAATTGACGCCATGGATATCCTTTATTCTCGACGGGTGGACGGTTTTGTACTGGTGAGCAGCGATTCCGACTTTACCCGTCTGGCCCTCCGGCTGCGGGAGGCAGGGATGAAGGTTTACGGGATAGGGGAGAAGAAGACCCCCACGCCCTTTATTGCGGCTTGCGATAAGTTCATCTATGTGGAGGTCATCAATGCGGATGAAGGAGAGAAGCCGGGAGAGAAAGAACGGGGGAGCCACACGGCCTCCTTCTGTGGGACAAGGAAGCCGGTTCCACAGAAGGTAGTGCGTCTGATTGCCTCCACCATTCAGGATGTATCCGATGAGGACGGCTGGGCTTTTATGGGGGAACTGGGCAATATTCTGCCCCGGAAGCAGCCCGATTTTGACCCCCGGAACTACGGCTTTGAAAAGTTGACCACCATGGTAAAATCCATTGACCGCTTTGAAATCGACGCCCGTCCTACCAGCGCTCCCAACGTAAAGCATATCTACGTGCGGGATAAAAAAGCGAGAGGGATCGGCTGACAAGGAAATCTGCCCCGGCCATGTACCCCATGGCCGGGGCTCTTTTTTAGGCCGTTATGTCCGGCCTCTTTCCTCTCACTTCCATTGACACGGGAGAGGGAACACGGTAAAATGGAACAGAATTTGTCGAAACCCAGCAAGGAGCCGTTTCCTATGAAAAAACTGACCAGTATATTTTGCGCGCTGGCTCTGCTGGCGGGCTTGGCCGTTCCGGCAGAGGCCGTGCGGCCGGATACCGTGCCTGTTCGTTTTCATGATGAGGAGGCAGGGACTTACGGGCCGGAGACAGCCTCCGAGGTAGTGGGCGTATTTTTAGATGGGGAGCCTATGGAACTGGATATGCCGGCCGTGACCCAGATCCTGTCGGGGAATGACGGGCGTACGATGGTGCCTGTCCGCCCCATTGCCGAGGCCCTGGGCGCCAAGGTGGGCTGGAACGCGGAAAAGCGAAAGGTGAGTATCTCCACCAGCCTGGATACCATTGTTCTTACCCTGGGCTCCGCTGTGGCGGAGGTGAACGGGATTCCGACAGAGCTGCCGGGAGGGGTTCCCGCAGTGGTGGCCCGGTATGAGGACACGGAGCGGACCCTGGTCCCTCTCCGGTTTGTCTCTGAACAGCTCCATGCCCGGGTAGACTGGGACAACGAGGCATTTGCGGCCCATATCACCTCTGGAGCGGAGTCCCTGACGCCTGCCGATCCCTCTGCGCCGCCAGACGGGCGCCTTACCCGTCTGGCCGCTGACGATAACGCGCAGACCATTACCCTTTACTTAAACGCCCAGCCCCATTACCGGATCATAGATCTGGGGGACCGGATCGCCATCGATCTGCTGGGGTTTGTCATTGGCAGTGGGGAGGATGGCTCCCTCCGACCCGAAAACCCGGTGGTGAATCAGGTGCGCTATGCCCAGCATGGGACCGACGTGGACCCCAGGGAAAATCATGTGACCCGTGTGGTATTGGATCTGGCCCGGAACTGCACATACGGGGAGAATGTGACGATCACCGGAGATCCTGAGCTTCAGGCGGTGGTCATTTCGGTAAAGCCGCCAGAGACCTGGGTGCCGCGGCCCGTCCTTCCGGAGGATTGGGATCCTGCCGCCTATACGGTGGTGCTGGATGCGGGTCACGGCGGCTCGGCTACAGGCGCTCTTTACGAGGAGATAATGGAGAAAGATATTACCCTTCCCATCACCCTCCGGGCAGCGGAGCTGCTGCGGGAAAAGGGATACAATGTGGTCCTTACCCGCAATCGGGATGTGTATGTAGACCTTTATGACCGCAGCGACATGGCCAACAGTGTAGGGGCGGATATCTTTGTTTCCATTCACGCCAACGCCAGCCCAACCAACCTGGACTTCCAGGGGACCTTTACCTATTCGTATCCAAACAGCACAAGAGGCGAGAAGCTGGCGGGCTATATTCAGGCTGCGGTGGTGGCTGAGACGGGCTCCATCGACAGGGGACTTCTCAGCAACGACTATGTGGTGCTCCGGGAGACCACCATGCCCGCCGCCCTTTTGGAGATGGGCTTCATGTCCTGCCATGAGGAGTTGGTGAAGCTGATAGAGCCGGAATACCAGGAAAAGATCTCTCAGGGGATCGCTAAGGGGGTGGAGGGCTATCTTGCCACCCTGCCCAGGAAAACCGGGAGTACCACAAAAGCGGGGGGAGCCCTCCTTCCCGCAAAGGGTAAGTAAAAAAGGAGCGCTTCGTGAAGAAATCACGAAGCGCTCCTTTCTGAGTACTCTAACGTCCATAAATAGGAATTTATCCTTGGAGGATGGTCCCATACCTGGACGGGCGACCATAAAG
>CANRZY010000020.1 GCA_947644625.1 uncultured Pseudoflavonifractor sp.
TTTGAAGGTCATGGAAACATTATTTTTACACAGCTGGCGGGAATTTTGACCCTTCGTCTTATGGACTATGGCAACGAAAAACGGCCCCAGCTAGGCTATGGTCTGGCGGCTGCTGTAGTCGTCTTGTCCTGGTATTTCTCCCCCTTCGAGGGCGGCGGACGGTATGTCCTGTTCATCCTGGTCTTCTACCTTACAGATCACTGGCACGCAGGCAAAAAATCACTCCTCTGGCTTTTTCTCTACCCCGCCAGCCGATGGAAGCTGCTGTATCTCTATTTCACAGAGAGCTTCCGACTGAGCATGTTCCTTCTCAACGGTGTTGGCCCCCTATTGGGTGTGGCTCTCACCCTTCTTTATAACGAAAAAAAGGGTCCGGACATTCCCGGAAGTAAATGGCTTTGGTATATCGCATACCCCGCCCATCTTCTGGTTTTCGGCCTGATAAATTATTATACACGGCTTTTTCCAGTTTGAAAAGCCTTCAGCGCACAAAAAAGGAGCGGTCTCCCGCTCCTTTTTTGAATGGTTTTTCTTACAGCTTCTCCTTGAGCTTGGCTCCCTTGCCCACACGGTCACGCAGATAATAGAGCTTTGCCCGGCGAACCTTGCCCTTGCGGACCAGTTCGATCTTCTCCACAGCGGGAGCATGGAGGGGGAACACCTTCTCCACGCCGACGCCATAGGAGACCCGGCGAACGGTGATACTCTCGTCGATGCCGCCGTGCTTCTTGGCGATCACGGTGCCTTCAAACACCTGGATACGCTCCCGGCTGCCTTCCTTGACCTTCACGTGAACCCGAACGGTATCACCAATGTTAGCCTTGGGAGGCTCTTCCTTCACGTACTTGGCGGTAAAAGCCTGCATAAGATCCATTTTGATTTCCTCCTGGTTTATAGGCGTTCATTCCGGTTTTTATGCCGCCGCTCTAATGGACGGCGCCGCAGCGGAACACCCTTTATTGAGACTGTGGTATTTTACCACAAGGCTTTCTCAAATGCAAGTAAATTTTTCTTTTTTCTCCTCTTTACAGAACTGCCGCCCTTTGCTCCTTTCGCTCTATAGCCGCCATCCATAGCCCGGCAATCAAAAGGGTAAAGTTTTTTCCGCCGCTTTGCCACAGTAGCAGCGCTCCGGCCGCCAGCAAGGCTCCAGTTACCAGGCAGGAGCACAGCTCTACCGCTCTCCCCCCCGGCTCCTCCCCAAGCAACTGGCCCAGCAATGCTTTTAAGGCTCTGCCCCCATCCAGCCGTTCGGCGGGCAGCATATTAAAACAGGCAAGGCCCAGATTTATTCCGGCGAAAAAGTAAAGCCCCGCCCCCCGCCGGGACAAACGTATACTGAGCCAGGCCGCCGCCAGATTGACCGCTGGTCCTGCCAGCGCCGCTGCTATCATCCCCCAAGCCGAAAGAGGATGGGCCGCCGAAAGCCGCAGCTCCGCCCCAGCACAGGAAAGCCGCAGCCGCACCACCTTCCCCCCACAAGCCCGGATCGCCCACCAGTGGCCCATCTCATGGATCAGGCAGGCCAACAATACCCAGAGTGTGATCCCATTGTCGTCCAGATAGTAGAGCAGCGCCAGTACCGCCAGCGCCCCTCCATTGATCTCCATTCGCCCCAGCCTCATGTCAGGAGATGGATATAGTAGGCAGGATTAAGGCGTACCCCATCCTTTTTCATCTCGAAATGAAGGTGGGGACCGGTGACCTCCCCTGTGGCTCCCGATTCCGCCACCTTTTCCCCCGCCGCCACCGCCTGTCCCTGTTGGACGCAAAGCTTTGAGCAATGGGCATAAAAGGAGGTCACTCCATTGCCATGATCCAGTTGAAGGTATTGTCCATATATGTCGCTCTCCCCGATATATTCCACGGTTCCGGATGCAAAAGCTCCTACCGTGGTCCCTGTTTCCACCGCCAGATCTACCCCATAATGAAATTTGGCTCCCCCCGAAATAGGGTGCTCCCGCCAGCCGAAGGGGGACGTCATAGCGGCCAGCACCGGGCTTACCGTTTCGGAAAGCCCCAAGGCATAACGGTCCATGGTCGTATTGTCAGGAAGAGCCGGGCCGGTATACCCCATATCGACCACCGCCGTCTCCTGTATAGGCTCCGGCTCTGGTTCCGGCTCCGGCGTTGAAGGGACCGCCGCTTCCCTGCGGCTCCCGCTTTCCGCCATAGGATCTGCCCAGGACTTTTCCACTCTTCCCATCGTGAAAAGCGCTTCCGGGCCTCCTCCTGTTTCCGTCAGGCCCTCTTGCGCAGCGGTGGAAAGGGGCCCCTCCCGCCACAGCACAGGCGCTTGCTTCTCCTGAGGCAGGAATACATTTCTCCACAACCGGTCCAGGCTCTTTCCCACTGGTTGTCCCGAAGATACGGACCAGCCCAGATCCGCAAAGGCGGCTTCAAAATCCACATTCCAGTTTAACGCCTGCGTCAGCTCCTGCCGGACCCTCTCCAGCCTGTCCAGTCCCTTGGCAAAAAACACCCCAAAAAACAAAGCCAGACAAAGTCCCAGTTGCAGAAGCCGCCGCTTCTCCCTCTCCCCCAGCACCGCTTTCTGTCCCCTGCGCCGCCGCTCCATTCGGCGTCCCGTTGCTTTTTCCATATTGTCCCACCCCTTGTCTTGGACAGTGTATGAGTCCAGGGCCGGGACTATGCAGGACTTTTTCCGCAAGCGGCAGGGGTTGACATTCCTTTTTTTTGCCGCTATAATAACAAAAGCATTTCCGGGTGTAGCGCAGTTGGTAGCGCGCATGGTTCGGGACCATGAGGCCGTGGGTTCAAATCCCGCCACTCGGACCAAAACTCCTCTGAAGCAAATCGTTTCAGAGGAGTTTTCTTTTTATATATTCATTTTTCTTCTGACGCTTCCAGCTGCCGCATCAAATCCTGAAATCCGCTCAGCGCGCTTTGGAGGTTTTCAATAATATCTGCGGCCAGGATTTCCGGGGCGGGTAGGTTATCCAGATCCGCAAGAGATTTATCCTTGATCCAGAAAATATCCAGGCTGGCTTTATCACGGAGCAAAATCTCCTGGGCGGAGTATTTGCGCCAGCGGCCGTCGGAATTTTCCTCCGACCAGGTTTCCCTGCGCTGACGACGGTTTTCCGGGTTGTAGCAGCGGATGAAATCCTCCAGATCCGCGTCCATCATAGGATGCTGCTTCAAGGTAAAGTGAATGTTTGTGCGGAAATCATACACCCATACCTCCTTTGTCTGCCGTTCCGGGCCTGCGGGGCGTTTGTCAAAGAAAACAACGTTTGCCTTAACGCCCGGCTTATAAAAAATGCCCGTGGGCAGCCGCAGAATGGTGTGCAGCTCGGTGGTCTCCAGCAGCTTTCGGCGGACCGTCTCTCCGGCCCCGCCTTCAAACAGCACGTTGTCCGGCACCACCACCGCCGCCTTGCCGCCGGCGTTCAAAATGGTATTGATATGCTGGACAAAATTTAGCTGCTTGTTGGAGCTGGTGGTCCAAAAGTCTGTCCGGTTATATACCAGGTCTTCCTCCTCCTGCTCCCCCTCCTCGTTGGTAAGGGTAATGGAGGACTTCTTCCCAAAGGGAGGGTTGGTCAGCACATAATCCACACGGTAGCCGGGGTCAGTGAGCAAAGCGTCTCCCAACGTGACCGGGACCGTTCCGTAAATGTCTCCGATGTTGTGTAAATAGAGGTTCATCAATGCGGTCTTGTACGTGGCGGGTACGATCTCGTTACCATAGAAGGTCTGGCTTTTAAGAAATTCCTTTTGCTCCCGGTCCAGAGCGTACCGGGCTGGATCGGTGATGTACTCCTGGGCGGCCAGAAAAAAGCCGCCGCTTCCACAGCAGGGATCCGCAATGGTTTTCATGGGCTCCGGGCGGATGCAGCGCACCATAGCGCGAATAAGGGGCCGGGGGGTAAAATACTGCCCCGCCCCGCTTTTCACGTCTTCCGCGTTTTTCTGAAGCAGGCCCTCGTAAATTTCTCCTTTTACATCGGAGGACATGGACACCCATTTTTCCTGGTCGATCATCTGCACAATGCGGTACAGGATAGCGGCGCTGCTGATCTTATTGACGGCTCCCTGAAAAATCTTTCCCAAAATGCCGCCCTGCTCTCCCAGCTTTTCCAGCGTGGCCTTGTACTGCGCCTCCAGCTCGGCGCCCTTGAGGGTATTCATGTCCGCCCAGGCATACCCGGCGGGAATCCCTGTTTCCCTTTTGTATGGCGGCTTGGAATATTCGTCCGACATTTTTAGAAAGATCAAATATGTAAGCTGCTCCAGATAGTCGCCGTAGGACACGCCGTTGTCCCGCAGGGGATTACACATCCCCCAGACCTTGGAGATAATGGTGGAGGTTTGGTCCGACATCTTACAGCCTCCCTTCAAAGGCTTTCTTTAAAATGCTCTGCCGCAGGGCTTCGGCCTGTTGCAGAGCAGTGTCTACTGTTTTTTCAATGTTGTCACAGACAGATAAGCGGGATTCAATTTCGGCCACAATAGAATCTTGTATGGTTCTGTCTGTTGTAGGAACAATTACTTTTAATAGTGATTGCCCCGTTAAATGTTTAATTCCAGTTCCCGTGAAATATCTGCAAAGTTGTCCTGTCTGAGCAGAAAACCACAGATAATACATATAAAATTTAGGGTTTGAGTTGTCCGAAAATCGCACTCTGTGCAGTGCTTTCTGATAAAATATGGAATCTTGCTTATCCCAAACTGCACACCTGCCAGGTTCTCCGCCCTCGCAAATTATCAGGTCATTGTGAGAAACAGAATATTTCTCAATTTCATCATCCTTAATCCGCATTTCTAACAAATCAGACAAGTCAAAAGAGAACCACCTGACATTGATATTACGCAAATATTTTCTGTAATTACCAGTGTTTTTCTCCTTGTCAAGCATTTTTCCGAGGCGTGCATCAACAATCTCTCCAAATGGAATATGCGTTTCGACCTTCTCAAACGCTTCTTTCAGTACCGCCTGCCGGTATACTTTCAGCCGTTCCTTTGCCGTTTTCAGTTCGGCCACGCTGGCGTCCAGTTGAGAAAATAGTTCCTCAATGCGGGAAACAATACGCTCTTGTTCTAATAAGGATGGACAAGGAATATCGCAATTTGCCAAAAATTTTGGAGGAACTCTCTTCTGCCCAGCGCTTCCTGTCATATGCTGCTGGCAATGCAACCGGAAAGATTTCTGGGACAAGAAAAGATAGAGCCATTTTTGTGTGACAAGCTCCCGTTTTGGCCGCAACACAATAAATTCGGTACTTCCAGCCCCATAGTCATTTTTGAGTTTATCCGCTATACAGCCTTTTCCGTTCTCCATACATGGCGTTATTTTTGCAAAGAGAATATCTCCGTTCTTAAAAATGGTATAATTTTTAATGGAATCCAAAGTTATTGATCCTCTTGTATCAATCTTACCATCTACGGAAACGGCACCCATTGGAACAAACGAGATTTCTTTATCAGGTTCCAAATTGATATTTGTCTTAGGATTTATGTCGCATAGCTGGCCTATTTCGTATACTTCCATCTCACGCCACCAACTCTATATTCAATTCCATCAAAATCTTCTCATACCCGTCCCCGAACACCTCATAGAACCGTCCCAAGCCGCCCTTGCGGTCAAAGGGGCTGAGGTCCAAATCCTCCGGCTCCACACTGAGGGAGGCGGCGATATGGTCCTTAACAAGCCGCAGCCACTCCATCTGCTCATCGGTAAAGTGAACGGCCCCGGCGTTGCGGCGGAATGCCCACTGCCGGAAGTTATAATTGACCCGCTCGGCAAAGGGAATCAGCATATCCGTGTTCCCCATTTCAAACCGAACCAATGAGATCAGGTCGGCCAGTTGAACCACTGCGCCCCGCTTGACCTTATCCGGCCGCTTTACGGCATAGCAGTCCCACAGCCTATCCACTGTGATCCCGCGGGCCTTTAACTTTTCATAGAGACCCTTAAGCTGGGTAATGGCCATAGGACGATCCTTGTACCGCTGGTCATAGATGATCCGCAGGGCCAGAAGCTCATCCTTGTTTTCCTCAATAAACTCCCGAAACGTCCCAATCACCCGGTCGGCGGTTTCCTCCTGATTGGCGTCATATCCCGCAAACAAAACCGTATCAAGGTTCACATTGTCAATGATCTGCTCATGGCTCCGGCGGACGTTTTCTATGTAGTCCCGCACCTCCGGCCTGTGGAAAGGCGCGACAGCGGCGGCGATCAGAGCCTTTTGCGCCGTTTCCAACAGCTTCTGCGTCTCTGGAGATAGATCACCGTCCTCCGGCAGCGTCACTCCCGCCTGGGCCGCGATCACGTCCGGGTCAAAGGCGTCCAACAGGGCCTGAGCCACCTGCCCCGGAGGACAGTCGGCTATCTCCTCAAACGCCTTCCGCTCCGCCGGGGTCATTTGCGCGTTCAGACGAATAATACGGTTTGCTAAAGATGTAAGGGTATCCTCGTCACGGGAACCCAACGCCACGTTCAGCATCAATTCTTTTAAGGTTACGGAGGGCTTGCGCTCCAGCGGGCGAGTGTCCGACTTTTTGGATTTCGTAACACCCACGGCGTCCACGATCACAAAATGATCCTTGTTTTCCGCAGCAGAGGGCGTCACCTTTTGCAGGTCGTCCCTGCTCAAGGTGCGAGTACCCCGACCCTTCATCTGCTCGAAATAGTTCTTGCTCCGCACATCCCGCATAAAGATCAGACACTCAATGGGCTTTACATCCGTCCCAGTGGCAATCATATCAACCGTGACGGCGATCCTTGGATAGTAGTCGTTGCGGAATGCAGAGAGCAACGCTTCGGGATTTTCCGCAGAGTAGGTGATCTTCTTGCAGAACTCATTTCCCTCTCCAAATTCCTCCCGGACGATTTGGATGATATCGTCGGCATGGCTGTCAGTCTTAGCAAAAATCAGGGTCTTGGGTACTTCTCCGCGCCGGGGAAACAAGGTGGTGTACAGGTTTTCCTTAAAGGTGCGGATAACAGTCCGGATCTGGCTTGGGTTGACGATGTCGCGGTCAAGCTGGGTAGGCGCATAGTCCACATCCTCATCCAGCTGCCTCCAACGCTTGGCGCGGGAAAGGCGGTTGCGGCATTCGACCATCTGCTTCATCAGATGGGCTCCCCTTTGCCCCACCTGCGTTTCGATCAAAAAGATATCCTCGCCTACGTTTACGCCGTCAATAATAGCCTGCTCCCTGGGATATTCGCTGACTACATTCTGATTGAAAAAGGCAAAGGTACGCTTGTCCGGCGTGGCGGTCAGGCCGACAATAAAAGCGTCAAAATACTCCAGCACCTGGCTCCAAACGTTGTAGATCGAGCGGTGGCACTCATCCACAATGATACAGTCAAAAAACTCCGGGGGATACTTTTCGTTATAGACGACCTCCTTCGGAGCCTTACTGTCGGCGGTCACAAGCTCATGGAAAGACGTTTCCTCGGCGGATTCGTCCAGCTCCTCTCCCTTTAAAATCGAGTACATCCGCTGAATTGTGCTGATATAAATTTGCGTGTTTTGAGGCATCCGAGAGGACTTCAGACGGTACACCCCATATATATCAGAAAACGGCCTGTGGTCGTCGTTGGGGATATAGGCCAAAAACTCCCGCTCCGCTTGCTCCCCCAAGCTCTTGGTATCTACAAGAAACAGGATGCGGTTCATCTTTCCAAACTTTAGCAGACGGTATGCGGCGGTGATGGCGGTAAAGGTCTTCCCCGCGCCTGTAGCCATTTGCACCAACGCTTTGGGTTTATTTTCCGAGAAGGACCGGTCTAAATTATGGATGGCCCGAATCTGGCAGTCACGAAAGCCGGATGTATCAAAGGGCGGAAAACGCTTCATGCAGTTCCGGACCGTATCAGGCGCATTCAATAATGCCCGCAAGGTTTCCGGACGGTGAAAAGAAAATATAGTTCGAGAGCGGAACTTAATATCCTGATAATCGGTAAACCGGGTAAGCTTGTCCGTCGCTTCATAAGCAAAGCGAATCGTATAATCCTGGGTTATCCACTTAAAGGTACTGTTTGCATAACGGGCAGACTGTCCCTCCACGGCGGTAATATTTTCCCCGCTTTCCGACCTCTTGGCCTCTATAACTCCAACGGGGATCCCTTCAATGAAAAGGGCATAGTCCACCTCGCCTGTGCTGGTGGGAAATTCACGCACAGCGACGCCAAGCCCGGCAGCCAGGTTTAATTGCTTTAAGTCCTGAAGGACCCAGCCGGACTGTTCCAGCTTTTTGTCTATTATGGCCCGCGCTTTCTCTTCAGGCGACATTGGTTCCCCTCCCCATGCTGTAGTATGTATTATTATACTGCAATTTTCTACCTGTGGCAAGGCATTGCTACGATAACGGCGGGTAATGCAGAAAAGAACGCAGGAACACAAAGGGCCCGTGCTTCTGCGTTTTCAGAAACGCAAAAGCACCGGCCCTCCGGTTTGCCTATTTTGTTTTTGCCTCTGCTTTCCGGGCTGCTTCAGCGATGGCGGCTATATATTTGTAGGTGTTCACCAAGGTGGCGCCGGAGACGGCGTCCACCGCGTCCTCCTTAGCGCCGAGTGCCTCCGCCTCGGCGGTCGTCATACCGTTTACATGGGCCTGGATGGCGTCAAAATTTTTATCTATGGGAATGGTGGAGCCGGCGTAGTCGGCCATCATCGCGCTATAATAGTCCGCTTCCATCCGCTTGGAGCAGAGCACCTTCCCCTCGGCATACCCGGCGGCCAGGTCGCTGCCGCTGTTGGGCACGCCTTCCACCGCCTCCCCGGCGTCCAGGAACTGGAACTCGTCCACATAGCTCAAAAGGATCGTCTCTCCCTGGGTAAGCGCGGCAGCCGCAGTAAAGCAGTTCTCTCCGTTGGCCGCGCCGTATATCACAGAAAGCCTTAACTCCCCGGCGTCGCCGTTAAATTCCTCCGCCAGGGTCTCCCTGGCATTTCTGGCCGCCTGAGCAATCGCTTTCAGGTACCCGGCGGTATCCACCAGGGTAGCGCCGGAAACAAGGTCCACCGCGTTGTCTTGCTCAGCAGCCGCCTCTACCTCAGCAATCGTCTTTCCCACCGTAAAGGCCTGGATCGCATTAAAATTGTCGTCGATGCGGACGGTTGAACCCGCCTTCTCCTCCATGAGCGCGCTGTAATAATCCGCCATCACGCGCTTAGAGGCCAACGTCTTTCCTTCCGCATAGCCCTCGCCAAACTCCTTGTCGCTGCTGGGGACCGCCTGTACCCCCGCGTCGTCGTCCACAAATTGAAATTCGTCCACATAGGCCGCCACGATCACATCGCCCCGCACGGCGGCATAGGCCTCGGCAAAGCTCTTGGTCCCGTGGGCCGCGGCATAGCTCAACCCCAATTGAAGTCCCTTTCCCGACTCCGGCTTCCGGGTCGGAGCGGCGCTTTCCGGCGGAGCCGGCGTTTCCAGGGTTTCCTTCTCTCCGCAGGCCGCCAGTCCCAACGTCATAGCCGCGCATAGAAGCAGTCCCATCATCCTTCTTATTTTCACGTTTTTACTCTCCTTTTCCTCTGCTTTTTCAGGTTTTCCCGCATAGGCATAGTCTTTCTTTTCCATAGAGATCCTATACCTGTTTCTATTTCTAAAATAATATTACATGTAAGAGACCACGCACTGTAGCCTTTATCAAAAGTATGAGCTTTTTCAATTTACTATTGCCAAGGTCCGCTGCGTCTGTTATAATCAAATTACCCAAAATATACCATATCAAAAATGATATATATGGGCGTATTGCACATTTTAAGGGCTTGGATATTCCTAAACCCGGAAACCAAAGGAGGCGCGCAGTTATGGAACCGAAATTCTTCCCTCTGCTCGACATTGGTGGGGTGCCGCTGCTGGCGGCCAAGGGCCACTTTGCCACCCGCAACAGCCACATCAACTACTTTATCGACGTCACCGCCCAGAAATACAGTCTCAAGGGCTGCCGGACCGTGGCGCGGGAGTTGGCTAACCGCCTCCAGAACCGCTTTCAGGTCGATTCCATCCTCTGCATGGACGGCACCAGCGCCGTGGGCGCTTGTCTGGCCAGAAAGCTGACCCAGCAGGGAGGGCGTTCCCTCAGTGAAGGGGATGATATGTACATCGTCAAGGGCGAGCTGGACAGCAAGGGCAACCTGATCTTCCGGGACAACGCCCGGTTTATGCTGAAGGACAAAAGGGTCCTGATCCTCATGTGCTCCCTTACCACCGGCACCACTGCCCTTCAGGGAAAGCAAAGCGTGGAGTATTACGGCGGCAGCGTGGTGGGCGTAGCCTCTATCTATGCCGCCATCCATGAATTGGAAGGGCTTCCTGTGGTCTCCATCTTTGATACCAACACCATCAAGGATTACGCCTCCCACTCCCCCTCGGATTGTCCCATGTGTAAGAGCGGACAGCCCATTGACGCTGTCGTCAACACCTTTGGTTTCTCCAAGATCTAATTCACACCGCTACCGCCCGTGGGCTTGAAGGAAGCCCACGGGCGTTTTTTTGACTATGGCCTTTTCTGACCGGGAATACTGGTCCTATCAACTATTTGGAGCAGTATCCCCACCCCCGGAAAGGAACATAGAATGAGCAATCTTTTGAGCAAAGAACACTCCCCTTATCTTCTTCAGCACGCAGAAAACCCGGTGGATTGGCGTCCCTGGAGCCCTGCTGTGTTTGAGGAGGCCAAACGGCTGCAAAGACCGGTTTTTCTGAGCATTGGCTATTCCACCTGTCACTGGTGCCATGTTATGGCCCGTGAATCCTTTGAGGACCAGGAGGTGGCGCAGGTCATCAACGCCGACTTTCTTCCGGTAAAGGTAGACCGGGAGGAGCGCCCTGATGTGGATGGAGTCTATATGGCGGCATGTCTTGCCATGAACGGTTCAGGCGGCTGGCCCCTCACCGCGCTGCTCACTCCGGATCAAAAGCCCTTCTGGGTAAGCACCTATCTGCCCAAGGCACAGCTTCTCCGACTGCTCCGTCAAGCGGCTCTCCTGTGGCGCAATGACCGCAAAAAGGCCCTCTCTGCCGGAGAGGATCTTACCCTGTATCTGCGGCAAGGGACCGACCCTCAGGACAGCATTCCAAGCCGGGAGCTTGTCCGGCGGGCCGCCGCCCTGTTTTCCCATGGCTTTGACGCCCGGTGGGGCGGCTTTGGACCCGCGCCAAAATTTCCCTCCCCCCATAACCTGATCTTCTTGCTCCGGTATGCCCATTACACTGGAGATGACCACGGACAGGAGATGGCTTTGAAAACTCTGGACGCCATGTACCGGGGAGGGCTCTTCGATCATGTGGGCGGCGGCTTCTCCCGTTACTCCACCGATAACCGCTGGCTTGTCCCCCACTTTGAAAAAATGCTTTATGACAATGCCCTGCTCGCCTTGGCCTACACGGAAGCTTTTCAGATCACCCGCCGCCCTGTCTACGGAGAGGTCGCCCGCCGGACTCTTGATTATATGCTTCGGGAGCTGTCGGGTCCCCAGGGCGGCTTTTGCTGCGGCCAGGATGCGGACAGCGAGGGAACGGAAGGAAAATACTACACCTTTACCGTCAGGGAGCTGGTCCAACTACTGGGCCCTTCCCATGCGGAACGGTTCTGCCAATGGTATGGCGTCACCCCTGAGGGTAATTTTGAGGGCAAAAGCATCCCGAACCTTCTTTCACAGGCAGCGTTTGACCGGGAACCGGCGGAGATAGCCGCTTTGCGGGAGCGGGTATACGCCTACCGCCTGGGGCGGACGCCGCTTCACCGGGATGACAAGGTACTCACCGCCTGGAACGGCCTGGCCTTGGCGGCGTTGGCCCGGGCCGGATCGGCGATGGGCGATCCCCGGTATTGGGACAGCGCCCGGCAAACAGCGGATTTTCTGAACAAAGCGCTCACCCAAGCGGACCGCCGCCTTTTGGCCCGCTGGCAGGACGGGAACGCCGCCCATCCGGGAAAACTGGAGGATTACGCCTTTTACGCCTATGGGCTTTTGGAGCTGTACCACGCCACCTTTGATCCGGCTTGCCTCTCCCGCGCCACGGAACTTGCAAGCTTTCTGCTGGAGTTCTTTTTTGATCGGGAGCATGGCGGCTTTTACCCTTACTCCTCCGATGGAGAACAGCTGCTGACCAGGACAAAAGAGGCATACGATGGGGCCATACCGTCAGGGAATTCCGTATCGGGACTGGTCCTCTCCCGGCTGGCCCGCCTCACCGGGGAAGAATGTTGGCACAATGCGGCCCAAAAACAGCTATCCTGGTTAGCAGGCGCGGCCAAGGATCATCCCGCAGGGCACAGCTTTGCCACGCTGGTCTTTCTGGAGGAGCTTTGGCCCTCGGCAGAGTTGGTGGTCGCCGCGCGGGAAACACCGGGGGAATTACGGTCCTTCCTTCGGGAGGCAATCTGTCCTGGGCTGACCGTACTGGTTAAAACGCCGGAGTCCATTCATACGCTGTCCCCGCTGGCTCCCTTTACCAAAAGCTACCCTATTCCAGCGCTTGGAGCGCGGTATTACCTTTGCCGCAATGGGGCCTGCTCCCAGCCTGTGGACAGCGTATCAAAGCTAAGATCCCTTATGAGGCCATAGGGCATTTTCACCTCCGAAGACAGCATAGAAGGGCCTCCGCTTTTACACAGAGCGGCGGCCCTTCTATGCTTCTCAGGGAAGGAGCTTTCCACCCTTTCTCAACGAATTTTACCCTGCCCTTCCCTTGATTCTTTTCCCTGAGTGGATTATAATAAAATATATCCCAACAAGGAGGGGCTTATGAAAAAAGAGACCCATTTTCCGGTAGAGGAGCCCACCTCCCTGCTGGATTTTTTACTTTCCCACGTAGAGGGACAGTCCCGGAACAGTGTAAAGCACCTCCTGTCCCGGGGACAGGTGTTGGTAGACAACGTACCCCAGCGGCAGTTTGACCGTCCCCTCTCCCCCGGCCAGGCCGTCACCGTCCTGCCTCATGCCAAGGGCGCCGTTCTTCCCTTTCCTCTGCTTTATGAGGATAAAGACCTTCTCGTGATACATAAACCGGCAGGGCTCCTCTCTGTGTCCACCGATACCCAGAAGAACCGCACCGCCTACCGGCTCACCGCCGACTATCTTCGGGCCAGGGACCCCCGCACCCGGCTCTTTGTGGTCCACCGGCTGGACCGGGATACCTCGGGAGTGCTTCTTTTCTCCAAGGAACCGGAGCTGAAGGAAGCTCTTCAAAAGGATTGGAACAACCGCGCGAAAAAGCGGGGTTACTGGGCTGTCGCGGAGGGCGAGGACTTGCCCGACAACGGCGTATGCCGTTCCCAGCTGATCGAAAATAAGGTCCACAGAGTATACTCCTCCACGGGCAGCCGGGGCAAGGAGGCGATCACCCGCTATACCGTTCTGGCGCGAAGGAAAGGATATTCCCTGCTGGAGCTGGAGCTGGATACCGGGCGCAAAAACCAGATCCGGGCCCACCTGGCTGAGCTGGGCCATCCGGTGGCGGGGGACGCCAAATACGGCGCCCGGACGGATCCTATGGCCCGGCTGGGCCTTCATGCTTTCCAGCTTTCCCTCATTGATCCGAGAGATGAAAAGCAGCTTTCCTTTACAGCTCCTCCACCCCACGAATTTTGTCGAATGTTTCCCCACCACCCTTTCTTTGAATCCCCCTCAGGAGGTTTCCTTTTATGACGGACCTTAAATACTTACAGCTATTGTCCCGCAGCTATCCCACCGCTCTGGCAGCCTCGGCGGAGATCATTAATCTGAACGCCATCTGCCGTCTTCCCAAGGGCACGGAGTATTTTTTCAGCGACCTCCACGGAGAATATGAGGCTTTCAGCTACTTGCTTTCCAGCGCCTCCGGCATTATCCGGGGCAAGATCGACTACCTTTTCGCCCGGTCGGTAACGGAAAGGGAGCGGGAGGAACTGGCTATGCTCATCTACGATCCTACCGGAAGCCTTGCCCGGCTCCAGGGAGAGATGGACGCTCAGGAATACTCTAACTGGTGCCGGATCGCCATTTACCGGCTGGTTCAGGTATGCCAAACTGTCTCTGCCAAATATACCCGCTCCAAGGTCCGTAAGAAGATCCCCGCCAGCTTTTCCTATATCATCGACGAGCTGCTCCACGCTGACGCCGACGACAGCAAGGAGCGGTATTATGAGGAGATCATTGCCTCCATTGTCTCCACCGGGACCTCAGACGCCTTTATCGCCCAGTTCTGCCAACTCATCAAGGAATGCGCTGTGGACAGTCTTCACATCATTGGCGATATCTTTGACCGTGGTCCACGGTCGGACCGTATCATGGAGGAGCTGCGGCATTTCCATGATGTGGACATTCAGTGGGGCAATCACGACATCGGATGGCTGGGCGCTGCGGCGGGCAATCAGGTCTGCGTGGCCAGCGTACTGCGGCGGTGCGTCAGCTACAATAACTTTGACCAATTGGAGGACGGGTACGGGATCAACCTTCGGCCCCTGTCCATGTTTGCCGCCGAGGTTTACGGCAACGACCCTTGCGAACGGTTCACCCCTCACGTGCTGGATGAAAACATCTATGACCCTGTGGAGAGCGAGCTTGCTTCCAAAATGCACAAGGCTATGGCCGTCATTGAGTTCAAGCTGGAGTGCCAGCTTCTTTCGCGGCACCCGGAATATCACATGGACGGACGGATCCTTCTTCCCAAGATAGATTTCTCTGCCGGAACTGTAGAGGTAGACGGTAAGATCTATCCCATGCTTGACCGCTCCTTCCCTACCATCGACCCCGATGATCCTACCTCTCTCTCCCCCGGAGAACAGGAGCTTATGGGGCGGCTCACAGCCTCCTTCCGGCACAGCGCTCTCCTGCGAAAGCACATCCGTTTTCTTTTGAGCAATGGCGGAATGTATAAAGTGGTCAACGGAAATCTTCTTTATCACGGCTGTATCCCTATGACGGAGGATGGAACGTTTGATACCGTTACCCTTGACGGACAGCCGCTGACGGGGAAGGCCTATCTGGACGCTCTGGACGCCAAGGTCCGTGCCGCTTTCTTCGGCGCTCCCGGCTCCGCCGAGCGGGAAAGCGCAGTGGATTTCTTTTGGTATCTCTGGGCCGGCCCCAAGTCCCCCCTTTTCGGCAAAAGCAAGCTGTCCACCTTTGAGCGGTACTTTATTGCCGAAAAGGAGACTCACACAGAGGTCTATAACGCCTACTATGCCTTGGTCAAAAAGCGGGAAACCTGCGAGACCCTTTTGCGGGAGTTCGGTCTGGACCCCGCCCGGTCCCACATTGTCAACGGACACGTCCCGGTGAAGGAAAAAGAAGGTGAAAGTCCTATCCGGGGCGGCGGACTTCTGTTTGTCATTGACGGCGGGATCTCCAAAGCCTACCAGCGGCAGACCGGCTTTGGCGGGTATACTCTCATCTATAACTCCCATCATCTGGCTCTGGCTCAGCACAAGCCCTATGAGCAGATCATGGAAAATCCCAGGGACAGCGCCCCCATTGTCCGCATTGTGGAAAATATGCCCCGGCGGGTATTGGTGGGTGATACCGACACGGGCGCAAGGCTTCGGGAGCAGATCGGCCAGCTTCAGGACCTGCTTTCCGCCTATCGGGATGGTACTATAAAGGAACGAAGTGAATAAGATAGTACTGTGCGGAGGGGCGCGCTTGCTGCCGCCCCTCCTTTTTTCCTTCTTTTCCTTTTTTCTCCATATTCCACAAATAAAATTCGGACAGAAAAATTACAATTATGTGACATTCACAAAGGCCCCCTTGACTTCCTGTTTGAAGGGGCTTATACTTTACAATAGAAATATGAAAGGAGGGGTAGGCCATGATTTTTGACACCGACCGCCGCGTGGATGATGTGGATGACCTGATCTTCGATCGCACCACCATCACCCCCAGTCAACGATGATTCCCGAATAGCCAAGGAGATGAGTTGCCACACCTTGACGTCGGGTGTGGTTTTTTTGTTCTCATTTTTCCTCTTATACCAATCTTAAGAAAATCGTCCGATTTTATATATGGATTTTATCCCGGTCTATGTGCTATCCTGTTATCAGACAGGAGGCGAGGCGGAATGAAGGGAAATCATCGCAAGGAAAAAAGGACAGCGGCTTGGACCGCTGTCCTTTTGCTGTTTCTTTTTCTCTGTTGGTGGCTTTGGCGCACAGGCTTTTTCCAGGTGATCCACTCTCCGGAGGGAATGCGGGAATACATCCAACGCTTTGCCCCCTATTCCCATGCCGTATTTTTCCTGCTCCAGCTTGTCTCCGTTATTGTGGCCCCCATCCCAAGCAATCTGACCACAGTAGCCGGCGGTCTTCTCTTTGGCTGTTGGAGCTCCTTCCTTATCACCACCGCCGCAGTGATCCTGGGCTCCGCACTGGTTTTTCAGTTCAGCCGAAGCCTGGGACAGGCCTTCGCCCAACGCTTTATCAGCGGAAAGCTCTGGGACCGGTATGGAGAGATCATCCGCAGGAAGCGGGATATATTCCTCTTTTTGGCCTTTCTCTTTCCCTTCTTCCCCGACGATCTTCTCTGTATAATGGCCGGACTCACCGATGTTCCTTTCCGGCGGTTCCTGCTCCTGGTGGTCCTGGGACGGCCCTGGGGATTGCTGGCATCCGCTGCGGTAGGAAGTTCTGCGGTATCCATCCCCTGGTGGGGTATGATCCTTCTCGGCGCAGGAGGACTGGCCGTCTTTCTTCTGACCCTCCGGTATGGGGACCGGGCGGAAAGCGCCGTTATCCAACTGCTGGAGCGGCCCAAGTCGCCCAACGCCGCAGATGATCCTCAGCTTTCATAAGATCACCGGCCCTGTGGTATAATCCATGCCACAGGGCCTTATTTTGTCAAAGCACAGGCCAAAAAGGTCTGTACCCCGGCATTCCAGGGCAAAAAGGGACCGGGCTTTCTCCCCCAGCTCCCGGATATGGGCAGTCTTGGTCAGTACAGGAAGCGCCGCTGAGACCTTCATTTTCCGGAGAAGGTCTTTCCCCCGGTCTGTCATTCCCAGGACCCGCAAATAAGCAGGTCCCTCCGCCGGACGGCTGTCACCCGTCATTCCCAAAAAGGCCCACAGTGCCAAACGGCGGATCCTGGCATGGGTATAGCACCGTGTCTTGGCCAGAGCATAAAATTCCTCCAGACTCTCCGCTCTTGCCGCCGCCCGGACCAATCTGGCCGGAAGCCCCGCCGCCGCCCCACTGTCCGGAAGGGCAGAAAAGTCCTCCTCTCCCATCTGCCGCAGTCGGGAAAGCATAGCCCGCTCTATATTTTCCATCCGCGCAAGGCCAACTCCTTCCAGCGCCTCCTGAGCGCCCTCCTCCAACCAGTAGGCAACCTCCTTTCCCTGCCGCAGTCTTTCTCTAAGATAGGTGGCAGAGGCGAAGTCCCCCTCTGGACAACGGCTATCATGGAAAACCCCTTGCCGCAAGACCGCCACCGCTTCCAGGTCTTTTCCCGCCGCCCGAAGATATTCCACCCCCAGGCTGTCATTTGCCCCCCGCAGGCACTCCGCCTGCTTCCCCACCACCTTTCGGGCCGCTTTCTGGCGGGATTCCGCGAAGGAGTTTCCTTTGTCGATCTCGGCATGGAGGGCCATCCGGTAGTCCTCCCCCTCCAGCACCCCTGCCAGCCGCTTCAAGTCCTCCAGTCTGCCGCTCTCGCTGCCGAAGGAGAGAGTATCCACCGTACCTGTGGCCTTCAAAAGCGATACCGCCCCTCGTGCGAAGCCCTCCGCCGAAGAAACCGCCCAGGGAAGGGGCAGCTCCAGCACCAGGTCTGCCCCGCCCCGGAGCGCCATAGCCGCCCGTGTCCACTTATCCGTCAGGGCGCATTCCCCCCGCTGGACCCAGCTTCCCGACATGACACAGATAACGTTCCGATCTTCCCCCAGCAGGCGGCGGGTCTCGGCGATATGCCAGAGGTGGCCTGTATGAAAGGGATTATACTCCGCTATGATACCCACGGCGTTCATGGCGTTCCTCCTGACTTTTTTCCTTTTTCTATGAAAAAGGAGTTGTTCTTTCGGCAAAAAAGTTATACAATAGAAACTACCAACCATATCTGGCAAGGTCTCTTACAAGGAATGTAGCACGTTTTCGCCCCAAAGGCAAGCGTTGCCGCTTAAAATACGGAAGGAGTGTTCTTTATGAAAATCCTTGTTATCAACGCCGGCAGTTCCTCCCTCAAATACCAGCTCATGGACTCCGCCAGTCACGACGTACTGGCTAAGGGCCTTTGCGAGCGCATAGGCATTGACGGCCGCCTGACCCACAAGGTCCCCGGCAAGGAGGACTACAAGGCCGATATTCCCATGCCCACCCACGCAGAGGCGATCCAGTCTGTGCTGGATGCTCTTGTTTCCCCTGAGCATGGCGTGATCTCCGACGTAAAGGAGATCGACGCCGTGGGACACCGCGTCCTCCACGGCGGCATGGCGTTCACCGAAAGCTGCATTGTGGACGACGCCTGTATTGCCGCTATCAAGGAATGTATTCCTCTGGGCCCCCTCCATAACCCTGCCAACCTGATGGGCATCGAGGCCTGCCAGAAGGTGATGGTCGGTACGCCCCAGGTGGCCGTATTCGATACCGCTTTCCATATGACTATGCCCGAAAAGGCCTACACCTACGCCATTCCCTATGAGTACTATGAGAAGGACAAGGTCCGCCGCTATGGCTTCCACGGTACCTCCCACCGCTACGTTTCCGCCCGGTGTGCCGATATGCTGGGCAAGCCCGCCAAGGATCTGAAAATTATCACCTGCCACCTGGGTAACGGCTCCTCCCTGGCAGCGGTAAAGGGCGGAAAATGCGTGGACACCACCATGGGCCTTGGCCCTCTGGCCGGCTTCCCCATGGGCACCCGCTCCGGCGATATCGACGCCACCATTATGGAATATCTGATGGGTCGTTATGGCTATGACATCAAGGAAATGCTGAACATTCTGAATAAGAAATCCGGCGTTCTTGGCATTTCCGGGGTCTCCTCCGACTTCCGGGATATTTGCGCCGCCGCCGAGGCAGGCAACCACCGGGCTCAGCTGGCGCTGGATGTGTTCTACTACAGCGTAAAGAAGTACATCGGAGCCTACGCCGCCGCTCTGGGTGGGGTGGACGCCATCGTCTTTACCGCCGGTGTGGGCGAGAATGACGCCGCCGCCCGGATGGCCATTGCCTCCGGCCTGGAGTTTATGGGCATCAAGATGGACGAGGACGCCAACAACATCCGGGGCAAAGAGGCAGTCATATCTGCCCCCGATTCCAAGGTCCAGGTTCTGCTGATCCCCACCAACGAAGAACTGATGATCGCTATGGATACCGCAGAGATCGTGGGAAAATAAAATATCTCACCTTATCCCGGTATCCATACCAAAAGAGAACGTCTACCGCTCCGTTAACGGTAAAAAGCGGGCCCCGGCACTGTTCCGGGGCCCGCCTTCCTATCCATTCAATACCCTAACCCATCCATCATTTCTTCCATCCGTTCGATGGGAAATGGCGGCTGACCCAAGGGCTTTACTGCAATACTGAGGAGTTTCGCCGGGTTGTCGTCCGCCGCCGTCCGGTTGGAGGACAGGGCTCCGCAACGGCGGCAACGGTGGATCACCGCCCACTCGCCACCCTTTCGGACCCAAACGGCCACCGGGTCCATAAGTCCGCCGCAATCGCTGGCCCTGTCCCCCGGCTCCACGTCCACATGGAGGCTTACAAGGCAGTTGGGACAGTGGTTGCGGTGATCGCTGCCCGCCCCCGCTGGAAACACAGGGCGTCCGCATTGCTTGCAGGTAAAGGTATCGTTGCAGGAATGGGTCTTATAATAGCCTTTTTCGTACTGTTTTCTTTTGTTTTCCCGATTCATGTTCGGTTCCTCCTGAAGATGTATGGTCGTCTTCCGGGAGGATATGCAGATTGGACTTACACAAACCTCCCGGTCAGCGGCCAATCACCGAAACACAATATGCTGTCTTCATAAAACAGGTCTCCTTTCTTCTCTGGCGCGGGGACAGTATAGCATAAATTAAATAAATACACAAGACCGACCGGTATCCGGTGCGGGACTAGACCTATAATAAAAGGGCGGGATACAGATCACCGTATCCCGCCCTTTTGCCTTTTCTTATACGATCCCCTGGGCCAGCATGGCCTCGGCTACCTTCAGGAACCCGGCAATGTTGGCTCCCGCAACCAGATTCCCCTCCATGCCGTACTCCTTGGCTGCGTCGGCAGCGGCCTTGTATATACTGACCATGATACCGTGGAGCTTCTGGTCTACTTCCTCAAAAGTCCAGCTAAGCCGCTGGGAGTTTTGGCTCATCTCCAGCCCAGAGGTAGCCACGCCGCCAGCGTTGGCTGCCTTGGCGGGGGCAAAGAGAACTCCAGCGGTCTGGAAAGCGGCTACCGCATCGGGGGTAGAGGGCATATTGGCTCCCTCTGCCACGGCAAAGCAGCCGTTCTTAATGAGGGCCTTGGCTCCCTCCCCGTCCAGCTCGTTCTGGGTGGCGCAGGGAAGAGCCACGTCACAGGCTACAGTCCAGATCCCTTTGCAGCCCTCCACATACCTGGCAGAGGGTACATAGTCCAGATAGGTCTTGATCCTGGCCCGCTTGACCTCCTTGATCTCCTTCATCACCTTATAGTCAATGCCCGCCTCATCCACAATGTAGCCGTTGGAGTCGGACATGGCAATGACCTTTCCGCCCAGCGCCGTAGCCTTCTGGTTGGCGTAAATGGCCACATTGCCGCTGCCTGAGATCACCACCCGGGCGCCCTGGAAGGACTTTCCGGCCGCCTTGAGCATCTCTTCGGTAAAGTAGCAAAGACCATAGCCGGTAGCCTGCGTCCGGGCCAGAGAGCCGCCGTAGGTCAACCCTTTCCCGGTAAGGACTCCGGTAAACTCATTGCGCAGGCGCTTATACTGGCCATAGAGGAAACCGATCTCCCGGCCTCCCACGCCGATATCGCCAGCGGGCACGTCGGTGTCGGGACCGATATGTCTCTGAAGCTCAGTCATAAAGGACTGGCAAAAACGCATGATCTCGGCGTCGGACTTGTCCTTGGGATCAAAGTCGCTGCCTCCCTTACCGCCGCCGATGGGCAGGGTGGTCAGGGAGTTTTTGAATACCTGTTCAAATCCCAGGAATTTGATAATGGACAGATTCACGCTGGGATGGAGCCGCAGGCCGCCCTTATAGGGACCGATGGCGGAATTGAACTGGACCCGGTAGCCCCGGTTCACCTGTACCTTACCGCTGTCATCCACCCAGGGCACCCGGAACATCACGATCCGTTCCGGCTCCACCAGACGCTCTATGATCCCGTTCTTTTCCAGTTCGGGACGGCGCTCTACCACAGGCTCCAGAGACTCCAGGACCTCCTGGACCGCCTGAAGGAACTCAGGCTCGTGAGCGCTTTTCTTCTCCAGGGAGGCATAGACGCTCTTCAGGTACGCATTTTTCAAAGCCATATCCATCATACTCCTTTTCATAAGACGGATGAGACCGCCGTTCATTCAATCTTATTCCAAAAATCTTTTTGGAACGTGGTTATTATACACTACGCTAAAATAAAATGCAAGAAAAAGATTGATAGCTTGCAATTTTTCTTTCTTCTTCCTTTCTCTCCCGCCCCTTTCTCCAGCATTCGGCATTGTATGAACGGAAAATCTGTGATAGACTACCAAAGGGTGAAATAATATGATCCGCATTCAAAATATGTCCCTTCCCCTGGAGTACGGTCCGGAGGATCTCAAGCGCAAGGCCGCCAAAACCCTGGGTGTGTCCGCCTCCTCTCTCGGAAAGGTCCGGCTCCTGCGCCAGTCCATCGACGCCAGAAAAAAGAGCGACGTCCGATATATCTGCACCGTTGCCGCAGAGGCTCAGGGAGAGAACACGCTGGTACGACACTGCCGGTCTGAAAATGTAAGCCTGTGGGATCCTCTTCCCTATCGGTTTCCCACAGTAAGGCGGGTCTCCTCCCTGCCTCCGGTGGTGGTAGGCATGGGTCCCGCAGGGCTTTTCTGCGCCCTCTTTCTGGCCCGGAATGGGCTGGCGCCCATAGTGCTGGAGCGTGGCCGGGATGTGGATGAGCGTGCGGAGGACGTGGAACACTTCTGGCGCACCGGCCAGCTATCCCGCACCTCCAACGTCCAGTTTGGTGAGGGAGGCGCCGGGACCTTTTCCGACGGCAAACTGAATACGGGGACCCACGACGGGCGGATCGCCGCTGTGCTGAAGGAATTTGTCCACCATGGAGCTCCGGAGGACATTCTCTGGCAGCAAAAGCCTCATATTGGCACCGACATTCTCCGAAACGTGGTAAAGTCCATGCGGGAAGAGCTTCTTTCTCTTGGGGCGGACGTTCGTTTTGCGCACCAGCTCACCGGCTTGCGCATAGAGCTTGGACGCCTGACGGGAATCTATTACGATACGGAACAGGGCCCCGCAAACGAAGCACTGGACTGCGATACCCTGATCCTGGCCCCCGGCCACTCAGCCCGGGATACCTTCCAAATGCTCTACGAGGTGGGAGTGCCCATGGAGGGAAAGCCCTTTGCCATCGGCTGCCGCATCGAGCACGAGCAGGCCGCTATCTCAGAGGCGCAATACGGCCCAGCCTGGACCCGTCTCCCCCCGGCAGACTACAAGCTGGCCTGCCATCTTCCCGGCGGGCGAAGCGCCTTTACCTTCTGTGTCTGTCCCGGAGGCCAGGTCGTAGCGGCAGCCAGCGATTATGGACAGGTAGTCACCAACGGCATGAGCCTCCGGACCCGGAACGGACAAAACATCAACGGCGGCTTTCTGGTCGGAGTGGGTCCGGAGGATTTTGAGGGGAGCGATCCTCTGGCCGGGGTCCGCTTTCAGGAGACATGGGAGCAAATAGCCTGGAACGTGGGAACGGGAGGCCTTCTCCCTGTTTACGCTCCTGGCAAACCGGTATTTCGGGCTCCCACCCAACTGGTGGGAGATTTTCTGGCAGGGCGCCCCTCCGCCACCCTGGGATCCCTCTCTCCCACCTACCGGCCCGGAGTGATTTCCAGCAACCTGGACAAGTGTCTTCCCGGCTATGTGACCGATACCCTCCGCGCCGCTCTCCCTCTTTTCGACAAAAAGCTCCACGGCTTTGCCGATCCGGGGGCGGTACTTACCGGGATCGAGACCCGGTCCTCCTCCCCGGTGCGCAGTCTCCGGGACGAGGGCTTCCAGTCCTCCCTTCGCGGGCTATATCCCTGCGGCGAAGGGGCCGGCTATGCCGGAGGGATCACCTCCGCCGCCGTGGACGGTATTCGGGTGGCCGAGGCGGTTGCCGCCGGATAAGCTCCTCCTCCCCAACCGCGAAAGAAAAACTTTCCCGCCCAGTCCTTCGGACTGGGCGGGAAAGTTTTTTACCGTTCCGCGATAGAGCGATAGGATCTTCGCTTTCCTACATACTGATAGGCCGGACGGATGATCTTGCCCATGTTGATAAGCTCCTCCATCCGATGGGCGCTCCAGCCCACAATACGGGCAATGGCAAAGAGCGGGGTATATAACTCCAAGGGCAGATCCATCATGTGATAGACAAAGCCGGAATAGAAGTCCACATTGGCGGAAACGCCTTTATACATCTTCCGCTCCCCGGCGATCACCTCCGGGCCCAGCCTTTCCACCATGGAATAGAGGGCATAGTCCTCCTGCCGCCCCTTCTCCGCCGACAGCTTTTCCACCAGGGAATGCAAGACCTTAGCCCGGGGATCGGAGAGAGAATAGACCGCGTGGCCCATTCCATAGATAAGCCCCGATTTGTCAAAGGCCCGTTTGTCCAGCAGGGCACAGAGATAGGAGCGGACCTCATCCTCATCCTTCCAGTCCCGGACGTTTTCCTTCATGTCCTCAAACATTCGCACTACCATAATATTGGCTCCACCGTGGCGGGGGCCTTTCAGAGAGGCCAGGGCCGCCGCCATACAGGAATATGTATCGGTTCCGGAGGAGGTCACCACATGGGTGGTAAAGGTGGAGTTGTTGCCACCGCCGTGCTCGGCGTGAAGGGTCAGGCAGGCGTCCAATACCTTGGCCTCCCAAGGGCTATACCCGGAATCCGGGCGGAGAAGATACAAAATGGTTTCCGCCGTGGACAGCTCCGGCTTTGGCGCATGGATGTAAAGACTGCTTCCCTCCTTGTAGTTGCTGGCCTGACAGCCATAGACCGAAAGCAGGGGGAAAACAGCAATGAGCTGCAAACACTGGCGCATCACATTGGAGAGATGGATATTGTCCGCCCGTTCATCATACGCCGCCATATTGAGAACGCTCCGGGCCAAGGAGTTCATCACATCCCGGCTGGGGGCCTTCAGGATCACGTCCCGGACAAAATTATTGGGCAGAGACCGGTAATAGCCCAGCAGTTCCTGAAACTCCGCCAATTCCTCCGCCTTGGGAAGGCGGCCCAAAAGGAGAAGATAGGCCGCTTCCTCAAAGCCAAAGCGGTTTTCCCGGAGAGAACCTGAGATCAGCTCCTCCACATCCACTCCCCGATAATATAGCTTTCCTTCGCAGGGGACCTCCGTGCCGTCGGGAAGCTTTTCCTTGGCTTGGATCTCGGAGATCTCGGTAAGGCCGGCCACCACGCCCTTTCCGTTCAGATCCCGCAGCCCACGCTTCACATCATATTTCACGTAGTCTCCGGCATTGATACGGCTGTTTTTCCTGGCGTCCGCCGCCATGGCCCGAACTTCGGGCCGAAGATCATAATAGTGGGGATTGCTTGCCATTCGCGCCTCCTTTTCCTCTATCGCCTGTAGGTTTATTTTTTATTTTACCACAGAAATATTTCCAATTTATGAATCGTGTTCCGATTCTTTTTCTTTTCCCGGCTCAAGGTATAAAAAGGGCGGTCCCCCAGGGCCACCCTTTTACGGATTCAGGACAGAAGCATTTTATCGTCGGCCTCCGTGGACCCGGAGACCTTGCTGAACATGCCAAGGAGGGATTCCACCGTCAGTTTCTTTTTCTCCTCGCCGGAAACGTCAATGGCGATCCTTCCCTCATACATCATAATAAGACGGTTTCCGTGGGCAATGGCGTCCCGCATGTTGTGGGTAATCATCAGGGTGGTCAAGTGATCCCGCTGAACAATGGTCTCGGTGGTCTCCAACACCTTGGCCGCCGTATTGGGATCCAGGGCCGCGGTATGCTCGTCCAAAAGGAGCAGCTTGGGCTTTTTCAACGTAGCCATCAGCAGGGTCAGCGCCTGCCGCTGGCCGCCGGAGAGAAGCCCCACCTTGGCGGTCAACCGGTCCTCCAGGCCCAGGCCCAGGATCTTCAAAAGCTCCCGGTACTCCTCCCGCTCCGCCTTGGTAATACCACTCTTCAAACCTCTTGTCTGTCCCCTTCGGGCAGCCAGGGCCAGATTTTCTTCGATCTGCATGGTGGCGGCAGTGCCCATCATGGGGTCTTGGAACACCCGGCCAATGTAGGGAGCCCGCTTGTGCTCAGGAAGCTTGGTCACATCCACGGTGTCAATGGTGATAGAGCCCTGATCCACCGGATAGACTCCAGCTACCGCGTTCATCAGAGTGGACTTGCCTGCCCCGTTGCCGCCGATGACGGTGACAAAGTCTCCGTCGTTCAGGGTAAGGCTGACGCCCCGAAGGGCCACCTTCTCATTGACGGTATTGGCATTGAAGGTCTTCCAGATATTCTTGATCTCAAGCATCTTGATCCCCTCCAATCTCAACCTCCACTCGGACATTTGCCCCCTTTACGGGCCCCTTGACCTGTCCATGGAAATATTTGCTCTTCCAGTTGGGGATGGTAAGGAACATAGCCACCACAACAGCGGAGAGAAGCTTCAGATAGTTGGGGTTGATCTTCATCTGAAGGACGGCCTGGATCACGATATAATAGAGAATGGCACCGATAGAGACCGACAGCAGCTTCAGGGCAAAGTTTCGGAACACCTTGCCCAGCAGCACCTCGCCGATAATAACGGCGGCCAGGCCGATCACAATAGCTCCCCGGCCCACATTGATCTCATTGGAACCGTTATACTGGCACAAAAGGGCCCCGGACAGGGCCACCAGGCCGTTGGAAATCATCAGGCCCAGCACCTTGCAGAAATCCGTGTTGATTCCCTGAGCCCGGGCCATGTTGGGGTTGGAACCGGTGGCCCGCAAAGCGGAGCCCAGCTCCCGGCCAAAGAACCAGTATAAAACGGCAATGAGGGCGACGGTAAAGAGTCCTACCACAAATATAGGATGGCGGTAAAGGGGATATCCTCCCTTACTTCCCTGCACAAACCGCAGGGAGACCAACAACTTATTCAGGGTATCTCCTTGGGTAATGGACAGAGCTACCGATGCCTTAAAGTTCATAATAGCCATATTTACCGAATAGAGCGCCAGCTGGGTAAGGATCCCGGAAAGGATGGCCGGAATCCCGCAGACGGTATGGAGAAGCCCCGTCACCAGCCCTGCCAGCATACCCGCCAGCAGAGCCGCCAGCATGGCCGCCCACAGGTTGACCCCGCTTGAAAACAGCATGACAAACACGGCGCCGCCGGTACAAAAGGAGCCGTCCACCGTCAGGTCCGCGATATCCAGAATTTTATAGGTAATATATACGCCGATGGCCATGATACCCCAGATCAGTCCCTGGGACACCGCCCCCGGCAGGGCGCTGAGAAAGCCAGACACAGGCGATCCCTCCTATCGTAAAGATACCAGAAAACAGCGGGAAAGGCCCTCCTTTCCCGCTGTTTCCACAGAGTTTGGAAATCAGCCCCCAATGGCCTCGTAGCCTTCGGGAACGGTAAGCCCCAGAGCCTCGCAGATAGCGGGGTTATACTTCTTGACGAACTGAGGCGCGTACTCAATGGCCATGGTGGAGACGTCGGCGCCGTTGGCCAGGATATCGGCGGCCATCTCACCGGTCTTATATCCGATGTCATAGTAGCTGATAGAAAGGGTAGCTACGCCGCAGCCGCCGCAGATCCCCTCCTCCCCGGCAAAGACAGGGATCACACCCCGGCAGATGTTGTCGATGATGCCGGTGTTGTTGGCGGCGGTGTTGTCAGTGGGCACATACAGCACATCACTGTTGGATACCGCGTCCTGGACCACAGAGGCCATGTCGTTGGTGTCGGAGAAAGGATACTGGGCACAGGTATAGCCCATATCCTCCAAGTATTTCTGGACGTTATCCACCTGATACTGGCTGTTGGGCTCAGCAGAACAATAGATAAGGCCAATGTCAGTGGCGTCGGGATACCACTCCTTAATCATCTGGGCCTGCTGATCCAGAGGGGCCAGATCGGAGGTGCCGGAGACATTGCTCCCCACAGTGCCGGTAAAGCCTTCAATGCCAAGGGCCACGCCATACTCAGTGATCGATGTGCCCAGCACCGGGATGGTATCCGTGGCAGAGGCGGCCGCCTGAAGGGGCGCGGTGGCGTTGGCCATGATAAGATCCACATTATTGGACACAAAGCCGTTGATGATAGTAGCACAGGTTGGGGTATCCCCGGCGGCGTTCTGCTCCTGAATGTCTACCTGGCCGGGAAGCAGCTCCTCCAGGGCCTCCTTGAAGCCCTGAGTAGCGGCGTCCAGGGCGGGATGGGGCGCCAACTGGCAGATCCCCACCACATACTTGTCCCCGGCAGGTTCGGCAGCAGGGCTCTCCACCGGAGTGGAACCGTTGCTCTCAGCGGGTGCCGGAGTGGTGTCGGCTCCGCCGCCGCAGGCGCAGAGGGACAGGGCAAGGGCCCCGGCAAGGCCCAGTGTCATCCATTTACGAAGTTTCATTTCATTTTCCTCCCGTTTGCTTTAGCGGTTAAAAGCGCTAAATTGCTATGTGCTATTATAACACCGGATTTCAAAATGTCAACAAAAAAATCCGCGCGGAGGAAATTTTGGACGCGATTTACAGATGGAGCAGATGGGTCGCTACCTGGAAATAGACCAAAAGGGAGAGAGCGTCTACCACCGTTGTAATAAAGGGAGAGGCCATCACCGCCGGGTCAAAGCCAATTTTTTTCGCCAGCATGGGAAGGGTACAACCCACCAGCTTGGCAATAACGATGGTAACGAAGATAGACAGGGCTACCACCAGAGCCACTGCCGCCCCCTTCCGGTCCAGCCAAAGCACCTTGGCATAGACAGTCAATCCAAGGGTGGCGGCACAGAGAACGGCTACCCGAAGCTCCTTCCAGACGACCCGAAGGAGGTCTCGGAACTCCACGTCTCCAATGGACATGGCCCGGATCACGGTGACGGAGGACTGACTGCCGGAGTTGCCAGCGGTATCCATCAGCATGGGAATAAAGAGGGTGAGGGCCGCATTGGCGGCCAGGGCCTCTTCAAAAATCCCCAGTATCGTCCCCGTGAAGGTGGCCGACACCATCAGCAGCAATAGCCAGGGGATCCGGTGCTTCCAGGTATCAAAGACTCCCGTCTGGAAATAAGGCTTGTCCGAAGGAAGAATGGCCGCCATCTTCTCGATGTCCTCGGTGGCCTCCTCCTCCATGACGTCCATCACATCGTCCACCGTGACGATGCCCACCAGCCTCCCCTCCCGGTCTACCACAGGAAGGGAGATAAAGTCGTACTTCATGATCCGCTGGACCGCTTCCTCCTGGTCCTCGGTGGTATAAGCCACGATCACATCGTCGCTCATGACCTCCTCTACCAGCTGGTCGTCCTTGGCCACCAACAGCTCCCGAAGCGTAATGACCCCCTCCAGGATCCGGCGGTTATCGGTGACATAGCAGATATAAATGGATTCGCTATCCTCGCTGGCCGCCCTTACCCGGGCAATGGCCTGGGCAACCGTCATGGATTTTTTCAGGTCCGTCACCTCGGCGGTCATAATACTGCCCACGGAACTCTCCGGGTAGTTCAAAAACTGGTTGATGACCTTCCGGGTATTGGGCGTAGTATTCTTCAGCACCCTTGTCACCACACTGGCGGGCAGCTCTTCCAGCATGTCCACCGCGTCGTCCACATACAGATCCTCCACAAGCTCGGTGATCTCCCGGTCGGTAATGGAGGAGATGATGGTTTGCTGATCCTCCGGCTCCAGGTTGGCAAAAACCTCCGAGGCCACCTCCTTGGGCAGCATTCGGAATACCAGCACCGTCCGCTCCGGGTCCAGCTCCTGAACAAATTCCGCTACATCCACCTCGTTGGCTTCGGTAAGCTCCGCCTTCAAGGCCCGGAGATTTTTATTTGAGAGCAGCTCCTGCCACTGGATAATGGGGCTTTCCCGCTCCAGTTCCATATCTTCCATGGTTCTTTCCTCCTGTCTTTTCAGAGTAAGTACAGCGAGGAAGCACAATAGGGACAAAAACCCTACCAGTAAAGCGTAGCCGCTTTACTGGTAGGGCGATGCTTTCCTTACGGGCAGGGCATCTTAGCGCCGTGCCTCACTGGGGAGGAACGGCGGACAGATGCTGTCTCGCAAGGGAACATCGCTGTCCCGCTCCGTACTTCGGCCGCAGATGTCCACAGACTGTTCCTCCTTT
>CANRZY010000021.1 GCA_947644625.1 uncultured Pseudoflavonifractor sp.
GGTCCTTGATGATGTCCAGATAGAAGTTGGACATCTCCACCACGCAGAAGTTGTAAACGGCCCGGTAGCCGATGTGGAAGTCGTAGCTGTTGTAGGCCTCCCGCACGGTTTTCGCCAGCTTGCCCAGCTGGGCTACCGCCCAGCGGTCCAGCTCCACCATGTCCTTGGGCTCCATGCGCTGATCGGGATCAAACCCTGAAAGGTTGCCCAGCATATACCGGGCGGTGTTCCGGATCTTCAGATAGGCCTGGGAAAGCTGCTTCAGGATCTCCGGGGAAATGCGCATATCCTGGGTATACTCAGCGGAGGCCACCCACAGCCGAAGGATATCCGCGCCGTAGTCCTTCAGCACGTCGTCGGGGGAGATTGCGTTGCCCAGGGATTTGTGCATGACCTTGCCCTCGCCGTCCACGGTCCAGCCGTGGGTAACGATCTGCCGGTAGGGAGCCACCCCGTTACAGGCGATGGAGGTGAGCATGGAGGACTGGAACCAGCCCCGGTACTGGTCGCCTCCCTCCAGGTAGAGGTCGGCGGGGTATTTGAGATAGTCCCTGGCCTCACAGACGGCGGCCCAGGTGGAGCCGGAGTCGAACCACACATCCATGATGTCGGTCTCTTTGGTGAAGTGGGCCTTGCCGCACTTGGGGCATACAAAGCCCTGGGGCAGCAGGCCCTCCGGCTCCCTCTCAAACCAGACGTTGCTTCCATGCTCCCGGAAGAGCCGGGAGACGTTGGCGATGGTCTCAGGGGTGACGATGTCCGCACCGCAGTCGTCGCAGTAGAAGATGGGGATGGGCACGCCCCACACCCGCTGGCGGGAGATGCACCAGTCGTTGCGCTCCGAGATCATAGAGATCATCCGGTCCTTGCCCCAGCCGGGGTGCCACTGGATGCCGTCGCAGGAGTCCACCGCCGCCTTCTTGATGGCGTCCACGGAGCAGAACCACTGCTCGGTGGCCCGGTAGATGATGGGGTGCTTGCACCGCCAGCAGTGGGGGTAGGAGTGGGTGATGTTTTCCTTGCAGAGGAGGAAGCCCTCCTTCTCCAGGTCCTCCACCACCATGTCGTTGCCCTTGGCGTAATATTGGCCGTTATACCGTTCGTCGGTCATAAGGCCCTTGGCGTTGACGGGGACGGGGACCCCAATGTGGGTAAGCCCAGCCTTGTCGTACTGCCGGCAGATGTTAAAGTCGTCGGCGCCAAAGCCGGGAGCAGTGTGAACGCAGCCGGAGCCCGCCTCCAGGGTCACATGGTCGCCGCAGAGAATGACGCTCTCCCGGTCAAAGAGGGGATGGGTGGCGGTCATCAGCTCCAATTCGCTGCCCTTGCAGGTATAAAGGACCTCACAGGCGGCGTAGTCGATCCCGGCGGCCTTGCACACAGACTCCGCCAGCTCCTGGGCCAGGATATACACCTCTCCGTTGGGGGCCTTCAGCAGCACATAGTCAAAATCCCCGTTGACGCAAATAGCAAAGTTGCCGGGAATGGTCCAGGGGGTGGTGGTCCAAATAACGAAAAAGGTCTTGGCAGGGTCGGCGTACTTCGCCAGCTTGCCCTTGTCGTCCCGCAGGGGGAACTTCACAAAAATGGTGGTACAGGGGTCGTCCTGATACTCGATCTCCGCCTCAGCCAGGGCAGTCTGGTCAAAGGGGCACCAGTACACGGGCTTCATGCCCTTGTAAATAAGGCCCTTCTCCGCCATCTTTCCGAAAACCTCGATCTGATGGGCCTCAAATTCAGGCAGAAGGGTAATATAGGGATCCTCCCACTCGCCCAGCACTCCCAGGCGCTGGAACTGGCCGGTCATTTTTTCAATGTAGCTCTTGGCGTACTCCTGGCACTTGGTACGGAACTCGGCGGTGGACATCTCCTCCCGCTTCACGCTCTTGTCCTTCAGAACGGCGGTCTCGATGGGCAGGCCGTGGGTGTCCCAGCCGGGGACGTAGGGGGCGCAGTAGCCGGTCATATTCTTATACTTGACGATGATGTCCTTCAGGATCTTGTTCATGGCGGTGCCGATGTGGATGTTGCCGTTGGCGTAGGGAGGGCCATCGTGGAGGACAAAGGAGGGCTTGCCCTCGTTGCGCTTGACCATCTTATGGTAGAGGTTCTTGGCTCTCATAGCCTCCAGCATTTCCGGCTCCCGCTTGGGAAGGCCCGCCCGCATGGGAAAGTCGGTCTGGGGAAGGTGAATGGTGTTGTTGTAATCCATGGTGAGTTCTCCTTTTATATGAAATGGTTTTTATATGGCGTGAGAAGCGGGCGGAGCGAAGTTGAAGGGAAATAGATGAAATTCCGTCCCTTCATAATAGGACTCCCCATCCCCCATAAGCTGGTGGTACCGGGTATAGGACCAAAGAACAGCCTGGTATTTCACCGTGCCTCCGTCCTTGTAGGTCATTTTCATGGGGATACAGCACAGAAGCAGGACGGCGAGCAGAATCCCGATGATCCATACCTTCTTTTTTTCCATGATCTCCTCCTCTATTCTAGGCCGTATAAAAACAGTCGTCCTCCCATTTGGCGGGGTTTTGGTCGATGTAGGTCCAGATCCGCAGATAATCCCGTTCATCCCGGATAATATGGTCATAGGATCGTCCTTGCCACATGCTTTCTCCGCACTCTCTGTTGCACAGCCGCTTAAACGTCCCAATAAACCGTGAGACCTTGCTCGTAGGGACCGTCGTCCTCGACGGTCCAGCCCCTACCGTCGTCCTCGACGGTCCGGCCCCTACCGTCGTCCTCGACGGTCCGGCCCCTACCGCCGTCCCCGGCGGTCCGCCCGTTATCTCCAGCAAGCCCCCACCGGGTTCCAAAACATGAATCAGCAGATGGATATGATTGGGCATAACCACGTATTTTTCTATTTTTACATCATCATAGAAATCGCTCATTTCAGCCAGGCGATTTTCCACAACCGTTCCCCATTTGGTCCGTTGTACCAGCGGACCGCCGGGGACGGCGGTCCCTACGATCTCGCACAACCATTTTTTCTTTTCTTTGGTGCAGATCGTAATAAAGTAATATCCGGGGGAACTGTAATCATACCCCTTCAGCCGGATCGGCCTCCTCCTTGGAAGCGTCACGGTCTCGCCCCCACTCCCTTCTCCAACAGCACCAGCTCCACGTTGGGAATGCCGTTGAATACACAGGGGACGATCCCCGCCTCCCGGTAGCCCAGGGAGCGGTAGAGAGTCCTGGCCCGTTGGTTTCGGGCGTTGGTGTCCATCCGCAGGGCCGCGCAGCCATGCTCCCCGGCATAGCGCTCATAAAAGGCCACGAACCGGCGCCCGATCCCCCGGCCCTTCTCCTCCGGGTCCACCACCAGAGTGTGGAGGACCATTACCTCCTCCGGCAAAGCGGAAAGGCTCCAGTCTCCTTTGGCGTAGCTGTCCGGCTGGGTCTGGTTAAGGATGGCGGCGGCCAGCGTTTTTCCCTCTTCCTCCCAAACGAAAAGCTCCCCCTTTTCCCAGGCGGCGCGGGCGGTGGCCTCCACCGGATAGACCCCTGGGAGCCAGCCCGTGGCGCAAAGCCCCGCCGCTTCCCTTGCCAGGATCTTTTCGTAGATCCTTCCCACGGCGGCAACGTCCTCCTCCAAAGCCTTGCGGATCATGGGCAAAGCCTCCCTTCCACAAAAAACGCCTTTGTCTCCTTGTAAGAGACAAAGGCGTTTTCATTCCTCTGCGGTACCACTCTTTTTGCTCCGGGCCGTAACGGCCCGGAACCACTTGGGGGCCTGTAACGGGGCCTGCCGGAGGGGCTTACTGCAATTCAGCCCCCCGCTCGAAGGGGATCTTCCCAGTCCCTTCCCGTCCGCCTTTCACCAAAACGGCGGCTCTCTATGCGGGGTGGGGGAGAGGTACTTGTCCTTCTCAACGCGTTATCCTGTTCTGTCCGATAGTTTATCCGTTTTTCCCCCTCCTGTCAAGGGGAAAATCCCGTCAGCCCCCGTACAGGCCACGCCCAGCTCAGGGACAATACCGTTAAAAGGCGCTTTCGTCCGGTGGGATGAAAGCGCCTTTGGCTTTTTTAACTGATCTCGTAATCCTTGCCAAACTTCAGATGGCTGAAGTCGATCCGCCGGGTGGGCTCCGCCTCTTCCTCGGAGGGCGGGGTCTCCACAGGCTCCTGGGAAGGCGGGCTGCTGTGGGCATCGGCCCCTACAGGCTCCTCAGCGGGGGGCTCCTGATGGCCCGCCCCTCTGCGCAGGGCCTGGTAAAGGCTGTCCTCCTCCAGAGGAGGGACGGAGGGCTCCTCCTTCTCCTCCGGCTTTTCCGCCGGGCGCTTGCCCCCCATGGGAATGGTGGGCTCCCGGTCCTCCTCCGGGGCGGCGGGCTCCTCCACCGAGGGGACCTCCTCCACCGCCTTCTCCACTGCGGAGCTGATGGCCTCGGCGGTCTTGGCCACCGGGTCCACCTTCACCGAAGCGCTGAGCTTGGAAAGGCTGGAGAGATACTCCATCTCGTTTTGGTAAAGGTCTTTCAGCTTGGCAATATAGGCTGCCGTGGCGTTCTGGGCGGCGGTAAGACGAAGCTGTTCGTTCTCCACCTCCTGGCGGATGGCGGCGATCTTGTCCTTGGCCTCCCGCTCCGCGTCCCCTACAATAGCGGTGGCCCGGCCCTCGGCCTCCTTCACCAGCTCGTCCGCCGTCTTTTGGGCAGAGAGCATGGCCTTGCGCATGGCCTCCTCGGTGGCACGGTATTCCTCCACCTTGTCGGCCAGCACCTTCATCTTGGCCTTCAGCGTGGCATTTTCTTTATAAAGGGAGGTATAGTCGGCGGTGACCAGGTCCAGAAATTCATCCACCATGGCCATGTTGTATCCGCCGAAGGACGCCTTACTAAAGGCGTGCTCCGCTACTTCCTGGGGAGTCAGCATGATTTATCCCACGCTTTCTATGTAAAATATACGGTGTCCCCGTCAAAAATCGTTTGTGGGGCCTGACGACAACTCTGCACCCGCCCCCCTAAACGGTGAAACCGCTAAGGGTAGGCTAGCCGGCAGGCCCACCTTTTAGAAATACAGCCCGTTGTTCTCCAGCTCGTCGATCAGGTCGCCCAGAATGTCCACATTGTAGGGAGTGATGATATAGGTGGAAAGGGCTACCTTTTTCACCTTGCCCTCCTGGGCGTAGGCGGCTCCGGAAAGGAAGTCCAGGACCCGGCGGGACACGTCCTTGCTGGTCTGCTCCAGATTGAGGACCACGGTACGCTTTTCCCGCAGGTGGTCGGCGATCTCAGCGGCGTTCTCAAACCGGTCAGGCTTCACCAGCACCACCTGGAGCTGGGTGGTGGTGTGGATGTTCACCACCTTGTTGCTCCGGCGCTCGATCCGGTCGCTGTCATAGCTGACAGCCTCCCCCTTGGGCGCGGCCTTCTCCCGGGTCAGCCGACCCGTTCCCATGGTGTCAAAATCATCAAAGCCGTCGTCCAGGTCGTCATCCTCATAAGGCCGGGCGATCCGCTTCAGTTCGTCCATCAATCCCATTGCTATATCCTCCTCAAAATACGGCCCGCCCTCAGCCCTGGGGGAAAACAGGCTCTCTGGCCCCAAAGAGGGCGGTCCCCACTCTTACCAGAGTAGCCCCCTCCCGAACAGCGTCCATATAGTCGCCGCTCATCCCCATGGACAGGCAGTTTATATCATTCTCATTATGGGCCATTTTCCGTTTTATGTCAACATAAAGTTGACGCATTTCCCGAAAAAATCTGCGGCCCTCCCCCAAAGGGTAGACCGGGGGAATCGCCATAAGTCCCCGCAGGCGAATGTTGGGAAAAGCCAGGGCCGCTTGCGCCAAGGCTTCCGCCTCCTCAGGAAGGACGCCGGATTTGCTGGATTCCCTGCCAATATTTATCTCTAATAAAATATTCTGGCGCAGGGCCAAAGCCGCCGCCTGCCTGTCGATGGCCTCCAGCAGCCGGAGAGAATCCACCGACTGGATCAGCTCCACCCGGCCCACCACCTGCTTGACCTTATTGGTCTGAAGGTGGCCGATAAAGTGGAGCTCCGAACCGGCATAGGCGTCGGCGTCCAGGTGGGCGGTCAGCTCCTGGACCCGGTTTTCTCCACAGACGGCGATCCCGGCGGCAATGGCGGCACGGATGGTCCCGTCAGACTGGGTCTTGGTGGCGGCGCAGAGGGTGATCTCCCCCGGCTCCCGTCCCACCTCTCTGGCCGCCAGGGTGATGTTTTCCCGGACCTTACGGATATTTTCTTCCAGGCTCACAGTCTTTCCCTCCATCCCGGTCATTCTATTATCATCCCATCCCAGATCTTCTCCCCGGCAATGATTACCTGATCCCCTGCCCGCAGGGCCTTTTTGGCCTCCGTCTCCCCGTCGCCGGGAAAACGCAGCGGCTCTACCATATAGTAATCCTCTCCCTGGGCCAGAACGGTCACGGGTTTTCGCTCCGCCGTGATCCCCACCTGGACATAGACACAGGTGACGTCCACCGTCTTTTCCTCTCCTGTCTCCGGGTCCTTCTGAAGTTCCGTCTCTACCCGGACGGCCTGGGTAGGGACTCGGAGGCCTTTCTTGCTGTGAAAGACCAGCTCCACCGTCTGGCGGCGGAGTAGAGTGGTATCGGACAAAAACCGGTGGGACGACAGCAGCACCGCCACCCGCCCGTTTTCCGGGGTGCCGATGCGCTCTACCGTCATATCAATGTCTCCCGACCAGTCCCGGGAAAAGCGAACGGTAACGGTCCCTCCCTCCGCAAGGCGTTTGGCCTCAACCTCCCCCAGGGGGCAGATAAAGTACCATGTGGCGTCCGTGATAAGCTTGCACAGCTGCCCTTCTCCCACCGGCAGGGCCTTCTGCTCCAGGGCGTCAATGTCTGAGGGAAGCAGCCGCTTCAGCATATCGGGCGTCAGGACGGCCTCGTACCCGTCCACCTGGCCGGAAAATATGCCGCTTTCCGTAACAGTGATCCGCCCGGTACTTTGGGCCGTCTGGGAACGGAGCGTAGAGATCTCTGCCTGGGCCGCAGAAAGAGCCGCCGCCAGGTCCCCCGCGTCTCCATACCGCTGTGCCTGCTGGTATATGGCGCTTTTAAAGGTGGAGACCTGGCTTTCCAGCCGGGTAAAGTCCCCCTTCTCCACGGCTGAATGAAGCTCTATCATTGCATTTGTGACCTTTTCCCCCGAATCCCCCTGGGTGATCTCCCCGGCGGCAGAAATGGCGCCGGAGAGCTGCCGCGCCTCCTCCTCCAGAGTCTCCAGCCGCTGGGAACGCTCCAGAGCCTCCTCGTCGGCGTAAAGCAGGGCCACCGCGCTTCCCGCCGCCACCTTTTCCCCCTCGGCCGGAAGGAGCCTCACGATCCCCCCCGAACCCGAAAGCACCTGCTCCCGGCGGACCAGGTACCCGGTGGTCTCCAGGGTATCGTCCACCGAGTAGGCGTAGGCCTGCACAGTAGGGTAGGGGTCACGCAGCCCCTTCCAGGCCGCCCCGGCAAGGTATGCCACAATGGCGGCCAGAAAGAGAAACATGACGATCTTATTCAAAATGGTCCCTTGCTTCATATGGGTTCTCTCTTTCTGTGGTAGGGTGTGGCGTGTCAGGGCGGGCGGGTTTGGAACCCGCCCCTACAGGGGCACGATCAACATAGGCATTATGTATCGGGTGTTAAATCAATGGGGTGGGCGGTTACTACGGTGGAAATGGCGTGTTTGTAAATAACCTGCTGCTTTCCGTCGCTGTCCAGTACCACCACAAAGGGGTCAAAGCCGGTGATCCGCCCCCGCATTTGAAATCCGTTCATCAAAAACATGGTCACCGGCTCCTGGGCCCGGAGGGCGCGGGACAGGTAAAGGTCCTGCAAATTGCTGCTTTTTGACATGGAAACATTCCTTTCTCTATTCGCCCCGCCTTGGCGGGGCTTGATGTTTCCATAATATACCATTACCCCGGTATATTCCGTCGAATCATGTCAAGTTCGACGCTTAAATTGCTTTTCCAATTCCCCCCGGCTCAGTTCAATGGCCACCGGACGGCCGTGGGGGCAATATTTCACCTCGCCCGCCATCACCGCCTGAGCCACCCGCTCCAACTCCTCAGGTTCGCTTTTCCAGCCCCCCTTGATGGCGGCCTTACAGGCCATGGTGTGAAGGATCTCATCCCTGTGTTCCTGGGCTCCGGTGTTCCCGGTAAGGGAAAGCCTTTCTGCAACCTCGGTCAGGGCGGGCTCAATGTCCCCCACCTCCAGATAGTCGGGAACGCTCCGCACTGCCAGAGATCCGCCGCCAAAGTCCTCCACCTCAAAGCCGATCCGGTCCAGCTCCTCCAGATTCTCCAGAAGGAGGGCGCACTCCTCCGGCGCGGGGGTAAAGACCACGGGGGAAATGAGTATCTGAGACATAGGGGAATAGTCCTCCCGGCGCATTCGGTCAAAGTTCATCCGCTCATGGGCGGCGTGCTTGTCGATCAGAAAAGCCTTGTCCCCCTGCTCCACAACAATGTAGGTATGAAACAGCTCTCCAGCCACCCGCCAGGGAAGCTCCGGCTCCTCCAGGAGGACCAGGGGAGGGGAAGGGGGGGCTGGGTCAGGCGGCGCGTCCGGGAGGCCGCACCCTACGATAGGCCGGTCCTCCGTAGGGGCCAGTCCTGCCGCCCAGCCGTCGGCGGCTTTGCCGCCGTATGGATGGGGGGTGCCCTCTGCGGGTAAACCGGCCCGTTCCCCTCCCTTTTCAGGCTCCGGGCCACCAGCCGCCAAGGGCTCCTCCCTTCGGGGAGAAGGGGCTTGGATCCTTGCCTGGGCGGGAGGGGGCGGCGCGTCCGGGAGGCCACGCCCTGCGGGAGGGCTTGTCCGAACGCGTTTCTCCTGATAAGGTACGCCGTCCGCTGTATGTGAGCTGGGTTTTTCCATCTTTGACGGGGCCGTAAAATCGTGGAGGGGCAGGCTTGTCTGCCGCCCCTGCTCCACCACCTGTCCCGTTGCCGGACCCACTGTGGCCACCGGGCGGCTCTTATCTCCGCCCAGGGCGGAGAGGACGGCGTAGTAGACGGCAGAAAACACCTGCCGTTCCGCGCCGAACTTCACCTCCTGCTTGGTGGGGTGAACGTTCACGTCCACCTGGTTGAGCTTTACCGTCACGTGGAGCACACAGCCGGGAAACTTGCCCACCATCTTCTGGTTGGCGTAGGCCTGCTCCAAAGCGGCGGTCATGGTTTTGCTTTTTACATACCGGCCATTGACAAAGAAAAACTGATAGTTCCGGCTCCCCCGGCAGCAGGCGGGAACGGAGACAAAGCCAGAGACCGACAGGTCCTCTCCGCTGCCCTCCACCGGAACAAAACCCAGGGCCAGATCCCGGCCCAGCACCGCGTATAGGGCGGAGCGAAGCTTCCCGTCTCCGGGGGTCAGCAGCTCCTGCTTTCCGTCCCGGAGAAATTTAAAGGCTACCTCCGGGTGGCTGAGGGCCTGCCTTTGGACAGCGGCAAGACAGGCGGCGCCCTCGGCGGCGTCCTTTTTCATAAACTTGAGCCGGGCGGGGGTGTTGTAGAAAAGGTCCCGGACCAGCATGGTGGTCCCCTGAGGGCAGCCCGCCTCCTCCTGCCCCAGCACCACGCCCCCCTCCAGGGCCAGGGAGGTCCCCAGGGGATCCTCCTCCCGCCGGGTCAGCAGCTCCAGCCGGGATACGGACGCGATGGCGGCCAACGCCTCCCCCCGGAAGCCCAAGGTCCCAATGGCCTCCAGGTCATACTCCGTTTTGATCTTGGAGGTGGCGTGGCGGAGAAAGGCGGTTCGGGCCTCTCCCGGTGCGATCCCGCAGCCGTTGTCGGTGACCCGGATGAGGGTCATGCCCCCGTTCTGGATCTCCACCGTCACCGAGCGGGCCCCGGCGTCTATGGCGTTTTCCGTCAGCTCCTTCACCACCGAGGCGGGCCGCTCCACCACCTCTCCGGCGGCGATCAGGTCCGCCACATGGGGGGAAAGCTGTTCAATATGAGGCATGGTTTCACCGTCCTTTTAAAGCGCCAAGATCAGGATAAGTCCGTTCAGCAGTCCGTGGAGGACCACGCAGCTCCACACGCTGCCCCCCCGGTCATAGCACCAGGTAAGGGCGGCGGACATGGGAAGATAGAGGATCGTCAGCAGCAGATACCGGGGATCCTTCCACTCCAAAGCGTACCGCCACACCACCGCCAAGGCGTAGAGAACCACCCCCACGGCAGCCCCCAGCGGGCGGCTGTAGCCCCGGATGCTTCCATAGATAAGCCCCCGGAACAATGTCTCTTCCACCACCGGGATCAAAAGCAGGATCAAAACCAGGGTGGGAGCAGGCGCAAGGCGGTACTCCTGGGCGTATTGCAGGGAGATGGGATCCACCACCGGAAAGGGGAGGAGGCTCAACACCGCCTGGAGCCCTCCGGCCAAAAGCACCGCCACCCCGATGGCAGCCAGATTTTCCGGCAGCCAGTCCATCAGCCCCAGAAAGTCCTTTTTCAGAAAGCTCCAAAAAACGAAAAGGGCCAGGGTGAAAAGGAAGGCGTAGTAGATCACGTTGGCCTCGGCCACCAGCACCTCCCCGTCTCCCATCCAAAGCCGCTGAAGAAAGGCGTTCATCCGGGGAAATACCAGGAGATAAAGGAGAAAAAACACCATACCCCGCCTCCGTTCCGAGACGGTCATTTCCGTTTTCCAGCTTCGGCGAAGCATCGCGTTCCTCCTCCTTTCTTTTTACCATAGGGGAGGCTCTTGCCCCTGCCCTACGGTGTTTTCACAAAAACGACCCGCCAATTACAATTCTTTTTTCAACTGATACAAAAGATTCATGGCCTCAATGGGGGTAAGGGTATCCACCTCCACCTGCCGGAGCCTGTCCGCCACGGCAAAGGCCCCCATATCCTCCAACGAGACCTGTCCGCCAGAGGCCTCTGCCGCCGGGCGGCGGCTTTCTCCGGCCTCGTTCTCCCCCTCCAGCTCCTCCAGGATCACCTTTGCCCGGGAAATGACCCGTTCGGGGACCCCCGCCAGCTTGGCCACCTCAATGCCGTAGCTTGCCTCAGCCCCGCCCCGGACGATCTTGCGAAGAAAAATAATATCGTCCTGCCTTTTTTTGGCGGCGATATTATAGTTTTTTACCCCCGGAATCTCTCCCTCCAGAGCAGTCAGCTCGTGGTAGTGGGTAGCAAAAAGGGTTTTGCAGCCCAAGCGCTTTTTATCGGCGCAGTATTCCAGCACCGCCCTGGCAATGGCCATGCCGTCATAGGTGGAGGTGCCCCGCCCGATCTCGTCCAGAATGAGAAGGCTCTTGGCCGTGGCGTTTTTCAAAAGCTCGGCCACCTCGTTCATCTCCACCATAAAGGTGGAGGCTCCCGCCGAAAGGTCGTCGCTGGCCCCAATACGGGTAAACACACGGTCCACCACGCCGATGTGGGCACAGCGGGCGGGAACAAAGGATCCCATCTGGGCCATGAGAACGATAAGGGCGACCTGGCGCATATAGGTAGATTTACCCGCCATATTGGGTCCTGTGATGATAGCGCACAGGTCCTCTCCACCGTCCATCCGGGTATCGTTGGGTACAAAAAGCTGGTTCTTAGCCGCCTGCTCCACCACGGGATGGCGGCCGTCCGTGATCTCAATGGCGTCGCTGAGATCCACCTGGGGCATACAGTAGCCGTTCTCGGCGGCTACCCTGGCAAAGGAGCACAGTACGTCCACCTGCCCCACGGCGGCGGCGGAGCGCTGGATATCCGCCACCCGCTCGGCGGCGGCCTGCCTCACCCGGCAGAAGATCTGATACTCCAGGGTGGTCAACCGGTCCTGGGCGTTGAGGATGGTATTCTCCATCTCTTTGAGTTCGGGGGTAATGTATCTCTCGCAGTTCACCAGTGTCTGCTTGCGGATATAGGTGTCCGGCACCTGGCCGGCATAGCTCTTGGAGACCTCGATATAATAGCCGAAAACCTTGTTGAACCCCACCTTTAGGGTCTTGATGCCAGTGCGCTCCTTCTCCTGGGCCTCCATGGCGGCCACCATGTCCTTGCCTCCCGTCAGGATCCCCCGAAGCCGGTCCACCTCACCGTCCGCCCCGGCGCGGATAAATCCGCCCTCCCGGACGGAAAAGGGGGGCTCGTCCACAAAGGTGGCGTCGATCAGCCCCCGGAGCTGGGCAAGGTCGTCCAGACTTTCCCGAAGCACAGATAGAAGGGAGGAGGAGAAGGGAGCCAGCAGCAAGCGCAGCCCAGGGAGCTTTCCAAGCCCACGGGAGAGGGCTACCATATCCCGGCCTCCGGCGGTCCCGTAGACCACCCGGCCGATCAGCCGCTCCAGGTCGGTGACCTCCTTCAGCTCCCGGCCCAACTCCTGCCGGGCCACCATGTCGTTCACCAGGTCCTCCACCGCCCCCTGGCGCTTGCCGATCTGAACCGGGGAGAGAAGGGGCTTTTCCAGCCAGGACCGGATGAGCCTTCGGCCCATGGGGGTACAGGTCTTGTCCAGCACCCACAGAAGACTCCCCCGCTTTTCTCCTCCCCGGAGGGTGGCGGTAAGCTCCAGGTTCCTCCGGGCGGTCAGGTCCAGCTCCATAAATTCCCCGGCGGTGTAGTAGTTCACCGCCGCCATATGGGAAAGGTCGGTCTTCTGGGTCTCGATGAGATAGGCCATCAGGGCCCCCACCGCCTGGGAGACGGGCCCCTCGGGAAGCCCCGCGCCGGAACCAAATTGCTTTTCCACCGCCACCGAAGCCCGGTCCGGGTCAAAGCTTTCCGCCGCCCCCGGCTCGCAGCGGCACTCCAGCCTGCCGGTGAGAAAATCCTTCAGCCCCTCATCCCGCCAGGCATCGGGGGAACAGATCACTTCCTTGGGGGAAAACCTCCCCAGCTCATTTTCCGTATGCTCCCGCCAGCCGGGGCCGTCAAAGCCGGTGGCGGAGACCTCTCCAGTGGAGAGATCTGCAAAGCAGAGTCCTACCCGCTCTTCCAAAAGGCACAGCGCGCACAGGAAGTTGTTTTTCCCTTCCTCCAGCATGGTCTCCTCAATGACAGTACCGGGGGTGACGATGCGGATAATGTCCCGGTCCACCAGTCCCTTGGCCTGGGCCGGGTCCTCCATCTGCTCACAGATGGCTACCTTGTAGCCCTTGGCGATCAGGCGGGAGATATAGGCTTCAGCGGCGTGGTAGGGAACGCCGCACATGGGGGTACGCTCCTCGGGAGGCCGGGACCGGTCCCGGCTGGTCAGCGTTAGCTCCAGCTCCTTGGAGGCCACCTTGGCGTCCTCGTTAAACATCTCGTAGAAGTCCCCCAGCCGGAAAAACAAAATGCAGTCCGGATGGTCGGCCTTGATCTTATGGTATTGGAGCATCATGGGGGTGCCTTCGGCCATAGATAGGACCTCGCTTTCTTTTTCTCTGTACGGATAATCGGAAAGGCGGAATACGGATTGCCACGCCGGGCTTTGCCCGGCTCGCAATGACGGAAGAAGAGCAACGTGGTTAAAAAAGCGCGGTATACAGGTCCTGCCACGCGGGGTTTTTCGTCTCTACAAGACTGTTCTTCTTTTTCCGTGACCAGGATTTAATTTGTTTTTCCCGCTCAATGGCAGCCCGTGCCGTGTCCGCCGCTTCAAAATAGACCAGCTTTGTTATGTTGTATTTTGCTGTAAAGGAATCAGGATCCATGTGGTTTTTATGCTCATAGACCCGCCTTGCCAAGTCGTTTGTCATGCCGGTATAAATTGTTACATTGGTGGTATTCGCCAGGATATAAACGTAATAGGCCATTTCTTCCCCTCGTCATTGCGAGCCGGCCGAAAGGTCGGCGTGGCAATCTGTATCCTCCGCCAGCCTTCCCCACAAAGACCAGGTGTTGGCTCCCGTGATCTCCACCTGCTGAAAGGTGCCGATCAGCTCCTCTCCGCCTTCCTCAATTCGCACCAGGCGGTTCCCCGGCGTCCGGGCGGTGAGGGCAAAGCCGGACTCCTCTGAAGCTCCGTCCACCAGACAGCGGACGGTCTTTCCCACGTAGGCGGCGTGCTTTTCCGCCGAAATGGCGTTCTGGGCGTCCACCAGGCGCTGGAAGTTGGCCTTCTTTTCCGTCATGGGCATGGGATCCTCCATCTTTGCGCCGGGAGTCCCCTCCCTGGGGGAGTAGATGAAGGTAAAGAGGGCGTCGTAGCGGACCTGCTCAATAAGGGACAGGGTCTCTTCAAATTCCGGCGTGGTCTCTCCGGGAAAGCCCACAATGATGTCGGAGGTAAGGACCACGTCAGGGACTTGCTCCCGCAGGCGTTTTACCTTGTCTAAGTATCCCGAACGGTCATAGTGGCGGTTCATGGCCTTCAATACCCGGTCATTTCCCGCCTGGACGGGAAGGTGGAATACGGGAGCCACCTTTTCACACCGGCCCATGACCTCAAAAAGCTTCTGAGAGGCGTCCCGGGGGTGGGAGGTCATAAAGCGGATGAGGAACTCTCCCGGAATGGCGTCAATCTGCTCCAGAAGGTCCGCGAAATCCATGCTGAGACCCAGGTCCTTGCCGTAGGAGTTCACGTTCTGCCCCAGAAGGGTAATGTCCTTATACCCCTCCTCCACCAGCTCCCGGACCTCGGCAAGCACGTCCTCCGGCAGGCGGGAGCGCTCCCGGCCCCGGACATAGGGGACGATGCAGTAGGTGCAGAAATTGTTGCAGCCGTACATGATGGAGACCCAGGCCTTCACCTTCCCCTGGCGGACCACAGGGATCCCCTCGGCAATGGAGCCGGGCTCGTCGGCGTTTTCAAACACCCTCACCCGCCTGGTCAACACCCGGTAGAGAAGCTCAGGAAATTTCCACAGGGCATGGGGGCCAAAGACGATGTCCACATGACGATAGGACTGCCGGATCTTTTCCGCCACGTGCTCCTCCTGGGCCATGCAGCCGCAGAGACAGATGATCTGTCCCGGATGGCGGCGCTTGGCGTGGACCAGGGCCCCCACATTGCCCAGCACCCGGTCCTCGGCATGCTCCCGGATGGCGCAGGTGTTGATAACAATGACGTCGGCAGCGTTTTCATCGGTGGTAAAGCCGTAGCCCATACTCCGAAGGTAGCCTCGGATGCGCTCGGAATCCGCCTCGTTCTGCTGGCAGCCGTAAGTGTCCACAAGGGCCAAATGCTCCTTGGGCTGGGAGGTCAGACGCTCGGCTATTTTTTCGCAGAATCCCAGCTGCCGGGTAACGTCGGCAGGGGAAACGCGGGTGGTTTTGGTATCCAAAAAAGCCCCTCCTTTTTGGGGTGTGCCTAACAAAAAATTATAACATTTTTTTACCCAGCTTTCAAGGATGGGGGCCCTTTTTTTCGTGGATTTTTCCTCCTGGGACTTTTTGTCTTTCCCACGCTGTTTTCCCTTGACATCCCCGGCAAAAACAGGTATTCTTTCCTATATATGGCCCAACTTTCTTTTATGCTTTTGTGAATTTCGCCCAACGGAAGCTGTTTTTTATCGCGACGCCCGGAGCTTGCCGGACGCGGCACATTTTATGGGAAAGGTGAGGAAGAAAATGATGAGGAAAAAACGGTTGCTTGCAGGGCTCCTGGCCCTGGTCATGCTGGTGGGGCTGTTGCCCACAGCGTCTTTGGCGGCAGAGGTGGATCTGTCCACCTTAGTCAACATTGCCGATGGCTTGGGAAGCACAAATACTGTCAGCACCTCTCAGGTAAGCAGCCCTATTGGATACACCACCGAAGACCATCCTGAATACTTGACCGACGGCCAGTCCACGGAGTTTAAGTGGGTCGGTGAAGGGATTCAGGACTATATCGGCAAATACGGAAATCCCTGGGTGAATTTTTCCTTTGGCGAAAACCGCTCTATTGGCGGGATCAAGGTTACCTTCCATCATGATAATAACGATGATACAGTTTATAAGTACAACGTACTGGGAAAAGCGGCGGGGGCCTCAGACTATGAAACGTTGTTTTCCAGCTGCACCGGCACAAAGAAAGACGGCGGGTATATTCAGACCCACGCCTTTGCCTCCATGCGGGAATTCAGCGATATTAAGCTTGAATTTACAAATGAGTCCTCCAACGCATGGCTCGTCATAACCCAACTTGAAATTTTTGGCGAACCGGACTCTTATGAAGGGTTAATAGAGGTGGCCCCCCTGTCCGAGATCACGGTCCCCAGCAACGAGGGAGACGCAGGCAAGATCGTGGACAAAAATACCGGCACATGGTGGGTCTCCGGCAACGGCAGCTGGCCCGCCAATGTGGACTTTGCCCTGCCGGGGAATATGCTGGTCAAGCGGGTGGAGGTAGACTTTGAGCGTTTTGAGGGCCGCACCTTTGACCTGGCGGTAAGCCGGGCGGTCAACAACGTGACAACCGACTACCAGGAGCTGTCCAGAAAGGCAGGGCATTCGGCCAACGAGACCTACATATATTCCATGGATGATCCCCAGCGCATGACCCATGTGCGGGTCTCCCTTCTGGCCACCAACGGCGCGGCCTGGCCCGCCATCGCCGAGGTACGGATATACGCCGTGGATGAGACCATCGATCTGAAGAACTATGACGACATCACTTCCCATGCCTCCCCCTCCCAGGGAACCGGGTACAAGGAATGGAACTTTGGGGGCAACCAGCAGGTGGTAGGCTTCCGGGTGGCCCTGGCCGAAGGGGCTGCCGCTGTACTGAAGGGAAAAATGAAGCGGGACAAGGGCTGGACCACCTACTTTGCCCCCCTGCAAAACGGGGATAACGTGTTCCGTTTCCCCGCCGGTATGAGCATCGTGCGGGTAGAGCTGGACGACCCCGGCCAGCTTGCCTCCCTTCAGATCTTCGGCACCTACGCCGCCCCCATTGTGGACAATGAAAGTGTGGCCTTTGACAAGGCCTCCCACAGCAACTTCAACGCTCCAACCTCCTACCTGGTCAACGACGGCGACAAAACCACCGGCTGGAAGGCGGATATGTATCCGGCCTATGTGGACATCGACCTGGAGGAAAACTACACCCTTAGCGAGCTCCAGATCTTCACTCCCACCGCAGGCTACACCGAATATACCCTCTACACCAGTATGGATGGCCGGGATTTTGACAAGGTGGGGGAGAAGCTGGACGCGGCCCCCTGCGCCGAGGGCGGAGACAAATTTCCCCTGAACAAGGAGGCTCGGATCATCCGGGTCTACCTGGAGTATTATTCCGAATCCGCTCAACCCATTCTTAACGAGATCCGGGCCCTGGGTACGGCGTCAGGGACCGCCGTCCAGACCGCCCCCGCCGTAGATGTGGGCCTGTTTGAGGATACCGCCTACGCTTCTCCCATTACCCAGACGGACACCATCAATGAGGTCAAGGGCATTATTGAGCGCCAAGTGGGCCCGGCCTACGTAGACTGGTTTACCTTTTCCCTGGAAGACCAGTCCAACGGCTACGACTACTTTACCCTCTCCGACGAGGGAGGAAAAGTCAAGGTCACAGGCAACAACGGCGTTTCCCTTGCCACCGGCATCAACCACTATCTGAAGTACTTCTGCAATGTGAACATCTCCCAGGTGGGCTGTCAGACCGCCATGCCTGCCGCTGTAGTCCCCGTGGGCTCCCCCGTCCACAGGGAGACCCGGTTCCCCGTCCGCTATGCCTACAACTACTGCACCCACTCCTACTCCATGGCCTTCTGGGGAGAGGAGGAATGGCGCAACGAGCTGGACTGGCTGGCCCTCAACGGGGTCAATGTGGTGCTGGACATCACCGGGCAGGAGGAGGTCTGGCGGAAATTCCTTATGAAGGAGGGCTACACCCACGAGGAGGCAAAGGACTTCCTGGCCGGACCGGGCTACTACGCCTGGGCCTACATGGCCAACCTCACCGGTTTCGGCGGCCCCATCCACGACTCCTGGCTCACCGAACGCGCCGAGCTGGGTCGGAAAAACCAGCGGATCATGCGCGCGCTGGGAATGGAGCCCGTTCTTCAGGCTTTCAGCGGTATGGTCCCCGTAGACATTGCCACCCACGACCCCACCGCTGAGATCATCCCCCAGGGAGTTTGGTGCTCCTTCCGCCGTCCCACTATGCTGAAGACCAACACCGCCACCTATGACAAATACGCCCAGGACTTTTATGAGGCCCAGCGGGAGGTGTTCGGCGACGCCAAATATTACGCCACCGACCCCTTCCACGAGGGCGGCGATACCGGCGGCATGGATACCGCCACGGTGGCCAGCGCCCTTCTGGACAGCCTTCTGGATTTTGACTCCGACGCAGTGTGGGTCATCCAGTCCTGGCAGGGAAACCCCTCCAACGGGCTGCTGGCCGGACTGCGTCAGGGCACAGACCGGCGGGACCACGCCATCGTGCTGGACCTGTACGCCGAAAAGGATCAAAACTGGAAAACCTACGGCGAAGACACGGACGGCGACGGCCTGAAGGAATTTTCCGATACTCCCTGGGTCTTCTGCCAGCTCAACAACTTTGGCGGGCGGATGGGCCTTCACGGACACCTGGACGCTTTGCAAAAAAATATCCCCGCCGCTGCCAACTCTACCCAACATATGGCGGGCATTGGCATCGCCCCCGAAGCCAGCCAGGAAAATCCCCTGCTCTATGACTTTCTTTTTGAGACCGTCTGGACCCCCGACGCCTCCGTGGCGCTCCCCGAAATTGATTTGGACCAGTGGCTGGCGGACTATGCCACCCGCCGCTACGGCGCCGAGAGTGAGAACGCCCAGCGGGCCGTGGCCATTCTGGCCGAGACGGTCTACAAGGACAGCCTGAACCGGGCGGGGCAGGGGGCCCCCGAGTCGGTGGTCAATGCCCGCCCCGCTTTGAGCATTGGCGCCGCCTCCACCTGGGGAAACAGCTCCATCGGCTATGACCGGGTGGAGCTGGAGAAGGCGGCCCGACTGCTGTTGGAGGACTATGATACCCTGTCCGCCAGCGACGCTTACCTTTATGACCTGGCCGATGTACTTAAACAGGTTTTGTCCAACAGCGCCCAGGTTATCCACGGAAAAATGGCCAACGCCTATTGGAACAAAGATGCTGCGGAGTTTTCCGCCCAGGCAGATCGCTTCCTGGCGCTTATCGCCCTCAATGAAAGGGTCTTGAGCACCCGGAAGGAGTTCCTGTTCGGCTCCTGGACCACCAACGCCTCTGAGTTGGCCCAGAATGCCGACGAGTTTACCAAACGGCTCTATCTTCGCAACGCCAAAGCCCTGGTCACCACCTGGGGCTCCATTGACCAGTGTGATTCCGGCGGTCTGAAGGATTACTCCAACCGCCAGTGGGCAGGCCTCACCAAGGATTTCTACCAGGCCCGGTGGGAAAAGTGGATCAACGTAGCCAAGGCCAATCTTGCGGCAGGCTCCAACGGCGAAATCAGCATTAAATGGTTCCCCTGGGAATGGGCCTATGCCCGAAATCCCAAGGCTTACTCCAACACCCCCAGCGGCGAGGACCTGAAGGAATTGGGACTGGCGGCACTGGAGAAGTTTGGCGCTGGGCCGGAGGAGCTTGACATCTACGATCTGGAGGCTGTTTCGGCCCAGGCGGGCAGCCAGGAGACTGCGTCTGAAAGCGCCCCTGCCTCCAACGTACTGGACGGCCTTCCCTCCACCTTCTGGCACACCCAGTATTCCACGCCCGCCGCCACACGGGAGCAGATGTGGATCACCCTGGACCTGGGCCAGGTACGGATGGTGGACGGCCTTCGTTATCTGCCCCGGCAGGGGAACTCCAACGGTATGATTACCGGCTACGAGATCTATGTGAGCCTGGATAACAGTGACTGGACTCTGGCCGCCTCTGGCAGCTGGGGATCCGACTCGGCATGGAAAAAAGCTTCCTTCGCCGGTCAGCCGGCCCGGTATGTAAAGCTGAAGGCCACCGCCAGTGCGGGAGAGTTTGCCACCGCCGCTGAACTACGCGCCACCGGCTCCACCACCATCCCCGTCACCGGGGTAACCCTGAATTCCACCGCCGCCACCCTCTATACCAACGACGACACCCGGAATTCCCTGACCCTTACCCCCTCCGTTCTTCCCGAATACGCCACCAGCAAGGGTGTGACCTGGGATACCTCCGACCCCGACATTGCCACCGTGAACGGAGGAGTGGTCACCGCCGTGGGAGTGGACCACACCCAATCCCAGGCCGTTATTACCGTCACCACCGACGACGGCGGCTTTACCGCCCAGTGCGTGGTCACCGTAAAGACTAAGGTCTCTGGGCAGACCCATATTGTGGGAGAAGCGAAATTTGACCAAACCCTAACCGCTTCGGTCAACCAGGTCATTCCGCCCCAGGCCGGAAAGCACTTGACCTGCCAGTGGCTGCGCAATGGCTCCAGCATTCCCGGCGCCATCCGAAATTCCTATACCCTGACCGAGGATGATATCGGCGCGGAAATCACCGTTTCGGCCTGCGCCTCCTTCCCCTTTGAGGGGGTGGCCATCTCCGATCCCGTTACCGGAGAAAAGGCCAACGGCCCAGAGGCGCCCACGGGGCTGGGGCACACAGACTGCACCCAGTCGGGGGGCGACGGCAAAATTACCGGGCTGGCCCCTAACGGACAGTATGAGATCTCGGACGATAATGGACAGACCTGGACAGCGGTCACCGCCAACGCCGCCGGAGAACTGGGTGGTTTGGCTCCCGGCAGCTACCGGCTCCGCCTGGCTCCTACCGCTACCCATGAGGCGGGCAAGCCCTCCAGCGCCGTCACCATCCTGGCCTACGGCATCACCGCCTATACCATTACCCCGGACACCACTCTGGTGGGCGGAACCATTACCGCCAGCGCCAGTCAGGCTAAGGAAGGGACGGAGATCATCCTTACCGTCACGGCGGATGATGGCTATGAGCCGGTGGAGGGATCCTTGATGGTTGCCGGAGCTTCGGGAGATGTGACGGTCACCGACGGCAAGTTCACCATGCCCGCCGAGGACGTAACCGTCACCGCCCGGTTCCGAAAAAAGACCTACACTCTGGATCACTCTCTCACTCACATTACCTGCGATCTGACCACTCATACGGTGGAACATGGCGATAAGCCCGTGATCCATCTGACCCTTGATGATGGCTATGAGGCCCCCGAAACGATTTCCATTACTGCCCGGAACGGAACGGCCTTCTATGGCTATGAGTATGACGGAGCTTCCATTGCCTTTACCCACGGCATTACCCAAGACCTTACCATCTCCGGCGCGGCCCAGCGGAAAAGCTATGCCGTAATATACTCTCTGGAGCACATGACCGCCCAGGGCCCCGCCAAGGCGCCTCACGGACAGGCGCTGGAAATTACCCTTGTCCCTTCCGAGGGTTACGCCCTTCCCGACGGCGTTACCGTAACGGTGGACGGACAGAGCCTTACCGGCTTCTCCTACGACCCCGCAGCCGGTACTCTCTCCCTCCCGGAAGGGGCGGTCACCGGCGTGGTGGAGATCACCGCAGCCGCCTCCACCGCCCATCGGTATCTCATTACCTATAATCTGGACGGAGGGACCCTGGCTTCCCCCAACCCCGGCTCCTACACTGCCCTGACCCCGGCCTTTACCCTTCACAATCCTGTAAAGGAAGGGTATTCCTTCGCCGGATGGACAGGCACCGGCCTTGCCGCTCCTACCACGACGGTGACCATCCCCACCGGCTCCTCCGGCAACCGCCGCTATACCGCCACCTGGACGCCCCTGGATGAGCCAGAGCAATATACCATCACCTATGATCTGGCGGGAGGGACCCTGGCCACAGCCAATCCCACCATCTACACCGCCCAGACGGAGGCCTTCACCCTCCACAATCCCACCAGAAGCGGCTATACCTTCGCCGGATGGACAGGCACCGGCCTTACCGGGCCCACCCTGACGGTGACCATCCCCACCGGCTCCTCCGGCAACCGTAGCTACACCGCCACTTGGACCGCCGACAGTTCCTCCGGGTCCTCCGGCTCCTCCCAGGACGACGATGACGACCGCACCACCACCGTCACCACCACCACGGAATCGGGGGAAAGGGTGACCACCGTGACCGACAAGAAAACAGGGACTGTCACCGTCACCGTTGCCGCCCCCAATGGCAGCAGCGCCAAGATCGTCACCAAGGGCGACAAAACCACTGCCAGCGTCACCCTCTCCCAGGAGGCGCTGGACAATTCCGGCGACGCCCCCACGGTTCTGCCGGTGGTGGGACTGGAGGCAAATAAAAATCCCCAGGTCACTGTGGAGCTTCCCAAGGGGACCGGGTCCGCCACAGTCAGCATCCCCGCCAAAAAGCTGACAGCCACTACGGTGGCCGTTCTGGTGGGGGTCGACGGGACCGAGACCGTGATCCCCCAGTCCCTGGTGGAAAACGGCAAGCTGACCCTTTCCGTGGACGCCGGGAAAACCATCCGCATAGAGGACAATAAAAAGACCTTCCGGGATGTGGCGCCCGCCGACTGGTTTGCCGAGAGCGTGGCCCACGTCACCAGCCGGGAGCTGTTCCAGGGTACCGGCGGAGATAACTTCTCCCCCGAAGTCCCCATGACCCGGGGGATGCTGGTCACCGTCCTGTTCCGCTACGCGGGAACGCCGGAGGGCGGCGAAGTTGAGTTCCCCGACGTGGAGGATAACGCCTACTATACCGACGCCGTCCGCTGGGCGGCTCAGGAGAAGGTGATCACCGGAACCGGGGACGGACTTTTCGCCCCCGACCAGGTCCTGAGCCGGGAGCAGCTAGCCGTCATGCTCTACCGCTATATCGGTTCCCCCAGCACCGGGGAGGCTGGATTTGAGAACTTCTCAGACGGAGACATGGTCTCCGTCTGGGCCAGGGACGCCCTGGCCTGGGCGGTAGAGACCGGCATTCTCCGGGGCAAGGACGGCGGCCGCCTGGCTCCTCAGGACCAGGCCAGCCGGGCAGAGGTCTCCGCCATGCTCCACCGCTTTACCAGAGTGGATCTTCTCCAAGAATAAAAGCGGAAAAACAGCGGCCCCTGCCCACGATGGGCAGGGGCCGCTGCTTCATATGGAGTACGCCTCGGCGCCCCCCTCAGTTGACCTTTCCCCCGGAAAAGGCTATAATAAGCAGGTAACTTTTTCATACAATGGAGGGGCCAGACATGCGCGCGGTGGTGACAAGGGTAAAAAACGCACGGGTAGAGATCGACGGCAGGGTCAACGGTAAAACCGACGGGGGCTTTTTGGTCCTTTTAGGGGTGGCCGCAGGGGATACTGAGACCCAGTGTGACAAAATGGCCGATAAGGTCTGCGGCCTGCGGATCTTTGAGGATGAAAACGAGAAGATGAACCTGAACCTGGAGCAGGTGGGAGGTTCCTTGCTGGTCATCAGCCAATTTACCCTCTTTGCCGACTGCCACTCCCGCCGCCCCGGCTTCACCGGGGCCGCCCGGCCCGATACCGCCATCCCCCTTTATGAACGCTTCATGGCCCAATGTGAGGCGCGGGGCTTTCATGTGGAGCATGGAGAATTTGGGGCGGATATGCAGGTCTTTTCCCAAAACGACGGTCCCGTAACCATTTGGCTGGATACCGATACCCTATGAGCGTTGAATTTCGGAAGATCACCCGGGAAAATTTTTATTCTGTTCTTTTTATGGACCCAGGGGACAAAGGAAAATTTGTAGCCTCCAACGCCGCTTCTTTGGCGGAGGCCTGGCTTTACTATGAACAAAACGACACCCATCCCTTCGCCATTTACCACGGGGAGCGGCTGGTGGGCTTTATGATGGTCCACGAGGACCTGGAAAAGAAGGAGCTTTATCCCTGGCGGCTGGTCATTGCCAAGGAACAGCAGGGGAGGGGATATGGCTCCGCCGCTCTAAAAAAGCTCATTGGCCTGGCACGCAATTGCGGAAAATACGCCTATATGACCATTGATTATATGGAGGGGAATTTTCCTGCCAAGCATATTTATGAGAAGCTGGGCTTTCGTCCCACGGGGGAAGTGGAGAACGGAGAAATTTTTATGCGGCTGGACCTTTGAGCGCCGCCACAGGAGATTCCATAATGGATATTAAGCACATTTATATACCCTCCGTATACACCAACTGCTATCTTTTGGTGGACGGGGACAGCGGGGCTTTGGCGGTCATTGATCCCGGAGATGATATTTCCCCCACCCTGCTCCCCCTCTGCGTGGACAACGGCTGGGACCTGCGCGCCGTATTTTTGACTCACGGCCACTATGACCATGTGGGAGGCGTGGCCGCTTTGCGCCAGGCCTTTCCCGGTGTGCCTGTCTATCTCCATCCGGAGGATACCAATGGAACGGACCGTCTTTTGCCTACTGCCTCTCTGGACCCTCTGTCCCTTTGGCGGGATGGGGAGGTGGTATCCCTGGGGGGACTTCAGGTGGAGGTCCTTCACACCCCTGGCCATACCCGGGGCTCGGTATGTCTTCGGTGCCGGGACGCGCTTTTTTCCGGAGATACTCTTTTTGCCGGAAGCATGGGGCGCACCGACTTCCCCGGCGGCAGCGACGAACAGATGGCGGCCTCCCTGAAGCGCCTGGGGGAGCTGGAGGGGGAGCTTCGGGTCTTTCCCGGCCACGGGGCGTTTACCAGCCTGGAAAAGGAACGGGAAAGCAACCCCTATTTGCGGGAGGCCCTGAAGGTATAAGCGGCGGGCAGGTTTGGATCCCGCCCCTACGTGGGAGGTGGACATTATCCGACTTTGGTTGACTTCAGACAATGTGGATTGGGATACCCTGCGGTATCATTACGCAGCGGAGCAAATGATGCTGACCCTCTTTCCCCAGGAGCGGCCCGAATATCCCCAGCAGCAGCCTCCCCAGAGTTTGGCGCAGGAGAAAAATGCCGTCGTCTTTACCCTCCACCGGGGGAAAAAGCTCACCAATATGAGCGCCCTGGTTTTCCGGGGAAACCGTTGGCACAACGGAGTGGTCCGGTTTCCCAGCGAAAAACTGGACGAATCGCCGGAGGAGGTCTACCGCACCATCCAGCGCGCATTGAAGCAGTCCTTTTACAACGCCGGGACCGCTCTCCTGGGCCATGATCTGCCCTGGGGCTCCCTCACCGGGGTCCGGCCGGTAAAGATCCCCGCCAAGGCCCTTTGGGAGGGGGCCACCCCCGCCCAAGCGGAGAAAATATTGAAGGACACCTACCGGGTCTCCCCCCTCCGGCGGCGGCTGGCAATGGACTGCGCCGCAGAGAGCGTTAAGGCCCAAAAAAGTCTGAAGGGGGATGAGGTCTCCCTCTACATCGGCATTCCCTTCTGCCCCAGCCGGTGTATTTATTGCTCCTTCATCTCCGCGGCGGTGGATAAGTGTCTTCCCCTGGTCCCCCCCTTTGTGGAGGGACTTTGCCGGGAAATCGACGCCGTGGGAAAATTGCTGAAGGAGACAGGACAGCTCATCCGTACCGTCTACATGGGGGGCGGCACCCCCACCACTTTGTCCCCGGAACAGCTGGAGGCCGTCCTTTTCGCCATGGAGGGGTCCTTGCCCCTCTCCCGCTGTACCGAGTTTACCGTAGAGGCGGGGCGGCCTGACACCATTACCCCCGAAAAGCTTTCCGTGCTGGCCCGGCATGGCGTGGACCGGGTCTCGGTCAATCCTCAGTCCATGGACAACGCGGTCCTGGAGCGGATGGGACGGCCCCATTCGGGGGAGGATATCCACAGGGCCTATGCTCAGGTCCGTGAGGCGGGGTCCTTCGCCGTCAATATGGATCTTATTGCCGGACTTCCTGGCGATACAGCCGAGGGCTTTTTCCGCTCTCTGGAGGAAGTCATGGCTATGGAGCCGGAAAATATCACCGTCCACACCCTGGCGCTGAAAAAGGGCTCCCGGCTCATGGAAAACCCGGAAACCCTCCCCTCCGACAGGGAAATTGAAAAAATGCTGGACGCGGCATGGGAGGCCCTGGGAAAAAAGGGCTACGCCCCTTACTACCTTTACCGTCAGAAATATATGTCCGGCTCCTTTGAAAACGTGGGCTGGGCAAAGCCTGGATACGCCTCTCTATATAACATCGCCATGATGGAGGAGCTTCACTCCATCCTGGCGCTGGGAGGCGGAGGCGTTACCAAGCTCTTCTGGCCCAAAACGGGAAAGATCGAACGCTTTGCCAACCCCAAATATCCCCAGGAGTACCTTCGGGACCTGGAAAAGCTCTGCCGGGAGAAGCAAGCCCTTATCCCCCTCCTCCTGGAAACGAAAGGAGTCTAAACCATGGCCTATCAGCTGCAAGACATCAACGCCCGGATCCTGGCCGATACCCCCGCTTTTTTGCGGGAATGCGATGAAAATTACCACCTGCGGGTCATAGAAGCCGCCGACAAGATCATGGAGCGGATGGCCCTTTCCCCCATCGTTCTTCTCTCCGGCCCCTCCGGCTCAGGAAAAACCACCACCGCCCTGAAGATCGAGGAGGAGCTGGAGAGGCGGGGAATCAACAGCCATACCGTATCCCTGGATAACTACTTTAAGACGAGGGATCCCAAAACCGCCCCCCGGACCGCCGCCGGGGAATACGACCTGGAATCCCCCCTTTGTCTGGATATGGAGCTGCTGGACGAGACCTTTACCCAACTCAGCAGGGGAGAGGCGGTCATTATTCCCCACTTTGATTTCTCCCGCCAGATGCGCGATGACGCCAGGGGCCGGGCCCTGAAGCTGGAAAAGAACGAGGTCGCCATTTTTGAGGGGATCCACGCCCTGGGCCCAGGCATTGCGGGCCCCCACCCGGAGGCCACCCGGCTTTATATCTCCGCCCGGAGCAACATTATGGAGGGCGACCGGGTAAAGTTCAAAGGCACCTGGATGCGCCTGACAAGACGGGCCGTCCGGGACTACAGCTTCCGGGGCAGCGACATCGCCTATACCCTCTCTCAATGGGCCAATGTGCGCCAGGGGGAAAAGCTCTACATCTCCCCCTATAAGGATACCGCCCATGTAACGGTGGATTCCTCTTTGCCCTATGAGGTCCCGGTGATGAAAAACTACGCCCTGCCCCTTCTGAAGGCGGTGCCGGAGGAGAACCAGAGAAGGGCGGAGCTTTTGGAGCTGATGGCCGCCTTTGACGCCTTTGAACCCATCGACCCCGACCTGGTGGCGAAAAACTCTCTGCTCCGGGAGTTCATCGGCGGGGGAAGCTATCACTATAAATAACCGTTTCCGTCCGTAAGGGCGGCTGAAGACAGCCGCCCGCCATAAAACAACAAAGGAGACTTGCGACATGGCAGAGTGTACCCACGATTGCTCCACCTGCGGCGAGAGCTGCGGAGAACGCACCGAGGAATTTGATCCCCGTGCCAAGGCCAACCCCCATTCCAATGTCAGAAAGGTCATTGCGGTCATGTCCGGGAAAGGCGGGGTAGGCAAGAGCCTTGTCACCGCCTCCCTGGCCGCTGCCGTTCAAAAGTCCGGCGGCCGGGCCGCCGTGCTGGACGCGGACATTACCGGCCCCTCCATCCCCAAGGCCTTCGGCGTCCATGAGCGGGCCATGGGGGACGACGAGGGGATCTATCCCGCTCTCACCTCCACCGGAATAAAACTTATGAGCCTGAACCTTCTGGTGGAAAATGAATCCGACCCCGTGGTCTGGCGGGGCGCTCTCATTGCCGGAACGGTAAAGCAATTCTGGACCGACGTGCAGTGGGGAGAGGTAGACTGTCTGTTTGTAGACATGCCCCCCGGAACAGGGGACGTGCCCCTCACTGTATTCCAGTCCCTCCCAGTAGATGGGATCATCGTCGTTACCTCCCCCCAGGAGCTGGTAAGCATGATCGTGGAGAAGGCGGTAAAGATGGCGGAGATGATGAACGTCCCCATCCTTGGCCTTGTGGAGAACTACAGCTACTTCAAGTGCCCCGACTGTGGCAGGGAGCATACCATTTTTGGGGAAAGCCACCTGGCAGAGATCGCCCAGGCCCACAGCCTTCCCATCCTGGCCCGTCTGCCCATGGACCCCGCCCTGGCCGCGGCCTGCGACAAGGGAAGGGTCGAGGAGCTGGAAACCAATTATCTGGAGGATGTGGCAAAGTCCCTCCTGTAAAAAAAGCGCCGCCCTGCTGGGCGGCGCTTCTCTTTTGAAAACAAGGTACGGCGGAGGCTTTCCTCCCGCCTTTTATGACTCCTGGGCTGCGGCGTTCTTCATCTCCTGAAGCGCGGCCATCTGCTCCTCCTTGCTCCAGGGCGCCTGGTGCCCCGGCAAGGCCAGGTCATAGTCCAAATCGTCCAGAAATTGAAGCAGGGCCTCCAACTTTTGAGGATCATACCGTCCGCCCAGCTCGTAGTAATCGCCGCTTTCCCCGTCCCCTACGGCCAAGGCCCGCTCTTCTGGAATGTGGATAAAGATCCCGTCCCGGGAATGGGGGGAATCCTGGGGAAGGAGCCGGCAGGTGACTCCGCCCAGGTCAATGGCGAGGGGCCCTTCGATCTCCATTTGGGCGGTGGTCACATGGATGGTCTCCGGGTCGGCGTACTCCCGGCGGATACACTCCGCGCAGGCGGGGATATCCTCCCCGGTGAAAAGGCGCTCCTCCATGGAGCTCTCGTCCCACGCCCATTCTTGGATCCGCCTCAGGGCCTCATTGGTCTTTTTCGTCACCAGGGTCAGGCCCTTGACCGCCCGTAGGCCAAAGCTGTGGTCCCAGTGCCAGTGGGTCAGTACGGTAATATCCGGCGTGGGATGGCCCGCCGCCTTTAACGCGGCGTAAAAGGCCTTTACATGGCGGGGGGAGTTCCCGGCGTCCACCGCCATGCGCAGCTTATCCCCCCGGATATAGTAGAGGAAGGGCCGGTCCCTGCCGGTAAAGTCCTCCCCCGGCAGCATGTAGATCCGCTCCGTTACCCGCTCCAGAGAGGGGATCTCCTCCTCTTCCGCCTCCGGCCCATGGGCAGCCTTCTCCTGCCGGAACTTCTGGCTCTCCATCACCGCCAGCTCATCGCAACGGTTGTTGAACTCGTTG
>CANRZY010000022.1 GCA_947644625.1 uncultured Pseudoflavonifractor sp.
TTCTCCGCCCTTCTTTTGTAAATTCCTATTTACACCACCATCATCCCCACGCACCATGCCGCTGTGGCGGCCAGGGCGCCCAGGGCGGCGTAGCCAGGGGCGGGTATGCGCTGCCACCAGCGGCTTTTCCGCTTTTTTACAAAGCCGTCGGCCACCCTTCTCGCCTCCTCCACCACCTGGTCGGCGGTGACTCCGCCCGTGCCCACGACCCCTTCCCGGACAATGAAAATGGCCTCCTCAAAAAAACGGCGGTCGGGGGATTTGACCACGATAACCCGCCTGCTGACGCCTTTTATCATAGGTACGCCCTCCCTCATGATTTCTATTTCCAGTATGGCCCAGGTTTGGGGAAATCATACCGGCATATCCTTCCCTTCCGATGCGTAAACTGGCTGGGATGGAGGGAGAAAAAATGGAGGAAAAGCGGCCCTGGCTGGCTCTGGCGGTGGTGTTCGGGGTCAATATCGGCATTATTTTGCTGGTTCAGTTGGTTTTTTGAGCAATGAGATAACACGCCAGACGGATGATATCCGCTCCTACAGCGCCGCATTTTTACAGGACGCACCATCCGTTTAGGTACACTCCCAGATCCACAAGGCAAGGGCCGTCCGACGAAAGCCGGACGGCCCTCTTGCATTTTGCTTTCTTATTTCTGTATCCTTGTGATGAACTGGTCCAGCATGACGGCCAGCCACTCCCGCTTAACGATCTCTGGCCGGGGGCAAAGGGATCCCCAGAAACGTCCTTTACCACATTCCCTGGCAGCACAGAACAGTGGTAAGGCTGTGGCATAGGGCGGATCGCCTATTAAGTGGCAAAAGAGGCTTGCCCTTTGACCGGCAAGCCTCTTTCAAAAAGCTGCAATTCAAATCTCGTACCAGCGGATCTCGTTGGCCGCCAGCTCCAGATCAAAGCTGGAGCCGTCGCCCTTGTAGACCGTAGTAGTCTGTGGCTCATAGGTGTTGTTGACCACGCAGTACTTGCCGTTCTTCACATAGGCGTGGACCTCCACATTGAAGTTGCTGGAGAACCATTTGAGAAGTTCGCCGTCGTCGTGGGCGGACCAGAGGACTGCCCGGTAGAGGATCCGGCTGTTCTCAAAAGAATAGGGCAGGCCGGAAATATAGACACACCGGCCCTGGCCGTACTCGTTGACCGCCATCTGTACCTCCCGCTCCCGCTGGATCAAAACGGCGGCGCCCTCCAGGGCATATATATCCTTCATGCCCTCGCCAAAGTCAACCTCCTTGGTGCAGTCGGCCAGGATGAAGTGGTCAGGATGCTCTTCCCAATTATACTTGTCGTAGCCCAGGGTAAAACCGGTCTCCTTCTCCACGCCCAGAGCGGCGGAAAGCTGGAGGTAATGGCCCTGGCGCTGGTGGCCAGAGGGCTCTCCCACGCCGATGAAGCCGCCGCCGTTCCAGATGAAGCGGCGCAGGGCGGTAACCACAGCCTCGTCCGCCCAGACCTCGCCTCCAGTGTGGGCGGTGTCGCCATCTCCTACGTTGAGGATCACATCCACCCCGTCCAGAACAGCGGGGTCGGCCTTCAGGTCGTCAAAGCTGATGAACCGCACGTCAAAGGGGGCTCCGGACAGGGACTCGATGATCCCGGCGTAGGAGTAATTCTTCTTGTGGTAGATGGCGTGGTGGACCATGTGGCAGCCCCAAGAGCGCTGCTTGCCCCAACTGTTCAGGACAGCCACAGTCTTAACACAATAGGGGGTGGCGCCCTTGATATTCTCCCGCAGCTCCCGAAATTCATTGCACACCTGCTCCACATAGTCGATGAAATCAGGGAACTGGCAAGCCAGCTTCAGATAGCCGCCGTAGCCAATGCGGTCGATGGGCTTACGGAGGATGGCCCGCCGGGCGGTAACCCAGTTCACCTTCGCTTCCTGGGCGGGGTCGCCGCCTTCATGGAAGGTGTCTGGGAAAAAGTAAGGCAAAAGCCGCCCTTCTGTATATTTGACCCCTTCAATATCGGAGATGATACGAAGAGTTTGACCGTTGCCCACGCTGCCTACTACGGCGTCCAGTCCTATGGTCTTAAATTCCTCCATGAAGGGCTCCACACCGATCCAGTGGTCGCCCAGAAACATCATGGCTTCCTTGCCCAGCTCGTGGGTAATGTCCACCATCTCCTTGGCCAGGGCCGCCACCTCTCTGCGCTGGAAGGCCATAAAGTCCTTAAATTCCTTGGAGGGGATCCGATACTGGTTGTTGTAGTAGCCCTGGTCGATAATGTATTCCGGCCGGAAGGGATAGCCCGCCTCTTTCTCAAACTGCTCCAGGATATAGGGAGAGACCGAGGCGGAGTAGCCGTACCAGTCCACATACTTCTCCCGCTTCAGCTCGTCAAAGATCAGGGTGAACTGATGGAAGAAGGTGGTATAGCGGATCACGTTCACATAGGGGTGGTCGGCAATGAATTTGCGTAGCCGCTCCATGGTATGCTTATGGGTCTTGGGCTGGCGCACGTCGAAGGTGATCTGGTGTTCAAAGTCCTTCCAGTCGTTGGTCACGGCGTTATACATGTGGACCGGGTCCCAGATGAGGTAAGCCAGGAAGCTGACCGTATACTCATGGAAGGCCTGGGCCTGCCGGAGGATCACGCAGCCGGATGCCTCGTCATACTCCCACTGGGCGGGGGGCGTCACCTGTCCGGTGGTGCGGTCCACCACCTCCCACCAGTGCTTGATATCGTCCCGGACATTGACGGCCATCAGCTCAGGGCTGATCCCCTTCATCAGGGGAATGGACAGCTCCTCCGACCGCGCCATGTGAAACCCGGTCATAATATAGCACTGCTGTACCTCATCGGGATTCGCCTTCGCCCAGGGGTTATCCTTACGGGTGGTATAATAGGTCGAATAGACCTTCGCGTCTACGCTTTTCAGCTCCTCAGGATAATCTGTACCGTCACAGTCGCGAATGGCGTCCGCTCCCCAGCGTTTCAACAGCTCCAGCGTTTCGGGAACAACGTCCACATCGGTGGGAATGGTTACATATCCTTGCTTTTTCTGATTTTCGCTCATATGATATGCTCCTTGAATCCTTACTGAAAGACTTTATTGTACAGCCAAAGGGCAGCCAACAAAAGAACTACGCCAATAACCATGACTCCCAGGCCAAGAAGTTGTCCCTTCATTGTCCACCCGCCGATGGTCAGTCCCAAACCGCCAAGGAAGAAAACAGCGATCAAAATGACCCGCAGGGTCGCATGCTCTTTCCAAAATTTAGCGCTCATATGTCTTCACCTCAGCCTTTCAGTCCGCCCACGGTCATACCCTGGGTCAGTTGCTTCTGCACGCACATATACAGGATCAGCGTCGGCAGCATGACCAAGACGAGTCCGGCATACAGTCTGCCGTACTGAGCCGCGCTCTGGGACGCCTGCTGCAAGCTCAACAGGCCCACCGGAAGGGTTTTCTGGCTGTTCAAGCCGCTCATCAGCGTCATGGAGATGATGTATTCGTTCCAGAAGGAGAGGAAGTTGAAGAGGATGATGGTAATGATGGAGGGCTTGGCCATGGGGAAGATCACGCTTACCATGGTGCGACCGTACCCGGCGCCGTCGATGTAAGCGGCCTCCTCAAAGTCGTGGGGCAGGGTGGCAAAATAACCGGAGAGAAGGTAGATTGTAAAGGGCAGCGCCGTGGAGGCGTATACAACCGCCAGCACAAAAAGGTTATTGAGCAGGAGGGAACTGCCAAAGGCCTGCCGCAACCATTTATCTCCCCCATTGAGCATCAGGAAGATGGGCACCACGATATAGTTCACGTTGATGAACAAGCCCGCCATAAAGCAGATGTTCAGGAGCTTACCGCCCCGGAACTGGAAACGAGACAGGCAGTAAGCGGCGGGAAGCGCCACCGCCAGAAGGATCAGCAGCGCGACCGCCGTAACGATCACGGAATTGAGCATGTAGCTGCCCATTTTGGCTGTGGTCCATGCCTCCACAAAGTTCTGCCAATAGAAACCCAATGGCAGGGCCCAGGGGTTGGTATAGAACTCACTGTTCTGCTTGATGGACGCCAGAAACACCCAGCCCACGGGAACAATAATGGTGATGGCAAGGGTAATGAGGACAACATAGATAAAAACCTTATACAAGGTCTCGGTGGATCTGCCGCTTTGGCTCTGCACAGCGCCGGCGTTATCTTTACTCATGCCCACACCTCCTTACACTTCCAGCACGTCGCGCTTGGTGACCTTATTCACCAAAGCCGACAATGCAAAGGAAAAGATAAATATGACCACTCCGGCAGCCATGGAATAGCCGTAGAGGTTTGCATCCTTCTGCCCGTACATAAAGCTCAACGCCACGTCGCTGGCACCATTGGGTCCGCCTGAGGTCATGGCCTTGACAAACAGGAACGCCATATTGATGGTGGAGATAATGAAGAAGGTCAATGTGGTACGGATATTGGTCCAGATCAAGGGCAGGGTAATCTGGAAAAACTGGGTGATCCGCCCCGCGCCGTCCAGCCCCGCGCTCTCATAGAGGGAGGCAGACACCGCAGACATGGAGGCCATATACATGACCATATAATATCCAATGGCCTGCCAGACCATGGCAATGATGATACTCACGATCACATGGCGCTCATCCAGCCATGTCACCGGATCATGGAACAGGCGGATCATGGTATTCAGCAAACCGAAGGGCGTTCCGTCGGGAAGCTGACGGGCGTCATAAATGGCGGAGAACACACCGGCAATAACGACCACAGAAAGAATATTAGGGATATAGAACACAATACGGAAGAAATTCTGTCCTTTGATCTTTTCCCTGGTCAGAATACCGGCAAAAACCAGCGCCAGCGCAAAGGTAATGATAGTAACTACCACCACCAGCAGAATGGTATTCTGCATGGCGATAATAAAGCGCTTATCATTGAAAAGCGTGACAAAGTTGGCCAGTCCAATAAACTTGCCCGCCGTAAACGCGCCCGCATCCGTCAGGGCCATTCGGAATACGTTTATGGTGGGAATGATCATAAAGACGAAGAAGAGAATCGTCGCCGGAGCAATACACAATGCCAGGAACCGATTGCGGCCTTTATTACTACGCACACACTCACTTCCTTTCTCAGTCATTCTGTCCCGCCCGGAAAACCGCGGACCAGAGAGAGGCATACACACACTCTCTCCGATTCAGGCGGGATCTCGCATTTCGTTTTGAAAGAAAGCGGCGGTGAGCAGGCTACTACTCACCGCCGCCTACCTTTACTTTGGATCTGAGATAAGCTGGTCCCAGTACAATTACTTCAGGTTGGCACGCATCTGATCGCTGGCAGTCTTAATGCTGGCGATCCAGTCAGCCTCGGAGGTGGTGCCGGAAACCAGACCGTTCACGGGATCGAAGAACACCTCACGGTTGGTGCCCAGACCAGCTACGGAATTGTAAGCGGCAAAGTTGCCCATGGCAGCCTTAGCGCCGTTGTCGTAAATGGAGTAGAACATCACATTGTCGCCCTCCAGGAGGTCGGCAACGCCCAGCACAGGCTGGATAGCGCCGCCCTTGGCGAAGATCTCGCAGGCCTTGTCACTGTACAGGAAGGCCACGAACTGCTTGGCAGCGTCCACGTTGGGAGCGCCGGCGGGCACCCAGGCCTGCTCGAACCAGGTGTAGCTGTAGCCGTCGCCGCCAGCCTCAACGGCAGGCAGAGCGGTCATACCCCACTTAAAGCCGTCGGCCCGGGGAGCCTCGGCCATCTCGCCCACGATCCAGGTGCCGTTGGGCATGAAGATAGCGGCATTATCCAGAACCAGCTGCTGGTTCTTGGTAAAGTCCTGATCGCTGGACTGAGCGGGAGTCAGAGGATGGGTATAGGAGGCCAGCTTAGCAACGATGTCAAAGCAGGTCTGAGCCTCGGAAGAATCCCAAATGCCCTCCTCATAGCGAGTGGCCTTCTCGAAGAACTCAGGGCCGCCCACAGAATACATCAGAGCATAGAAGAAAGCGTCAAAGTAGCCGGTGGTGGGGTATGTAAACAGGGAAATCCCCTCCGCCTTAGCCTTGTCGCCCAGCTCCCACATCTCGTCCCAGGTGGTGGGAACGCTCCAGCCCTTCTCCTCCAGAAGGCCCTCGTTGTAGAACAGGCCGCAGGGAGAGTAGAACATGGGAGCAAGATAGGTCTTGCCATCGTTGTAGGGGTTGGTCAAAGAGGTCTCGGTGAAGCCGCCGGCAATCTTGTCGCCCACCTTCACGCTCTCGCCTGGTACGTTCATAGACAGTACGTCGGTCAGATCGGCCAGCAGGTTGTCCTTGATCATTTGCTCAGTCAGGCCCGCGTCACGTCCGGTAGCCAGATGAACCACGTCGGGATAGTCGCCCGCCTGCATAGACGGAGTGATGGCGTCCTCCAGGCCCTTCTCATGGATCAGGTTGACCTTGATCCCGGTCTCAGCGGTAAAGGCGTCGCAGACCTCCTGCCACATGGCGGGATAGGTCTCGGAGTAGCCGGAAGCCAGGGCGGCTACGGTGATCGTGGTCTCTTCGACCACAGGGGGATTTTCGGGCGCGTTGCTCTTCTCGGGAGCAGTGGTCTCCGTGGTCTTACCGCCGCCACAGCCGGCCAGCAGGGACATGCCCATTGCCGCAGTCAGACCCAACGCAAGGATCCTCTTCTTCATTTCCTCATTACCTCCTGTTATTTTGTTGTGCGTATTACCTCCAGCCTGGATAAGTCTCCCACTGAAAGTCTATTGTAAAGTATAGACCTTTTTGCGTTCTAATCAATTGTTTTGTTGCGCCGCTTTTTATTTTTATTGCTATTTATGTCGATAATTATCATTTTTCACGATTTTTACCTCTTTATTTTGTGCAACATGCCCTCCATTTCCTCCTTCCGAAGCCTTTGTAATGCTTATGCTCCAGGTAAGCATACTTTTCCTTCTTTTTTATATTGCGTGTTTTTTCCCTCTATATTATAATGAAAAAAGAATAACAATATTTGCCGCAAGATCCATAAAGAGGTGTCTTTCTTGAGTTCAAAACGCTTTGTGCTGGATTTTGACTATGAGACTATCCACAGGAATTGGCCTACTCTCAGGCCCCTATATGTCAGCTCCGCCAAATACGACGGAGACTGGCACAGCACCCTGCACGCTCACGACTGCTCGGAGCTGTTTTATGTAGTAAGCGGGGTGGGTCAGTTTAATGTGGGGGGGCAGCTCTTCCCGGTCGCCGCCAACGACCTGGTGATTATCAATCCCAGTGTGGAGCACTCTGAGATCAGTCACGACAACCAACCCCTGGAATACATTGTCCTGGGGATCGGAGGGCTGGAGTTCACCCCGCCTCAAGGCGGTGACAGCCGTTACTGTGTCATGCAGTTTCAGGGCCATCGGGAGGATATCCTTCCTAATCTGCGTTCTATTTTGCGGGAGGCGGAGGAACGGCAGGCAGGTTATGAATTGGTCTGTCAGAGCATTCTAGAGCTTCTGATGGTCCGCCTGAGCCGCCGGGCGAAATTTCTCGCCGTCCCCGATGGGCGGCATACCAGCAAGGAATGTGCTTTTGTCCGGCGGTACATAGACAGTCACTTCAAGGAGAATATCACCCTTTCTCAGCTCTCCGACCTGGTACATATCAATAAATACTATCTGGTCCACACCTTTTCCCAGGAGTACGGCGTCTCCCCTATTAGCTACCTGATTTCCCGCCGCCTTCAGGAAAGCAAGCATCTTCTCTGCCGGACCAACCACTCTCTCGGACAAATCTCCCACGTACTGGGCTTTTCCTCTCCCAGCTATTTCTCCCAAAGCTTCCGCCGGGTGGAAAAAATGAGTCCCCTGGAGTACCGCAAGCTATGCCGTAGAAAGGAAGACTCCTCCTTCGGGACCGGCGCATCCCCCATATAAAAAAGAGGCCGCCCCTGGGCGGCCTCTTTTTTATGTCTTTCAGACTGTCACCTTCACCTGCGCCTCGTTCTGCTCCTTGGTGCGGGCGGCCTCAGACTTAAAGGGTATGAGGTTATTGGCGGTCTCCGGATCAAACAGATGGATCAAATCGTCCCGGAAGGTAAAATGGACCTTTGTCCCGTAGGGGATCCCCGCCTTCTGCTCCTTCGGAAGCTCGGTAGTGGAAACACGGAGGACCACGTCCACCCCATCCTGAACAGTAACATGGAGATGAAGCTCGCTGCCCATCATCTCGGAAACGTCTACCGTACCCGTAAGGGTGTGGGGACCTGGCTCAGCGGAAAACAGGATATGCTCAGGCCGAATACCCAGGGTCACATTGCCGCCCGCCACATTGTTGGCCTTCAGCCTTGCCTCCGTCTCCGCAGAAAGGGTCATGGTCGCACCCAGACACCGGATGGCGTAGCCGTCTCCCTGGCGCTCCAGCTGGGCGTCAAAGAAATTCATTTGAGGCGTACCGATAAACCCAGCCACAAAGAGATTGGCGGGATGATCGAAAACCTGCTGGGGCGTACCGATCTGCTGTATATAGCCGTCCTTCATAATGACGATACGGTCACCCAGGGTCATGGCCTCCGTCTGGTCGTGGGTCACATAGATAAAGGTAGTATTGATCCGCTGGCGAAGCTTAATGATCTCAGCCCGCATCTGGTTACGGAGCTTGGCGTCCAGGTTACTCAGCGGCTCATCCATCAGGAACACCTGAGGATCGCGGACGATGGCCCGGCCAATGGCCACGCGCTGACGCTGGCCTCCGGAAAGGGCCTTGGGCTTACGCTCTAAGTATTGGGAAATATCCAGGATCTGGGCGGCCTCCCGCACCTTCCTGTCGATCTCCTCCTTAGGAAGCTTGCGAAGCTTCAGGGCAAAGGCCATGTTCTCATAGACCGTCATGTGAGGATAGAGGGCATAGTTCTGGAATACCATCGCAATATCCCGGTCCTTGGGGGACACGTCGTTGACCTTCCTTCCCCCAATCAGCAGGTCGCCCTCGGAGATGTCCTCCAGCCCAGCCACCATACGAAGGGTGGTAGACTTACCGCAGCCGGAGGGACCCACCAGGACAATAAATTCCTTGTCCGAGATTTCCAGATTAAAGTCATGAACAGCCGTTACCTTGTTGTCGTAGATTTTCTTGATGCCCTTTAACGATACAGTTGCCATAGCTTTGAGCCGTAAGAGCAGCGCCTCCGCGCGGCTCCCTTGTGACCGGGAGAGTCAAACTCCCGGCACGTTACGACAGGTCTCCACACTGCCGCACCGCCGACCCGGCGGATCGCCTACTTCCTCCTTTTTTATGGCAAGGGCGGCGCTATTGGAAACATGGAGTAGCGCCGCCCTGCCTGATACAAAAAACTATACTATAACCTCAAAGAAAAATCAAGCGTATTTGTGAACAATGTCCAACATCTCATCCCAAACCTTCTCCATATCGGCCACCAGCTTGAACTGGGTCCGGCAACGGTCCAGATTGTGTTCGGGACGGTGAATGGCAAAGTAGTGGTCCCCCTCCAGATAGTCGGTAAGGAAGCGGATCCCGCACTCCAGAGTCATCAGCTTGGCGCCCCAGGGCAGATAGTCGATCTCAGCCTGGGTCAGCACGCCGCCGCAGCCCTTCAGAAAGCCTCGTGTATAGACCTCGAACAGAGGCAGGTCAAAATTGACCTTGCTCAGGTCCTTTTCATCCTCGGCGCTGTGGTTGGCGCCAAACCGGATGGAATCGCCAAAGTCATTGATGGACAGGCCGGGCATAACGGTATCCAGGTCAATGACGCAAATCCCCTTTCCGGTGGCCTTGTCAATGAGGACATTGTTGAGCTTGGTATCGTTGTGGGTAACTTTGAGGGGGAGCTTTCCCTCCCGAAGGGCGTTCATGCAGACAGCGCAGTCCTCCTCGTGGGCAAGGACAAACTCCACCTCGGGTCCTACCTCTTTGGCCCGGCCCATCACATCCTTTTCCAGGGCGGCCTTAAATTTCTCCAGCCGGTTCACCGTATCGTGGAAGCGGGGAATGGTCTCGTAAAGGGTGGAGGCAGGATAGTCGGCCAGCATTCGCTGGAAACCGCCGAAAGCCAGGGCGGACGCCTCGAAAAGTTCGGGGGTATCGGCCTGCTGAAGACAATCGCTGTCCTCAATAAAGAGGAACACCCGCCACATTTGCCCGTCCCCATCGGTATACCCGGCCTCTCCGGTCCTGGTGCGAAGGATGGACAGGGTCTCCCGGACAGGGTTGCCCCCTTCCTCCAGGATCTTGTTCTTTAAGTATTCAGTAACGCCCATGATATTGCTCATCACCTGTTCGGGATGGGCAAAGGCGGCCCCCGAAATGCGCTGGAGGATAAACCGCGTCTGCTCCCCGTCCCGGTCCCGCACCGTGATGCAAAAGGTATCGTTGATATGACCGCAGCCATACCGGGAGGCGTCAAGCGCCTCCCCGCCGAAATCAAAAGCCTGAATCGCCTCCTGCAGCCTAGTTTCCGCTGTATTCGCCATATCTCTTTACCTCCACAGGTCGTCGGGGTAGACCCCGGCGGCAGTTTTTTCCGCGATAGCGGCCACCACGGCTTCCTTGTCCTCTTTATATGTAACGCCGTACCACCTCTCATGGCTGCGCAGGACCTTTACCCTGGCCTTCCCCTCAGCGATCAGCTGACTGACCACAGAGGGCAGGAAATACTCTCCCTTGACGGGATCGGTCTTCAGCGCCTCGTCCAGAAAGGCCGGGAACCGTTTCAGCGCCTCGTCCATATAGCTGTGGGTAAAGCCCCACAGATTCATGGACACGATGGTATCCCCCGAAAGCTCCGTCCAAGTCTCGCCGCCGTCCTCCGTAAAGCGTGGACATCCCTCCCCCTTTTCAATATGGGTCCGCTCAGTCACACTCTGGAGAGTATGATCCTCATTCTCAATACACACGCCCCGCGCCACATGTCCATGCTCAGTCACGGTATTCTTCAGAAGATAGCCCACCATAGCGAACTCGTAATACTCCCCGTCGGGGTGGTTCAGAAGGTATTCGTAGATCTCCCGGTAGGCGTCGCATCCATAATAGTCGTCGGAATTGATGACCGCGAAGGGGCCGTCCACCACGTTTCGGGCAGCCAGCACCGCCTGGGCCGTGCCCCAGGGTTTGGTCCGCCCCTCTGGAACGGAATACCCCTCAGGCAGGTCCTCCTTAAGCTGATAGGCGTACTTGACCTCCATAACCTTGCTCAGTCGATCGCCGATGGCCGCCTTAAAATGGGCCTCGATCTCCGGCTTGATAACAAAAACCACCGTCTCAAACCCGGCACGGCGCGCGTCATAGACAGAGTAGTCGATGATAAGCTGCCCGTGGGCGCCTACAGGATCGATCTGCTTCAGGCCGCCGTAACGGCTGCCCATGCCCGCCGCCATAACCACCAGAACAGGCTTTACACCGGAAGCGCTCATAATATTGCCCCCTCATTCCAAATCATATTTTTATATCAGGCCTTGTAGCCGTTTGGATTGCCGCTCTGCCACTTCCAGGAGGTGGCGCACATCTCCTCGATGTCATACTTCGCCTCCCAGCCCAGCTCCTCCCTGGCCTTCACCGGGTCGGCATAGCACTGGGCGATATCGCCGGGGCGGCGGGGATCAATGACATAAGGCAGGGTCTTTCCGCAGGCCTTTTCATAGGCGTGGACCACATCCAGAACGCTGTAGCCCTTTCCGGTGCCCAGGTTGCACACAAACAGTCCGCAGTTGGTAGCCAGCTTTTTCAGCGCCGCCACATGGCCCAAAGCCAGATCCACCACATGAATATAATCCCGCACGCCGGTGCCGTCGTGGGTAGGATAATCACTGCCAAACACATGGACCTTCTCCAGCTTTCCCACCGCCACCTGGGCGATATAAGGGACCAGATTGTTGGGAATGTCGTTGGGGTCCTCTCCGATCAATCCGGACTCGTGGGCGCCAATGGGGTTGAAATAGCGGAGAAGCGCCACATTCAACTCCGGGTCGGCGGCACAAATGTCGGAAAGGATCTGCTCCTGGAACAGCTTGGAGGTGCCATAGGGATTGGTGGTGCCGCCAATGGGAAAATCCTCCCGAATGGGCACACTTGCAGGATCGCCATACACCGTGGCGGAGGAGGAGAACACAAAGTTCTTCACCCCATGGCGGCGCATGGCCTGGAGGAGATACAGGGTGCTGATAAGGTTGTTGGAGTAATACTCCAGAGGCTTTTTCACGCTTTCCCCCACAGCCTTCAGCCCGGCAAAGTGGATCACCGAATCAATGTCGGGGTATGCCTTGAACAACTCCTCCACCTGCTGCGCGTCACACAGCTCAGTCTTGACAAAGGGGATCCTTTTCCCCGTAATCTTTTCCACCCGGCGGACAGCCTCTTCACTGGAATTGCTCAGATTGTCCGCCACCACGATCTCATACCCCGCATTGATAAGCTCCACACAGGTATGACTGCCGATATAGCCGGCTCCTCCGCTGACAAGAATGGACATTGCAAACATCTCCTTCAAACAAAATTTTGATAAGCCTCCGGCCTTATTTTATGACTGTCCGCTTTTAAAAAAGCATCCAGTTCTTCACAAACTTTGCGCCGCTGTTACGGCCATGTCTGTCCGCCCCGTTTCACTTGACCTGCGGCAGAGCCGCGGCCGCCACGCTCTGTCCCAGCTGACGGACCCTTTCATCCGGCGCATCCACCGTCAAAACCGAACCATAGTCCGCCAACACCTCTCTGGCCCGTTCCAGCATCAGGTTTCCTCCGGCTCCTCCCACTACGCCGCCCATGACCAGAACTTGGCGCGCAGGATAAAAAAGCTCATACATAGCCAAAGCGTGACCCAGGTAGCCGCCCATGGTACGGTAGATGGCCGCTCCCCTCTCGTCCCCCTCCTCCATTTTGGCCCGGAGATACCGGAACTGCTGGGAGGGGTCGTCCCCTACCGGCTCCAGCCCCGCATAAGGCCCCAGGCGGATAGCGCCGTCCTGGCTCAGGTAGTTTACGCCGCAGCCACCATCCCCACTCCAAGGGTCGATGGCCACGTCGGTCCGGGCGTCGATGGGCACAAAGGCCAATTCGTTGAGCCAGCCTGTCACCGCTCCGGTATCGGTGACGTAGCCTCCGGCCTGGGCTGTACCCAGGGACAAGCCCAGCAACGCTCCGCCGACGCCGCCAAAGGACCCGGCCAGCGCGGCTACATCCCCATCGTTGGCAATAGTCAAGGGCACGTCCGCCCCCACCGCATCGGCCACCGCCCGGATATAGAGATCCTTGCACCTGCGGTCAAATTCTTCCCTGGGAACAGCCAGGAAAAGGCTAGCCACCATACAGCGGTTTTCCACAAATACGCCCGCCGAAGAGACCCCCACGCCGTCCACCCGCGGAAGACAGGCCGCCGCAGCTTCCACAGCCTGGCGTACATGGGCATAGTGGTATTGGGGATCCACGGCGGTCTTGGGTTGCCAGGGGAAAGCTTCATTAAAGACCGTCTCCCCATCCCGCACCGCGCTGACCTTGATATTGCTTCCGCCCAGATCGATCCCGATCCGGCAGCCGTTCAGGGCGCCCGCCATTCCTTCGCCGCCTCCTACGCTCCGGGGGTGGTCGCTCCAGGCGCAGCGCTCCACCTGGAAGGGATGCTCGTAGATCCGGCTCATAAAGTCCTCATCAAAGGCGCGGGATCCTCCGGGAGCGTATGTACGCCTCAACTGCTCCCAGGCAGCGTCGCTTCCGCAGACTGTAACCTTGTATCCTCCCCACATCCACAGCAAGCACTTAACCAGCCTGTCCACATACAGCCGGTCCGCCTCGCTTCCCAGCCGGGGATCCCGCAGGGCGGTCTCATATACCGCAACCTGGCCTCCCCCTTCCACCGCGACGGCAAAAGGGTGCTTGGCCTGAGCCAGATAGGTACGGAAAAACAGCCCTAGCGGCACAAAATCCCTGTCCAACTCCGGCACATGACCGATCCTCATTGATAACCCTTTATACTCCACAGACTTCCCCCCTGCTCTTTCCTCACACATTTTTTGTGGCTATGGTAATATTACCACAGCTTTGTCCAAAATGCACCACCATTTTTGTCATTTTTTTGTTTCTTTTTGATGAATCTTGCGTAGGGGATAGGCTTCTCTCCCTCGCCGGACCTCCCCGGTCTTTGAAAGCTGTACCGGAAGCCAAATGACTTACAGCGTCCTTTTATAAAAAGCGGGCTTCACCCTTCATGGGGCGAAGCCCGTTTTTTCTGTTACCCCTCCATGTGGCGGCCCAGAAAGCCGGACATGGACTGAAGGAGCTTATACTCGGTCTCCCCGCTGCTACTGCCCAGGTCCCCCTCCTCGTCCACAAAGAGGACGCACCCCAGTACGTCCCCCTCCGCCAGAATAGGGGCGGCGCAGGCCACAAAAAACTTGCCGGATTCATCGCTGACGGGCATAGGGGTCTCCCCCGTCTGGTACTGATAGATCTTCCGCCCCTCCAGCACCGCCTCCAGCCGCTCACCTAGGCGCTTGTCCATCAGGTCCCGGCGAGGCGCTCCCGCCACGGCGATACAGGCGTCCCGGTCGGTGATAACGGCCACATGGCCGGTGGTTTTGTTCAGCGTCTCGCACATCTGGGAAGCAAAGTCGCTGAGCCCTCCCATCAGGGAATACTTTTTGAAGATGACCTCGCCATCCTTGTCGGTGTAGATTTCCAGCGGGTCGCCTTCCCGAATACGCATAGTCCGGCGGATCTCCTTGGGAATGACTACCCGTCCCAGGTCGTCGATCCGGCGCACGATCCCAGTCGCTTTCATATCTCTCTCCTCCTGCGGTTTTTTCGCGTCATTGACATTTCTATTATCCGCAGGTTCCTTTTCCCTATGCAAGAGTTTTGGACGGAATGATTTGGTAAAATTCCGCAGGCTGCTTCCCAGGCAGAACGCCATGCGGCTTAAGGGCACTTTAAATAAAGATATCGCTTTCCTTTCTGTTTTTCCATAATTCCTTTCTACACGGCTGTTTTTATGATACTATAATTGTATTCAGCATGGGCCACCCGACCAGAGAAGGGAAAACGGATGGAGCATCGTCGCCTACGGCCAGCCCATTTAAGGACATTGCCTTCACTTTTCTCCGAAAAAAGCTGAAGCTGCATTGTGCCCCGGCCCTGATTTAAAGGGAAAAGCAGGGCCGGGTGGGCCGTTTCGAGGCCGTGGAGGCAAGTCTTACCACCCGGGAAATACGCTCCATCGCAGCCGAGTACGCCTTTTCCGAATCCATTGCCGTCATTCCCGACGCCCTGAAAAGCGGACGCCTGGACGGCAGCCGTTACTGGATCACCCTGCGTTATGACCGGAAGGCAGAGGCTGTCGCGGCAGGCCGCACTGACCGCTGCCGAATCGCTGGAAAAGGGGCATCGTGTTTACCGTCAGAAAGAGGCCCCTTATGAAGGAGCCTCTTTTCTGTTTGTTCAGGTTGGATATATATCTTGCGGAAGCGGCGGTCCTTGTCTATTATCGACAAAATTTCACCTATTTTTTTCGCAAAACTGTCAATTGTGCTCTTCTCCGGCCCGTGTTACAATTTAGTAAACAGGTTGGTGTCGCCAAGGGCCTGTCAACATGCCTCTTTATGGCTGTATCACAGCCATACCCTTTGGGCCAGAACAAAAGCCAGCGGCGCTTCCTTTACTAAAACCGGCGACAGAGAGGATGGAACAGTATGAAAACACGTAAGGCTTTATCCGCACTTTTGACCCTTGCCCTGCTTTTGGGGCTGGTCACACCCATCACGCCCGTGGCGCGGGCGGCGGCAGAAGACTCCGGCGTTACCTTCAATGTTCTGGACTACGGCGCGGATCCCACCGGGGCCAAAGAGTCCTCTCATGCCGTGCAAGATGCTCTGGCGGCGGCTGCGGAAGAGGATCCCGCCACCCATAAGACCATTTACTTTCCCAAAGGAGAATATCACTTTTACGCCGGATACTCTGCGGTGCGGAGGTTATACGCTTCCAATACCCTGTCGTGGAACGAGGCCCACAACCTGGGCTACCAGGACAAGTATATCGGCATTTTGGTAGAGAATATGGAAAACGTCACCATTGACGGCGGAGGGAGCAAATTCATTTTCCACGGCAACATCTGCACCATGGCCGCCATCAACTCCAGGAACGTCACCTTTACCAACTTTGAGGAGGATCACGCCAGCCCCAGTGTTGTAGAGATGCTGGTGGAGTCTGTGGATCCTTCGGACCGTTCCGCGATCATCTACATTTCTCCCTGCTACGATTACGAAATCAGCGGCCCCACCATCACCTGGGTGGCCGAACCGAATTCCCCGGAGGAGACCGAACCTTATTGGAAGCTGGGCGGGGCAAATACGGAAGGTATATCGAACGTCACTCTCGACGCCATCGCGGGAGCCCCCTCCGGTGGGAACGCCCCCTGGAACAATGTTACAACCATCCAGGAGATAGACGCAACCCACCTGAAGATCACTTACTCGTCCACAAGCAACCTTCCGGCGGTGGGAAAACGCTATCAGCGGCGGAATACGGCCCCCCGTATGACTCCCGGCGTTTTTGTCTCGGAATGCGACAACGTTACCTTCCGTAACGCGGTCTATCGCTTCCTGCATGGCTTTGGAATGCTGCTTCAGGTGACAAAGGACGTTACGTTTGACAATGTGACGGTGGGAGGCAACACCGACACCGGCCGCGACTGCGGCGGCTTTGCCGACTTCATCCATGGCTCTACCGTCGCGGGCACCGTCACGATCCAGAACTGTAATTTTGACGGAGCCCAGGATGACGCCATCAACATTCACGGTACTTACCTGCAGGTTACCAAAATCAGCGAGGACCGCAAAACTCTGGAGGTCAGATACATGCACGCGGAGGCCTGGGGCTTTCCTCAATATCATATAGGCGATACGGTGGACTTCACCAGCCAAACAGATATGACCCCGGTGGAAAACAGTACCCGCAGGGTGGTTGCTCTTTGTAATCCCGGCGAGGGAAAGAACATGGACGGCACAGCGCGCAGCAAGGATAAAGAAAACGATATGAGAACCATCATTGTTACTTTGGATGAAGGGATACCGGAGGAAATAACCACTGATTCGTCAAATAATTATGGTTATGTGATGGAAAATGTTACCTATACGCCGGACGTTGTAATTGACAACAATCGTTTCTCCAATATTAACGCCTGCGGGATCCTGGTCACCACGAGGAAGCCCATCCAGATCACAAACAACTATTTTGACCGCACCTCAAACGCTTCCATTTATATCGCCGGCGCCACTCACGGATACAATGAGTCCGGCCGCGTTGAGGATCTCCTCATCCAGGGCAACACCTTTATTTCCTCTCCCTCCACCAGCCACTTCAAAGCACAGGGGGCGATCCGGATACAGCCGGAGGACGGCAGAGGGACCAACGCCAACCCGCCTACCACCATCTACAAAAACGTTCGCATTCTTGATAATAACTTCCTGATGATGAACAGCACCTACGCCGTCAACATTGATAACGTAGACGGCCTGACGGTGGAAAACAACCGTTTTCTCCGCTATGACGCGGCAATAAATCTGAATCTTTCGGCAAGCGGAAACGGAACGCTGCCTGTGGGCGGCGCTATAGCTACCACACTGGAAAAAAGCGCCAAGCAAATTGATAAAAGACTTTTCCGGCTGGAAACATGCGAAAATGTGACCTTCTCCAACAACACGTATGACGACGGTCTGAATTTGGGCGTAGACTTCAGCAGGGGCACCACCGCCGATCACGTCACCCTTACAGGGGACGCCCTGGCACTGGGCGGGGACAACAAGCTTCCCGCCGTGGGGGCGGTCTCCTACATCAGCTCCGACCCCGCCGTCGCCGCCGTGAACACAAACGGCGAGGTGACCGGCCTCAGGGCCGGCACGGCAGAAATTTACGCTTACACCGTGACCGGCGGCCGGACGTTTATGTCCAACCCCATAGCGGTCACGGTTGAAGAAAACTCCGGCGGTGCGGCGACCGGCATTTCTATCACGGGGAGCGACACTGCGGTGCTGAATACCGAGACCGCCTATACCGCTACCACTGTCCCGGAGGGCGTTGACGTGACCTGGGCGGTAAAGCCGGTCAGTGAAGGCGTATCGGCCGCCATAACGCAAGACGGGATGCTCACCGTCAACACCCCCGGTCTTGTGGAGGTTACCGCCACCGCCGGCAACGTAAGCGCGTCTCAATTCGTCACCGCCAGCGGCGCTATTCTCAGCAACGCATGGAAGGTTGCGGGAGGGGAAACCGAAAACGGCTGGAAGCTGGATCCGGCGACCGATAGGGTGAGCATTGACGCGATAGCCTCCAACAGCGACTGGAGCTCAAAAACCGCAGGAAGAAATAAAATTGTCACCGCCGTGGGCAGCGGTGATTTTGAGGCGACGGTCAAACTGATCGGCGCGCCCTGCGCGGTGGAAGAATGTATGGAAGAAGCCGGCCTGACCATCTATAAGGACGGAAGCAACTATGTATCCATCGCCCGAAAAAACCAGGGGGTCCGGGAAGGCACACCTTGGCTGTCCATCATCGGAGAGAAAAACGGCTCCTCTACCGAAATCCATATGACCTATCAGGAAACGGTGGAAGAACTGTATTTGAAGGTCAAAAAGACAGGCAATGTATATACCGGGTATTACAGTGAAGACGGAACAAATTGGACGCAGATAAAAGATACCAGCGGGAAGAATTCTTATACCACCGACATGACCGGTTATCAGGCAGGCGTTTATGCCCATGGCGGTTTAAACGACAAGGGCGAGGTGAAACACGATCCCAGATTCTATGGCTTTGCCGACTTTACGCTGAAGACCGGAGAGAACGCGGCCTCCCCGATCGTGTTTACCTCCACCAATCAACCCCCCAGCGCCAGCGACGCCCAGCTGGCGGTCGGCGACGCGGAGATAGCGTTGGACTATACCTTTACGGATCCGGATGGCGACGCAGACACAGCGTCCCTGATCGTCTGGTATGCAGCCGATACAGAGACCGGCCCTTATTCCAGGGTAGAGAATGCCGCGGGCAAAACCCTCACTGTGACCGCCGGGATCAGCCGGAAGTGGGTCAAAGCTGTGGTAGCGCCCGCTGACTCGGAGGGACATTTTGGCGCGCCCATTGTCAGCGAAGCGGTCCAGGCCCCCACTCAGGAAAACGATCCCACCAACGCCACCCTTTCCATGCTGTCGGTGGACAGCGGAACGCTTTTCCCCGCCTTTGACGCGGAAACCACCGCGTATACCGTCAGTCTTCCCAGCGAAGTGGACGCTGTAACCGTTTCCGCCCAAGCTGCCCAGGCTGCCGCCACCGTTACAGGAAACGGGATGGTGACCCTTGACAAGGACCTTACCGATCATGTGATCCGGGTGGAAAACAGTGGAACGGTCAAGGAGTATACCATTACCTTCCGCCGCTTCAAGGGCGGCGACAGTTCCCTTGTCTCGCTGACTGCCGGAGCCGGTGGAAACCAGATTGCTTTTGAGAAAGGGACGCGGTACTATGCTCTGGACGGAGAACGGGCCGACACGATGACCTTCACTGCTCAAGCCGCCGCCGACGCCGTGATCAAAGTGCGGTACAACGACGAAGAGCTGGGGGACTACACCAATGGGATGACGCTTCCCCTGGAGTTCAAGCTGAACACGCTGGAGCTGCGTGTTCTTTCCCCGGCCAGGACCTCCCTCTCGATCTACCGTGTGGTGATCACAAAGGATATCTCCAGCGATACGGCCCTGGGGTCGCTCAAGGTCGATGGCAAAGAGATCACTATTGGAGGCAGCTTTGACTTGGGCCGCACGGCGGTGGGTGAAACCGCCATCCTGGAAGCCTCCGCCAACGATGAGGCGGCATCCGTCTTTCTCAATGTCAATGGGAAAGCGGTTGAAAACGGAACGACTTTCCCCGTTGACTCCATCCATTCCGACGTAATCATCCGAGTGGTGGCGGAAGACGGGATCAGTGAGAAGATCTATACCCTAAAGCTCATTAAGCAGAACGATAACGACGCGGCGCTCTATTCCCTGGATCTGGGCGGCTTCACCCTTGCCCATGACGGCAGGACCGGTTTTGATCCCGCTGTGACCGAATACACCGCCGTCAATTATGGCAACAACGTTGTAACCTTGAGCGCCGAGGCGACCCAGGCCGGCGCCCAGGTGACGTATGAGACCGTGGCCGAGTATAAGATCGGGCAGAACGGAGCGGTGACCGGTCCGTGCAGCTTCTTCAAGGATGTGGGCATACCGGAGGGGGGCGGCGATGCGGTAAATACCGTCACCGTCACCGTGACCTCGCCCAACGGGCAAAACACCGAGATCTATACGATCCACGTGAGCTGTAAAGAAGAAGTCTACCTCTCCGACCTGGATTGGATGGCAGGTTCTTACTCCGCCTGGCGCAACATCAAGAAAGATTATGAGGTCGATGACCAGAGCGGAAACAAAAAAATGAGGCTGCTGGACTCGAACAACCAGGTGGTCACCTTTGACAAGGGGCTCGGGACCCACGCGGATTCCGAGATCTTCTACGACCTTTCGCCTATCGGCTTCACCACCTTTACCGCCAAGGTGGGGTTGGATTACTCTCAGTTTTCCAACAAAGTGCAGAAGCTTCAATTTGACGTGTTTGCCGATGAGAAAAACCTGGGCAGCACCCTGGGTACGGAATTGCGCAGCAACACTCCCTATGCGGAAATAAACGCCACGATCCCTGCGGGAGCAAAAAAGCTGACGCTGAAGGCCATCCACACCGACACCTCGCAGTCCAACCCGAAGGCCGCCGCCCACGCTGACTGGGCGGACGCCAAGCTGTCCTCCGACCTCCATCGGCTGGCCGATACACAGGTCCCTGTCCAGTATCTGGACTTGGCTGTCACCGAGCTTGTCCTGGATTATAATAAGCAAGAGAACTTTGATCTGGCGGCAGGGCTTACGCTTAAGCCCTCCGGCGCGACAAGCTCCGCTTTGACCTGGTCCTCCAACGACAGCACGGTGGTCGCTGTTTCTAACGGCCTTGTGACCGCTGCGGCTCCGGGGACGGCCATTGTTACGGTGTCCACCGCGGACGGGAGCAAGTCCGCCACCTGCGCGGTAACGGTAAATTGCAAGCCCACCGGCATCGTGGTCAAAAAGGATGATACGGAGGTCACCGCCGACACTTCCCTGCGGGTCTATACCAACGAGGATCATGAAGGCCACGACCACAATCACAGTTTGGTCCTCACCGCCGAGGTGCGGCCGGAGAACGCCACCAACAAGGCGGTGAACTGGACCCGGGAGACCGTGGAGGGTAAGGTCACCCTCAGCCGGGACGGAAACAAGCTCACCGTCACCGCCGTTCACGACCAGGCGGAGACCAACGTGGGCCCCGTCACCCTGGAGATTGCCGCCGAAGCCGACCCCACCGTCAAGAAATCGGTCACTGTCGACGTCTTCCGCAGACTGGAAAACAATGTGTCCATCAGCATTCAGGGAGTCAACGATCCCTCCACCGCACCCAGGCTGGGGGATACTCTGGAGGCGGATATCAACCAGCTCAAAATGACCGACGCCGGCAAGGCCGCTCTGAAGTATCAGTGGTATATCTTGGACGATGAGGACAACGCCCTCCTTATCGACGGTGCCGACTCCAAGACCTATACCCTCACCGCCGATACCATCGGCTACCTTATCTCGGTGGAGGTCACTGCCGACGAGGATACCTTCTACGAGGGTACCAGGAGCTTCACCCGGCCCCAGGCCGTAGAGAAGGCGGATGGACCCGACAAGGGGCCCGCCGGGTTGAAGGGCTTCCCCCCCAGCTCCGACGGCGGCTCCGACGGCTCCATCACCGGTTTTGGCGCCGACTTCGCCGACTTTGAATATTCCCTGAGCGGGACGGACGACTGGACCGACGTTACCGGGACCACCGTCACCGGCCTGGAGGCCGGCCACTATCAGGTCCGGGCCAGGGAGACGGATACTCATAAGGCAGGCGCACCCGTTACCGTCATCATTCCCGAGTGGGGCGCCACCTATTATCAGGTTACCCTGGACGCCATGACCGGCGGCGCCGTCACCCGCAGCGACGATCAGGCGGTTGAGGACACGGAGGTCACCCTCACTGTCCGGCCCGCCGCAGGCTACGAGCTGGACGAGCTCACCGTCACCGGAGATGACGGCAGCGAGATAGAACTCAACGGAGAGGGAGATACCTTCACCTTCCTCATGCCCGGTCAGGACGTAAGCGTGTCCGCCACCTTCCGGAAGCGGAGGCTGACCATCGACCACAGCGGTCTGGTAGGACTCCGGTGCAGCGAGGACGTCTCGGGCGTCCTTCATCAGCATGAGGTGGAGTATGGCGACGTGGCCGTCATTACTCTGGTCCCCCAGGAGGGCTTCGCCCTTCCCCCCAGGGACTCCATTGTCATCACCAACACCGATACAGACCAGCGTATCACCGGCTGGACCATCAACGACCAGGGCGCCATTACCATCACCGGCGGCGTCACCGGCAATCTCTCCATCTCCGCCTCCGCCATCGTGAAGAGCTACGTGGTGAACTACGCCCTCACCAACGGCCTGAGCGCTCCTGAGGAGCACGCGGCCAGAAGGGTGGACCACAAGGCCGCCTACACCGGGACCCTGGTGGTCGCCCAGGGCTATGCCCTGCCGGAAAATGTCACGGTCACCATGGGCGGAGCGGCCTTCACCGACTTTACCTATGAGGACGGCGTCCTCACCATCGCCCAGGGGAAGATCACAGGAAATCTGGTCATCACTGCCGCCGGTCTGCCTGACGTTCCTGTGGCCGGCGTCTCCCTGGACAGGACCTCCCTCTCCCTCTCTGCGGGAGCCTCCGCCACCCTTACCGCCACCCTCTATCCCGCCGGCGCCACCAACCATAAGGTGACCTGGCACAGCAGCGATGAAACAATAGCCACGGTGGACGCCCAGGGCAAGGTCACCGCCCTCAGCGCAGGCTCCGCCGTCATCTCCGTCACCACCGAGGACGGCAATAAGACCGCCACCTGCGCCGTCACCGTCACCGGGGCCACCGATCCCGATCACCCCTCCGGCGGCGACAGCTCCGACAACGGCAGTTCCGGAGGCGGCAAACCCGCCGCCCCGGCGGAAGAGACCGTCACCGTGACAAACCCGGACGGCTCCTCCACCACCACCGTCACCAACAAGAAAACGGGTACGGTGACCGAGACCACCCAGTGGCCCGACGGCGCCGTTCGGGTGGTGGAAACCAAAAAGAACGGTACTGTCTCCGACGCCCTCACTCAGCCCGACGGGAAGACCGTCAAGCGGGTGACCACCGCCGATAAGGACCTGACTGTCACCGTTACCGACGCCAGAGGCCTCACCGTGGCCCGGGTGGAGCTGCCCGCCATCCTCCCCCGGCCGGAGCTAATCTTTGTGGACGTGCCGGAGAACCACTGGGCGGAGAAGGCCATCTACACCTCCGCCGGCCTGGGCCTTGTAAAGGGCGTGGGCGAGAACCGCTATGACATGACCGCCTCCATGACCCGGGGCTCTCTCGCCACCGTCCTCTACCGGCTGAGCAACGGCAGGGCCACCGGCAGGACCGGCTTCGCCGATGTGGAGCAGAACGAGTGGTACGCCGAGGCCATTGCCTGGGCCTCCGCTCACGGCGTAGTCACCGGCGTCTCTGCCGACACCTTCAAGCCCAGGGACGTCATCACCCGGGAGCAGCTGGCCGTCATGCTCAGCCGCTACGCCGCCCTTCTGGGGTTGGACGCCTCCGGCTCCGCCAATTCCCTGAACAAATTCTCCGACGGCGGCAGGACCGGCGACTGGGCTGTGGAGGGGGTGGCCTGGTGCGTGGAGAAGGGCATCCTTCAGGGCAAGGGCGGTAACGTCCTGGATCCCACAGCCGAGGTAAGCCGTGCCGAGGTGGCCGTCATGCTGGAGCGGTTCCTCACCCTTCTTCGGTAAGCTTTTTCCCGCGTCCTTCCGGACGCGGCCATCCTTCCTTCCCGTGGAAGGCCCGCAGTCTTTCGGCTGCGGGCCTTCCACGGGTCTATCTCCCTTACGAAAGGACGTGGACCCATGGTATCCATCCGGGACCTGGCCCGCTATACTGGCTTCTCCTCCGCCACCATCTCCAGAGTGCTCAACAACGACCCAACCATGTGCGTCTCCGAGGGCGCCAGGGCCACCATCCTGGAGGCCGCCCGGGCCCTCAACTATGTCCCAAACCGGGGACGGCAAGTCAAAAAGCGCCCTCCCGTCCATATCGCCATTGTTGAAATGCTTACCCCCACCGAGCAGCTGTGGGACCACTATTATCTGTTCCTGCGGAACTTTGCCCTCCAATCCTGCCTAGAGGCAGCTACCAATGTCTCTCTTCTCTTTGAGAAGGAGGGCGTCTATCCTTCCCTGAAGGCCTCTCCTCCCGACGGCATTCTCGCCATCGGCATCTTCTCCCCCAAGCAGATCAAGGCCCTTACCGCCGTCTCTCCCAACGTGGTCTTTCTGGACTCCTCCCCCGACGAACTGCGTTTTGATTCCGTAGTCCTCAACTTCAAGCTGGGGGTGGAGAACGCCTTGGACTACCTTCTCTCCCAGGGGCACCGCAGGATCGGCTTCCTGGGGCCCGTCCAGAAGCTGGACGCCCTCAAGCGGCCCGCCCCCGAGATCCGCCGTCAGGTCTTTGTGGACTACATGAAAAGCCACCAGCTCTACGACGAGCGGCTACTTTTTGACACCAAGCTCACCCACGCCGAGATGATGGAGGCCATGACCCTCCTTTCCGGGCGGCTGAAGGAGATGGACCCTCCCACCGCCTTCCTGGCCTACAACGAGGCCACTGCCTATGCCGCCTACGATACCTGCCGGAGACTGGGGCTGCGGATCCCCCAGGACGTGTCCCTCATCAGCTTCGACAACACCCCCGCCAACCTCTTTCTCCATCTGCCCCTCACCAGCATCAACACCCAGATGGCCTACATGGCCGAAACCGCCGTCAAGCTTTTGCTGGACCGGATCCACTCCCCTCTGGACCCGCCCCATAAGATCATTGTGCCCCCTACCCTGATCAGAAGGGACAGCGTTTTGGAGCTTTGAGGCGGGGCCTCAACAGGTGGGCACACGCTGGACGGAAGCACTCCGGCAAGCGGAAATTTACCGGGGTGCGGGTGGGCAGGTTTGTCCGACGGCCACGGCGGGGTGTGACGCAACTTTCCGGCGGGGGCAAGACCCCGCCCTGTTTTGTCGAGGGGCGAGTTTCCTTTTTCACCGCCCTCAGAAACCGGAAAGAGAGACCGGGGACCCTATATCCCCGGTCTCTCTGCTTTTTGGCCGCGTCACTCCTCTGTCTTCCAGACCTCTTTGCCTCCGGTCCGTTCCCAGTCGTGGGTGGTGGAGGCCTCCACAATATCGTAGAAGGCCCAGTGGCCCTCGGGCACATCCCGGAAGCGGGCTCCCGCTCCAGCATCGATGGCCTCCCGGTCTGCCAGACGGTAGGTCATATAGTTGACCACCTTGGCCGCTTCGGCCCTGGTCACATTTTCCAATACGCCAAAGCTGCCGTCGGGATACCCTACCATCCAGCCATAGTGGTAGGCCAGCTGGACGCCCTCATAGTACCAGCCCTCCGGGTCCACATCGCTATAGTCCCGAACCGTTTTTTCCTCCACGGCCCTGGCAAAGCGGGAGATGATAACGGCGAACTCCGAGCGGGTGATGGTCCGCTTCGGCTCAAAGCGGCCCTCCCCCACTCCCTTCAGGATCCCTACGGAGGACAGGGTGAGAACGGCGTCGGTATACCACTCCCCCTCCGGCACATCCGAAAAGCCGACGGTGACAGGCACATTCTTCTCCTTCAGCAGGCGGTAGAAAAGCACCGCTACCTCTCCCCGTGTCAGATCCTCGTTGGGGGCGAAGCCGGTATCCCGGCCGCTCATATAAGCGGCATGGTCATCCATGATGAGCCACCGGTCCACGCCGCTTTCCGCCGGCGTCACAGGGCCGTCCGTCACCGGAATTTCCGTCGGGGCCGGAGGCGGGGTCACTCCGCCGCCTCCGCCGCCGCTGCTGCTGCCTCCGCCGACGTCTCCGCTTCCGCCTCCTCCGCCACCTCCGCTACTGCCGCCGCTTTGACGGAAGACGGCAAGGATCACATGGTCGGCTTTTACGTCGGTAAAGGCGTATAGATACCCGTTCCCGGTCTGCTGGAGGGCAGTGGGGACCTCCGGGGTGCTGACGGCCACCTTTTGTCCGTCCACGCTCAGTCCGGAGAAGGTCCAGCCGCTATCCGGCGTAATGGTATACTCCACCCGGGCCGTACCCCAATCTACCACATTCCGTCCATCGGGGGCGATGCTTCCCCCCTCTCCGGCGGAGGCGGTGATAACCACCCGCTCGGCATAATCGGGCCGTCCATTGTGATCGCTGTCCGACGCCCAAACGCCGTAAAGGGTCACGTTGCCCGTCACCGTCAGACTGTCTCCGGGCTGGAGAAGCGTCAAAGCCTCCTGGGAGTCCCGTGTGGTCACCAGCTGCGTTTTTACCCTGCTCCAGCCCAGGAACAGCGCTCCCATCCGTTGAGCTCCCCTCCGCTTTGAACAACGGCGCTCTCCCCGGACAGATACCCCCGCCCATCCGTGGGCAACGCGCCCGCCGTGGAGCCGTTTCCATCATAGGTCACATGGTAGAGGGTGTTTTCCCCCGTGATGGTAAAGCACATCTGGATGCTGGTCCCTGCATAATTGCCCAGACCAGTGACCGTGACCTGGGCGGTATCCTCCCCCAGAGCCACATTGTTGGCATAGAACAGCAGATAATCCGTACCGTTCACCAGGGTTCTTCCGGTCTCATCCGTCACATCGGGCTCCGGCATGACAGGGCCGCCGGTGTAATCCTGCTTCGACACCGCCCCCACCGTAAAGGCAGCAGGACGGATCAGGAAGGTAAGAGTCACTGTGGAACCGGCAAAGTTGCCCGTCCCCGTAACGGTAATGGTATACACTCCCGCCTCCACCAGTCGGGTATCGGAGTCAAAGGGGCCCTGGACCTCCCCGTTTTTGGCGTAGACGGCGGTATATTCCCCTACTTCCGTCCCACCGGAGGATACGGTAAGAACCGGCTTCTGGTCCTCCCCGTTATAAACCGTCCCGCTGCTGTCGAGGCTCACGGACAAAGCCGCGGAGCTGGCGGCGATGGCAAAGCCCTTCTCCACCGTCCCCTGGTAATTCCCCTTCCCGGTCACTGCGGCGGCAGCCTCGCCCACGGCCACGTTATCGGTATAGGTCAGCTCGAAGTCCGTTCCCTCCACCAGATAAGTCCTGCCGTCCACCACCAGCGCCAAAGGCTCCTGGGCCGAACCGGTATAGGTAAGACGGTCGGGGGAAACGGTAAGCCAGTCCTCCTCAATGGTCCTGGGGGTGATCCGGTACTTTCGTTCCACCGTGCCGCTGTAGTTACCCGCGCCGGTAACGGTAACCGTCACCTCTCCCACGTTGACCGGGTCGCCGCTGTAGGACAGGGTGTAGTCCCGCTCTTTTACCAGATCTGTTACAGCAGGCTCCTTCCGCTGGGGCTCTCCGGTATAGGCCACATCGGAAAGGCTCTCCACCTCATCTCCGGTAAGCTCTTTGGGGCCAATGGCAAAGGTCTCTGTCCGAGCTCCGGTGTAATTGCCTTTTCCCGTCAGAACTACACGGGCCTGGCCCACGTTAAGGTTATTCTGATAGTCCGCCGTATAATCGGTATCCTTCGTAAGGCCGTCCGCCCCGTCCGTCACCGAGACCTCCGGCTCCCGGACCGAGCCGTCATAAACATGTTCGTCCTCCAGGCCGGAAACTGTTATGGCGCCGCCCCCAATGTCCTTGGGCTGGATGAGGAAGGGCAATTCCACAGGATCGTACCCCGGCACGTCTATCACAATGGTATAAGCTCCGGCGTTCTTCAGCTCCGCGACAGGTGCGCCCTCCCGCCAAAAGCTCAAATGGTCAGCGGTCAGCGGGACCGCCGTTCCGTTAAAGCCGGCAGTCAGCCTTCCGGCCATATCCGGGGCCCAATCCGTTCCGTCATAGGTCGCCATATCCTCTCCGGCAGTGGTAAACCGGACGCCCAAAACACTATTGTCGATAATCAGGTCAAAGGTATAGCTTCCCTCATAGTTCCCCTTACCGGAAACCGTAACGGTATAGGTCCCCGGCTCCCTGGCCTCGTCCACAGCCGCCCCGTCCTTCTCATAGGTCACGGCGTAGTCTTCGGCGGTAAGCAGCAGGTCCCCGGCGTGGGTCTGGTAGACGGTCATAATGGCCCGGTCAAAGGCCTCCCCGGTATAGCCCATCTGAAGGCTTTCTGTTTTTACAACGTCCCCGGCCTCATCCCCAATGCCTTTGGGCGTGATAGCAAAGGCTACGTCCTCCGCCAGCTCCAAATCGTAATTCCCGCTGGTCTCCCGAAGGGTGTCGGCCAGGAAGGCATACTCATCCACATTCTCTCCCGCCACGCGGGTCAAGGCTCCCTCAAAGTCATATTCTCCCTTTGTCTTTACCGTATAATCCAGCGCTCCGTCCGCCGCGCCGTACTCCTTGCCGGTGTTGGTGGGAGTAATGACCAGCTTGGCTTTTGCGATGGGGAAGGTCAGCGCCCTGGTCCCGGTATAGTTCCCCATCCCGGCCACCGTTACCGAGGCGGTCCCGGCGTTGGTATTGTTTTGGTAGGTCAGGGTATAGTCGGTATTCTCTGTCAGAACCTCTCCCGCGGCATTTTTCACGGCCACGGCAGGCTCCTTCTCCGCCCCATCGTAGACAAGGTCCCGCTCCGTAAGCTCGGCCGTCTCCAACCGGGCCGGATGAATGACCATATCCGCCCTTCCCAGGGCCCCGGCATAGTTACCCTCGCCCTTGACCAGGACGGTATAGGTCCCCGCGGCCAGGGGCTTTC
>CANRZY010000023.1 GCA_947644625.1 uncultured Pseudoflavonifractor sp.
ACTCGGTGACCAGGGAGCCCCAGTTGATGGGGCCGCCGCCTACATAGCCGAACTCATAGTCCACCTTTTCTACCGTGCCCTGGATCCATTCACCCTGCTCGGCAAACTCCTTCACCAGGTAATCCAGGTATTCATCCTTGATGGGGTTGGGCTGGGAGCAGGCGTACAGGTAACGGCGGAAGGTATCCAGATCGTCGGGGTTGGGCAGGATCACCGTCTGTCCCGAAGCGATGGAGTTGCCGCCTGCCAGAGTTTCGGGCATCTTTTCCAGCACGCAGATCCTGGCGTTGGGGTCGATGTCGCTGGCCTCCAGGGCGGCAGCCTCTCCGGCCAGGCCGTAGCCTACAATGAGGAAATCCACCTCCTTGTCAAAGGTGGGCGCCGCAGAGGGGGCGGGGGAGGCGGCAGGGGTGGGGGTAGCCTCAGGCTTGGCGGAACAGGAGGCCAGCAGACCGGCGGCGGCCAGACTGGCAGTCCCGGCTACGCTTCCCTTCAGAAATTGCCGACGGGAAAGCTTTTTCTCTTCCATACAGATCTCTCCTTTCTGTTTTTGGAGCTTGAACTATTTCTATTGTAGCAGGTTTGTGATTTGACAAACAATCTGGCTATTTGATATAATGATAAAAAAATTTTATCATAAAAGGAAAACGGGGCGTTTCCCGGAGCCTTGCGCCCGGAGGGCGGGCCGGGAAACGAGAAAGGGGAGGGGATACAAGATATGAATACCATGCAGATCGCTTGTTTTTTGGAGGTAGGCCACCATTTGAATTTTGCCAGGGCGGCCGAGACGTTGTATATTTCCCAGCCGGTGGTAAGCTATCAGATCAAATCCATGGAGGAGGAGTTGGGGATCCGGCTGTTTACCCGCAGCAACCGCTCGGTGGCCCTTACGGAGGCGGGGACATACCTCTATACCCGTCTGGGCTCCATCAGCCGCCAATTGGGGGAGGCGGTATCGGTGGCAAAGGCCATCCAGGACCGGGAGAGGTCTATTATCCTGCTTCTGGTGCGGCGGCTTACCGACTACTCCAGCCTGACCCAGACCATCAAGAAATTTTCCGAAAGCCACCCCTCCACCCAAGTGGATATCTTTCCCCAGAGCAACGAGGGGACCTGCAAGCTGCTGTTGGGTGGGGAGATCCAGCTTGCCTTTTGCTATCAATATGAGATCCCGTCCCACTCCCGGCTCAAATTTTTGCCTCTGAAGCGGGTAGATTACTTTGTGCTGGTAAACAAGGACCATCCCCTGGCCGCTTATAAGCAGCTCTCCCTTTCCGACCTGAAGGGAAACCGGCTGATCCTGGCCGACTCCGAGTTGCAGAAAAATATGGGATTGGTTTCCCGCGGGGAGCTGGAAAACCATGGGATCCTGCTCTCGCCTGTCTATGAGAGCTTTGACGGGATGCTTTTGACGGTGGAGGCGGGAGCCGGCTTTACCATTCTCCCTTGTGGAGGAAAGAAACGGTTTTCCGGCCTTATCAAGATCCCGCTGCGGAATGTTTCTCACACCGCCATCGGTCTTGCCTGGGACCCGGCTACCGCCAGTCCTGCGGTTTGGGAGTTTGTGGAGGAGGCCAAGGCCACCGTGAAGAAGCAGGGAGAAGCACCGTAAGGAGCGAGGATATTTTTTGCATTTTTCAATATAGTGTGATATACTACTGAAAGTTGCCCCATTCATATAGAAGGAGGAATCGTCTGTGGACGACCCCACAATACCCTTACTTATCGTGTTGTCCCTGCTGCTGGCCTGTTCCATCGGTGCGATCATCTGGCTGTGCCTCCGGATCCGTACCCTTACCAAGCGGGTCAGTGAGGAGGACATCCGGCTCATGGTGGACATGGGGGAGGAGAAGGGCGAGATCGAGAAGGAGGAAAAGGAACTCATTGAAAACGTCTTTGAGTTCAATAATTCCACTGCCGCCGACGTGATGGTCCACCGCACCGATGTGGTCATGCTTTGGGTGGACGATCCAACCGAGGAGATCATGGAGACCATCCGCTCCTCAGGACTTACCCGCTTCCCAGTCTACGAGGAGGATAACGACGACATCATCGGTATCCTCAACACCAGAGAATATCTGCTCAACGCCCAGCTTCCGGAACAAAAGCCTCTTCGGGAGCTATTGCGGAAGGCCTACTTTGTTCCTGAGACGGTCCGTACCGATGTGCTGTTCCGGGATATGCAGAGCCGGAAGACCCATTTTGCCGTGGTGGTGGACGAATACGGCGGCACCAGCGGGATCATTACCATGGAGGATCTGATCGAGGAGCTGGTGGGCAATATTTATGATGAGTTTGATCCACAGGATGAGCAGGAGATCGTGCCGCTGGGAGAAAACCTATGGCGGATCTCAGGCAGCGCTTCTCTGGAGGATGTGGCCCAGGCCCTGGAGATCACCTTCCCGGAGGGGGAGGAGGCCGAGACCCTGGGCGGGCTGGTCTTTGCCAAGCTGGATGTGATCCCGGCCGACGGGACCCACCCCACCGTGGAGACGGATGGGCTGCGCATTCAGGTGGAACAGCTTTCCGACCGCCGGGTGGAATGGGCCAGGGTGTCCAAGCCGGAAAGGGCGCCGGAGAAGGAAGAGGAAACAAAATAAATAGCGGCGGACAGCGAAAAGAGCTGTCCGCCGTCTTTTGCCCGGAGATGGAAGAGATACTAACATTACCCCGAAGGAGAACCCCAATGGAGAAGATTACGCACATCCTGGCCCAGGAGCTGGGACAACCGGAACAGTATGTCAGCAATGTGGTGGAGCTTTTGGACGAGGGCAACACCATTCCATTTATTGCCCGCTACCGCAAGGAAATGCACGGGGCAATGGACGATACGGTATTGCGTGAGTTGGAGGACCGGCTTCAATACCTGCGGAATTTGGATAAGCGACGGGAGGAGGTCAAGCGCTCCATAGAGGAGCAAGGAAAGCTGACACAGGAGCTTTCTGAAGCCATTGATAACGCCGCTACCCTGGCAGAGGTGGAGGATCTGTACCGGCCCTACAAGCAAAAACGGCGGACAAGGGCCACAGCGGCCAGGGAAAAGGGCCTGGAGCCCCTGGCGCTGCTTCTTTTTGCCCAGGGCACCGATTGTCCGGAGCCTCTGGAGGCGGCGGAGGAATACATTGCCCCCGACCTTGGGGTGGACACGGCGGCGGATGCGCTCCAGGGGGCCAATGACATTATTGCCGAGTTCATCAGTGATGACGCCGAGGTACGAAAGCTGCTGCGGGAATACATGCTTCGGCACAGCGTACTGTGCTCCGAGGCAACCGGGGAGGAGGACAGCGTCTACCGGGGCTACTACGATTTCCGGCAGGCGGTGACAAAGCTCCAGGGCTATCAGATCCTGGCCATGAACCGGGGGGAGAGGGAAGAATTTCTAAACGTTACCGTTCTTACTGAGCGGGAGCAGGCGCTTTCCCTTCTTTTTCAGACGGTAGTATGCCTGGGCTCGGCGGCCACGGAGTTTGTAAAGCTGGCCGCGGAGGACGCCTATGACCGGCTCATTTACCCTTCGCTGGAGCGGGAGATCCGCAATATCCTTACCGAGCGGGCGGACGAGGGGGCCATCAAAATGTTCGGCGCCAACCTGAAGCCCCTTCTTATGCAGCCGCCGGTAAAGGGAAAGGTAGCCATGGGTCTGGATCCCGGCTACCGTAACGGCTGCAAAGTGGCGGTGGTGGACCCCACAGGGAAGGTGCTGGATACCGCCGTAGTGTATCCTACCTTTTCTGAGGTGAAGAAGCAGGAAGCCATTTCGGTTTTGGCGGAGCTGATCCGAAAGCACGCCGTGGAGGTTATTGCCGTCGGAAACGGGACCGCCTCCAAGGAGACGGAGATTATGACGGCCGAGCTTTTGAAGGTGGCGGGGCCCGATGTCAGCTATATGGTGGTGAGCGAGGCGGGGGCCAGCGTCTATTCTGCTTCCAAGCTGGCTTCGGAGGAGTTTCCCCAGTTTGATGTGAATCTCCGCTCGGCGGTATCCATTGCCCGCCGTCTTCAGGATCCCTTGGCCGAGCTGGTGAAGATCGACCCCAAGGCCATCGGGGTGGGCCAGTATCAGCACGATATGCCACAGGCCCGGCTGGACGAGACATTGGCGGGGGTGGTGGAGGACTGCGTCAACGCGGTGGGAGCCGACCTCAATACCGCGTCTGCCTCCCTTCTCTCTCATGTGGCGGGGCTTACCGCCCTGACAGCGAAAAATATTGTGGCGTACCGGGAGGAGAACGGGGCCTTCACCGCCCGGAAACAGCTTTTGAAGGTGCCCAAGCTGGGGCCCAAGGCGTTTCAGCAGTGCGCCGGATTTCTCCGGGTGCCGGAGAGCAAGGATCCCCTGGACCATACCGGAGTACACCCGGAGAGCTACGCCGCCGCCACCGCCCTTTTGGAAACCTGCGGCTATACGGTGGAGGACGCGGAGGCGGGGGAGATCACCCTTCTGGAGGCAAAGGTAAAGCTCTATGGCGAGGAAAAAATGGCAAAGAGGATCGGGGTGGGTGTTCCCACCCTGCGGGACGTGGTGAAGGAGCTGATGAAGCCGGGGCGGGATCCCCGGGATGAGCTCCCCCCGCCTCAGCTGCGCACCGATATTATGGATATGAAGGATTTGAAGCCGGGGATGGAGCTTACCGGGACAGTGCGGAACGTTATTGATTTTGGGGCGTTTATTGATGTGGGCGTTCACAACGACGCCCTTCTTCACATCAGCGAGATCAGTGAACGGTATATCAAGCATCCCGGTGAGGTGTTGAGCGTGGGGGATGTGGTGACGGTGTGGGTCCTGCGGGTGGAGGAGGAAAAAAAGAGAATCGGACTGACCATGAAAAAGCCCCGGTAACTTGCAATATTGATCCGCCCGGCGGAGGGGGGCGGACTGGCCTGGGATCCCATGGGAGAGGCGGGTTTTCATTGAAAAATCAGGGGGCAACCTGAGGTTGCCTTAAAACTTCTCCAATTCCAACCCTGGGTTGGTGGTTTTTTCTGTAAAGCCACGGCAAAATGGGGACAGAAAAGGAGGTACATGAAATGTCGTATTTTGCGGATAATCTATCCATCCTTCGCCGGAGAGCAGGGTATACCCAGGAATCCTTAGCGGAAGCCCTGGGAGTATCCCGGCAGGCGGTGGGGAAATGGGAGAGCGGCCAGGCCCTTCCGGAGGCAGCTACCCTGGTGCCTCTGGCTGAACTGCTTGGGTGTTCTCTGGATCAGCTTATGCGGGAGACGCTGATAGAGAATGTCCCTGTTCCCGCCTCTCTCCCGGATCCTGGAGAGGACCTTGGGTATCTGTGGGAAATAGTTATGCAGCACATGAGGCAGTTTGCTCTTATGATGGCCTTCGGGGTGGCTTTGATATTGGTGGGGGGAGCCCTGACGGTGGCGGCGGCCGCGCTTTTGGGAGAAACCGCCGCCGTGGCTCTGCCTATGCTGTTCTGTGTGACGGGAGCGGTATTTCTCTTTGTGTTTGGGGGAATTTCCCATGATAACTTCCAGCGGCAGCAGCCTCAAATTCCCTGTTGTCCTTACCCGGAGGAGACGGAGAACTTTTTCCGGCTGTTCCGCGTTGGGATAGCGGGTGCGGTGAGCGGTATTCTGCTGGGGGTGATCCTGTTGGTGATCGCCGCCGTCTTTTTCGGCGAGAATAAAACGATAATGTGTTATGCCGCGGCGGTTTTTATCCTCCTGCTGGCTCTGTGTGTGGGGACCATAGTCTATCTGGGGATCCAGTACGATACATACGATGAAAACTCCCAGCTTCGGAGGAAGGAGAAGGGTCCCGATGTGGAAGGGGCCATTATGCTTTCCGCCACCGCCATTTTTTTGCTCTTGGGATTTCTGTGGAACAAATGGCACCCCGGTTGGGTGGTGTTTCCCATCGGCGGTATTCTGTGTGGCATTGTGGACAGTTTAAAACGAAAAAATTGAGCCAAGAGGAGGGGCCCGGTAGATCACCGGGCCCCTCCTCTTGAATTCCGATCAGCGGTGAAACAAGTTATCTCACGGCTGCTTTTCTTTGAACCATCTCCAGCTCATAAAGTACGTCAGGATAATGCCAACAATGAGAATGGTGAAGAAGACGATGAAAAAGATCTTTTCCGGCGCCAGCAGAGAGAGGATCACCGCCGACAGGCCGGAGAGGAAAAAGACCCATCCCCCCAGGCGCTGGGTTTTGTTCCATACATCGGGATCGCTAAGGGCCCAGGGGGTGCGGACGCCCATAAACCAGTTGGGTTTGATCTTGCCCATCAGGTTGCCGATAATCAGGAACAGTACGCCGATCATCACTCCGATGGTACGGCTTACATTGATGCGGCCCGGCCAGAGGCTCTCGGACAGGGTGACGGCAACGCAAACCAGCAGGAGCACCGGAACCAGAGGCCCGAAGAAGTCATAGCGGGATTGAAATTTTTCGTAATTTGCTCTTTTCGGGTCCAGCCGGGGCAGGAATTGAAGCCCCAGGGACAGGATGGGACTGATGGCGCACAGAAGCCATAGTGTGGCGGGGGAACCCCAGCCGTCCACTTGACCGTTCAGTCCCCAGTGGGTGGGGACCTGCTCCGGCAGATAAGGCCAGGCCAGAGCCACCAGGGCAAAGGGGAGGATGGATACCACCCACATTAAAACGATTGCCGTCTTATTTTTCATATTACATATCTCCTTTCAGCCCGGCAATCCAGCCGGTGATCTCGTCCAGAATGGATAGGTTCAGCTCGTAATAGATATACTTCCCTCTTCTCTCATCGCTGATAAGCCCCGCCTCTTTTAAAACGGAAAGATGATGGGATACGGTGGCCCCTGTCATATCAAAATGACCGCCGATCTCCCCGGCTGTTTTGGCCCCCTCTTTTAAAAGATCCAAAATAGCGCGGCGGGTGGGATCGGAGAGGGCTTTAAAGGTTTCTTGAAACGCCATGGACAACCTCCTTATTTAGAAGTGTATCTAAATGATAGCACCGGAAAGCGGAAAAGTCAACAGATATTTAGATAATTATCTAAATATAAAAGGCCAATTCCAGGATCCATCAGTAAGGACTAAAGAACAACAGAGGACGTCCGGTCTTTTTGACCGGACGTCCTCTGTTGGTAATGAAAAACATTTCTTCCGCTAAGGAAGCTGAAGGATCGCCGCCGGAGCTTTGGGATCAGGACTCCGGTTCTATATTGACGTTAGAGGGGAGAAGGATAGAGGGCTGTATGTAGACGACCTGTGCGGAGGGGACGTCTGCCTTGGTAACGTAATCAAAAAGAAGCTGGGAGGCCCGGTAGCTTTGGTGGGAGATCTTTTTGTCAATAACAGCGGAGATGGTCCCCCGCTCCAGACCGGCTATGCTCTCTGGAAAACGGTCATTGCCGATGAGCTTGATCCGGCCGGACAGACCCAGCTCCTCCAGGACCTGACAGGCCATTACGGTATGCCGGGCGCTGACGGAATAGATGGCATAGAGATCAGGGTGTTCGGCCAAAAGGGCGCGCAGATGCATGGCGGCCAGATGAACGTCGGGATGGTAGGCGGTAAGGAGGACCGCGCCGGGGGCGTGGTTCCGAAGATAGCTTTCAAACCCGGCGGCGTTTCGGGCCTGGTCCAGCATGGGAAAGGAACCTACAGGGTTTCCGGTCAGAAGAAGCTTGCCCTCCAGGGGTCCGGGATAAAAGATCTGCAGCAGCTCTGCGGCCAGGCGTCCGGCCAGCTCGTCAAAAGTCTTGACGCAGCATAGCCGCTGCTCTTGGTACAGATCTGAACCTATCAGGGCGATGGGAAGACCGGCCTCGGACAATTTCTTCAGATAGAGGGCGGAGAGAGGGTGCTCTACCGCCAAGGTGAGAAGTCCATCCAACCGGGACAGATGATTATCATAGAGCTGTTGCAAAAAAGCGCCGTGGGCTCCGGGAGAGAGCGGGTAGAAGAATTCTACCGGTTCCACTGAGGAGAACTGCTGGTTGTCCTGAAAAAACTGCCGCACCCCCTGCCAGAGACTGCGGTAATAAAACTGGTATTCCTGGGAGGGCTCCGGAAAAGCAATGGCCAGACGCAGGGTTTTTCGCTTCAGGTTGGCGGCCATATAGTTGACCCGGTAGCCCATTTCAGCAGCCATACGGCGAATGGCGTCACCGGTCTCCCCGCTGACGCCCTCTTTGCCCTGAAGGGCCCGGTGGACCGTGGTGGTGCTGACTCCGAATATTTTGGCAAGGTCCTTTAAGGTAGGCCGTTCCTGAGACATACTGCTGCTCCTTTCCGTGGGCGAACTCCTCGCCGGGGGAAAGAAAAGGGACTCCTGCCGGTAGAAGACAAGGACATTATACGGGAAAAGGGGGAGAAAGTCAATTCTTTCCCAAGGTTTAATTAATCGATAAACCTTTAAAAAAAGAAAATTTGTGTAAAAAGTAGACAAGAAAAGAGAAGTGAAATCTAAAATACTATTGACATCGACGGAATACATTGATACAATTGAGTAAACGTTTAAGTAATGCACTAGAATACAAGAAAAGGAAATGGAGGAAGACATATGACCAAACCAAAAAAGGGACAGAAGTGGGTATTTGGAGGCGCGATCGAGGGAACACCGGCGGACGCCGGTGTGGTTCGGAGGGTGCTGGCCTTCTGCGATGAGATGATGTGTGTGGAGAACCGCTTTGAGAAGGGCGCGGTGGGAAAGCTCCACAGCCATCCCCACACACAGATCACCTATGTGGCGGAGGGCAGCTTTGAGTTTACCATTGGAGAGGATACCCATGTGGTAAAGAAAGGGGACACCCTTCTCAAGCAGAACGGGATCCAGCACGGCTGTGTGTGTCTGGAGGAGGGCGTATTGATCGATTTCTTCACGCCCATGAGGGAAGATTTCCTGTAAGGGACGCGCCAAGGCGTTTCCCGCCACAGGCGCTTTAGGATCCGATGGGATCGGTAATTTGAAATCAGAAAACGTTACCCAAAGGAGGCAACCACGATGAAACATGGAAAACGGATGCTGGCCCTACTTTTGAGTTTGAGCATGGTGCTGCCGATGGCGGCTCCGGCCACTTTCGCAGCTCCTGAGGAGCCTGTGCTTTTAGAGGAGGAGCTGATGGTTTCCGGGGAGGACTCCCCGTCCCCGGAGGAAGTTTCTGAGCCTCTGGAGGAGGCTGACGGACTTTCGGAGGAGGAGACCGGGGCTCTGGAGGAGGCTGACGGACTTTCGGAGGAGGAGACCGGGTCCCTGGAGGAGGAGACTGGGACCTCGGAGGAAGAGACCGGGACACCGGAGGAGGAGGCTGACGCCTCGGAGGAAGAGACTGGGACACCGGAGGAAGAGGTTGAGACACCGAAATCAGAGACGGTAGTTTCGGGCGGATTTGTTGACGAAGAAGAGATGGTGGCGCTGGAGGCGGCTGCCGAGGCGCCCTATGGAGTGGAATTTCAAATGATCCTGGAGCGCTGGAGGGAGTATCTGGTGGGCAAGGATCTGGATCTCTCCGTGCCCCAGATCAAAAGCTACGTGGACAGCCTGAACGCGTCGGCCCAAGAATATTGGAGCAGCATGAATCAAAGCGCCGACGCCGGGCGGACCATTCTGTGGAACGACCTGGAAATGAATACGGTAAAAAAGTATCCTTATAAGGACAGCGGCGTGGAGGCAAAGCTGGAATCGGCCACCGTGACCCAGACCTATGAGCGGCTTTACACCATAGCCAGGGCCTATGTGACCTCCGGCTGCGGGGACTTTTACCAGAAAGGAGAGGTCTTGACGGAGCTTCTATCGGCGTATCAGTTTTTGCATGATGGGGACTTTTACAACGCTTCCATGTGCAACAGTAAGCTGTACGGCAACTGGTATCAGTGGGAGATCGGGATCCCCCAGAAGCTGCTGAACGCCCTGGTGATCCTGTGGGATGCGATGCCTGAGGGGGACCGGAATACCTATCTTGCCGATACAGAGCCCTATATTGGCAATTGCCTGAAGGGCTCAGCGGGCATGACCTCTCCCTCCACCATGACGGGGGCAAACCTGTTGGACAAGGCCTATTCCCAGGCGCTGCTGGCGGTGCTGCGGGGGGACGGAGAATCCCTGGTCAAGGTGAAGGAGGCCGTAGGTACCGTATTTAAATACGCCAACAATACCGACGACGCCATCAATGCCTCGGACGACGGCTTCTGGCAGGACGGCTCCTATATCCAGCACTCCGGGATCGGCTATAACGGAGGTTATGGCGCGGTGCTGTACCAGCAGATCGGCGTGTTTTTCTCCATGCTTGCCGATACCCAGTGGTCCCTTGCCTATGAGGACGGGCGGGAGAGCATTCCGCTGGGCTCCATCTTTGCCGGCGTGGAGCCCTTGCTCTACAAAGGCCACTTTATGGACATGACGGCGGACCGGGGGATTACCCGCCCAAGCACCAACGATAAAAACCGGGCTGTGGGTATTCTGGGGGCGCTGCTGCTCTATGTGGACGCCATGAAGGAAGAGGACGCCCAGCGGCTCAAGAGTATGCTCAAATACTATATCTGTCTGGAACCGGATTACTATTATGAAAACCTGGGGACGGTGTCCCTGATCCAGAAGGCCAAGGCCTTGGCGGAGGACGATGCCGTCACAGCCCGAAGCGGCTATGCCCTTCACAAGGGATATCCGTCCATGGATAAAACGGTACACCACATGGAGGACTATGGTTTTGCCCTGTCCATGCACTCCAGCCGTATGTACAGCTTTGAATCCATCAACGCGGAGGGAAGACGGAACTGGAACATCTCCGACGGCATGACCTATCTCTATCTGGACGGGGACGACCAGTACGGCGGCGGTTACTGGGCCAGTGTGGATCCCCGCAGGCTGGCGGGGACCACCTCTGAGTTTGTCATGCGCGCCGACGGCGCGGGAGACAAGACCCGGGGCGCCTATACGGAAGTAGGTATGGCCGACATGGACGACCTCTACGGCGTGGCCGGTATGCACCTGAAGAGCTTTGGTAACGGAAAAGCCCGGGACGGAGTGGAGGCCAGAAAGTCCTGGTTTATGTTTGACGATGAGATCGTGGCCCTGGGGACCGGGATCACCTCTGATACCGGAAACTTTGTGGAGACTGTGATTGAAAACCGGAGGATCGACAGGGCGGCCGCCGATCAGGTAACGGTGAACGGCCAGGCACAAAATGATGTGCTGGACAACGACCTGGAGACGGAGAGCGTTGTCTCCCGTTACCTTCAGATCCACGATTATGCCGGAACCAGCGACAGTTCCTCTGGCAGCTTTACCATCGACCTGACCGACGCGCTGACCCAGGCTGGTGTAGAGGCAGAGGAACCTGTGACCGTGGAAACCAGGATCCGGCTTCCAAAGGCGGTCAATTTCTTCCAGGTCAATTTGCTGGATGAGGCTGGAAATCTGATTGCCTACACGTTCTCCCGGCAGAGTTCCCCATATAATTATGAGTTCCGTAATACGGATGGGGGAAATAAGGATACGGCGATCACTGCGTATAAAACCAATTCCTGGTTTATTCTCCGCTTTGTCACCGATCCAGCGGAGAAGAAGGTAAGCGTTACCATGGAGGTCTCCGGTAATGCTCCGGTAACCAAGACGTTCAATTATACGGCGGCGGCCGCCGGAGCGCTGGCAAAACTCCGCTTTGGAACGCAGGGGAAAAATACCGTTGACGGAGATCTCCAGGTAGATCATGTGAAGGTGTCCAAGGCGGACGGCAGTTCTGTTTTCTATGAAGATTTCTTCCATATGGATATGCAAGCTCTGCCCAATTGGGCTCAGTACAGCGCTGTCCCGGATAAAAATGTCACCGTGACGGTGGAGGACGTAAAGGGTCCTGTCGCCCCTAAGGGAACGGTCATTGACAACGTGACCACCCTCCATCTTGCCGGAGAGGGTGGAAGCCAGGTGGGGTACTATCTGCCCACGGCCTCCTCCGTCAAGGTTCTGAAGGAGGTACGTACCGGGGATTGGGGTGATGTGGGGGCCAGCAGCGGGGAAGTGACAAACGGCTTTGCCGTCTTTGCCTTCGATCACGGCCAGAAGCCCACGGGCGCCGCCTACGCTTATGCGGTGCTGCCCAATAAGACCGTCCAGGAGACCCAGGCCTACGCTCAGACTCCCGGATTTGAAATCCTGAAGCAGACGGACGAGGCCCATGTGGTCAAGCAGACCGGGCTGGGGATCACAGCGGGATTTTTCTGGTCGGCCAACGCTGCCGGCGGCGGCATCACAGTGAGCGCCCCCGCCGCCGTGATGGTAAAGGAGACGGAGGATGCGCTTCAGTTTTCCATCTCCGATCCCACCCAGCGCGCCGCAACCCTTACCGTGACCTATGCTGGGGTGGCCCTGGAGGAGGGGGCGCAGTTGGGAGATGGCGTGACGGTAAGGAGCTATGCGCCCCTCACGCTGGAGATCGATACCGCCTCTTCCTATGGTAAAACCTATACCGCTACTGTGAAAAAGGACCCTGATCCTACGTTGAAGGCGGTCTCAGTGACCAGGCCTGCCGCTGCCAAGGTTCCCTCCGGCACTGGGGCGGATGCGCTGAAGGCGGTCCTTCCCGCACAGGTGGAGATCAGCCTCAGCGATGGCAGTACCCGGATGGCGGATGTAAGCTGGGAGCTGGCGGGGTATCAAGGGGACGTGGATGGGGCCTATACATTGACCGGAACTCTTACCATGCCCCAGAATGTGACAGATCCCAACGCCCTGACGGCAAGAATTACCGTCTTGGTGGGAGACATTTTGGTATTTGACTTCCAGGAGGAGACCCTGGACCAGGTTCCCGATGGATGGACGGCGGCTGGCAGCGGTACCTCCTCCGCTACCTCCTGGGTCAAGGTGGTGACCGATCCCGCAGACAAGGACAACCAGGTCCTGGGCGTTTCGGCTACCCAGGCAGGAAAGGATAAGACCGCCACCGTGACCCTGGATGAGCCTATTCAGGGAGAGGCGCTTGTGAGCGTCTGCGTCATGTTCCCCAAGGACAGCGCTCTGAATCCCAATGGGGTCCCGGAGGCAGCCGGTATCCATCTGTATAAGGGAACGACCACTACGCCCGCCATCAGCATTATGAACGTAAGCGGTGGAGGAGCCATCGGCCACAGGCCAGGCACTTCCTCCAGCAGCACCCAGAGCATTCTGGGGGTGGAGACGGGCGTATGGTACGATCTGGAGATCCGGCTGGATACGGAGGCGGAAAAGTACTCCGTTTGGATCAACGGAGAAAGACTGGTGACAGACGCCACCTTCCGAAACGCCGGAAAGGAAGCCATTGGAAGCCTTCGGGTGGCGGCCCCCAGCCAACCGCTGGGCACCATTTATGCCGACGATATTATCATTCGCCGGGGAAGCGCGCTCACGATTAGCGCTGTGACGGCTCCCACAGCAAAACATGTGCCCTACAATACCGGCTTTGACGCTCTGGGACTGCCTGATTCTCTGGAAGTAACGCTGGAGAATGGCAAAAAGGCCCGTGTACCCGTTGTTTGGGAGGAAACCAGCTACAACCCCGGACAGGACGGAGAGCAGACGGTGACGGGAACGCTGCGGACTGGAGGGCTTTACGCGATAGACGATCCTACTGTGACCGCTTCCGTTACGGTAGCCCCCGATACCACGGTACGGGATATCCTTTCCATTACCCAGCCTAAGTCCCTTTTTGTGAGTATGGGGACGACTCAGGACAATCTGAGTCTGCCTGCCGCAGTGGAGGCAAGCCTTACCGGAGGCGTAACAAAGCTGGTGCCTATCGCCAATTGGACCTGTTCCGGTTATGATCCCAACCAAAAGGGTGAATATACCTTTAACGGGACGATCGCGGTGAGCGAGTTTCTTACCAATACAAAGGCTCTGACAGCGACCGTCCAGGTATGGGTGGGGATGGATGAGTTCGATATGCTCCGCCTGCGCTGGTATTACCAGATCGCCGGAAGCAACGACTTTGACGAGACCGATCCCGATATCGCCGCCTATATCGAAACGCTGGACCAAAACGCCCAGGATATTCTGGAGCAGATGGTGCCAGTCACAGGCAATGGGTATCAAAACTATTATGACGCCTTTATGGCAGCGCATATGGTGTTTACCGATTACCCCATGACGGAGCAGAATAAGACCGGTTCCAGCCAGCGGACGCTGACTTATGACCGGCTTAAATCTCTGGCTCTGGCCTACCGGACCAAGGGCTGTGAACACTTTGAGGATGAAGCCTTCCGGGATCTGATCCTGGCGGGTATGGATTTTATGTACGATGATAACAAGTATTCCACCACCAGCGGGAAGGTGGGAAACTGGTATGACTGGGAGATAGGGACTCCGCTGCGGTTCCTGGACCTGATGGTGCTGATGTATGACGATCTGACGGCGGAGCAGCTGCAAAAATTTACCTCCTCGGTAAATTCTTATTCGCCCCAGCCCTCTATGACGGGCGCCAATAAGATCTGGAAGTGCAGCGTAGTAGCGGAGAACGCCATCCTGATGAAGGACGCCGCCAAGCTGGCTCTGGTGGCGCCGGGAGTGAAGACCGAACTGCGCTATGTGACGTCGGGCGACGGCTTCTACGCCGACGGGTCCTATGTCCAGCACGACAACCTTCCCTATACCGGCGGCTATGGCAAGGCCTTTATCGTGACGATGGCTCCCATGGTCACGGTGCTGGCCGGGACAGACTACGCAATCCAATATGACGACGGCTCGGAGAAGGTGTTCTTTGACGCCATCTTCAAGTCCTATGAACCCTTCCTTTACAATACCGCCATGATGGATATGATCCGCAACCGGGAGATCTCCCGGGCCGGAGGACAGGACCACATCGCCGGACGGCAGGTTATCCGGGCCATCATCACCCTTACCGACGCGCTGGAGGGGGAGCAGAAGGCCAGGGCCCTGTCCATGGTAAAGTATCTTCTGGAGCAGGATGAGAAAGGGTATATCTTCCACGATGATACCGGCTTCTTCCTGGAGTACTATGTGAGCTTGAACCACATTCTGAAGGGCAAAGAGATCCTGGCCGATGAGAGTATTACCCCCAGAGGGCCGCTGACCGGTTACTTCCAGTTCCCCAGCATGGCCCGTGCGGTGCAGCACACTCCCGGTTATGCCTTTGGCCTTGCCATGTGCGGCTGGAATGTGACTACCTATGAGGTGACAAACGAGGAAGGCAAAAATATGTGGCATACCGCCGACGGTATGCTGTACCTCTACAACGCCGACCAGGAAAAGTATGCCGATAACTTCTGGGGCAGCGTGGACCACCAGCGTCTGCCCGGCACCACGGTGGACCGCTACAATAAGGCATCCAACTTCCGCAACAAGAAGAAGAACGGCTCCGATATCGTAGGGGGCGTCAGCTTCCTGGAGAAGTACGGCGCCACCGCCTTTGAGATCGACAACGGCGCCCACTCCAAGAAATCCTATTTCATGTTTGACGATGAGGCGGTGCTTTTGGGCTCCGATATCTCTTCCCAGAGCGGTTATCCGGTGGAGACCATCGTGGAGAACTACAAGGCAAGGCTGGATCTTTCCAACCGGGTGAGCGTAGACGGTGTGGAGCAGGCGCTGGGACCCGTTCCGGCCACCCCTGATCCGGTGGAATATAAGGTATTGGAGGTGTCCTCCAATACCGCAGGCAAAATGCTGACCGCAGTGAAGACCCTCCCTGAGCAGACCGCCGGAACGGTGGTTCTGGAGTGCGACGCCATGTTCCCCAAGAACGACAATTACCTTTCCGTTTCCTTTACCTCCGGCGGAGCGCTGGTGACCCAGTTGATCCTCCGGGATGGGAAGCTGGGCTACCGGGTGTCCACATCGGGCAGCGGACAGGACGGTATGGCGGACTCTCAGACGCTGACCCAGGGACAGTGGCACCATATCCGGCTGGAGGTGGATCTGGACCGGCAGGTAGCCCACTATTACCTGGACGGGAAACAGATCACCGCCGTGGAAAACCACATTACCCATGAAGCGGTGGATCTGACAAACGCCAAGCTGCTGAAGGAAAATGCTACCATTGACGGCATCCAGTTTGGCACACCCAATGGTGGAACAGGAGTAGGCTATTATGATAACCTGACCCTGAAAAACGGAGAGGGCGTGCTTCTTTCCGATAACTTTGACGATGGTACACAGGGGAATGCCCCGGCAGGCTGGAATACCGCAAGCAGTACCGATACGACGGGAACCTTCTGTTATTCTACCCTTACCGTACAGCCCCCCACTCCGGCCAGGGAGGATACCTTTGCCGGAAAGCATGAAGGGGTAGGCTATATTCACATGGAGGGCAATGTGTCCGGCGCTGAGGTAGGGTATGTGTTCCCCGGCACGGCCACCGTTACCGGCCTGCGGGAGACCCGGACCCAGAGCTGGGATCTGATGAATACCTATGAAAAGTTCCAGTATAGCCCCGATGTGACCAACAGCTTCATTACCATGTATCTGGAGCATGGGGCCAACCCCGCTGGAGAGGGCTACTCCTACATCATCCTGCCCGGCAAGAGCGAGGTGGAAACGGCGGAGTATAACGCCAAGCCCGATGTGGAGATCCTGGACAACACCAACACGGTCCATGCGGTCCGGGAGACAAAGCTGGGGCTCACCGCCGCCAACTTCTTTGCCGCCGGGAGCAGCGAGAAGGCGGGAATCACGGTGGATAAGCCCGCCAGTGTGCTCTATGGAAAGGACGGGCAGGAGCGGCTGGTGGTTTCGATAGCCGATCCCACCAACAAGGCTACTGGGACCATCACCGTGACCCTGGCCTTCCCTGTGGATGAGACTTATACCGGGGATGAGGCGATCACGGTGGAGCGGGGAGAGGATTCCACCATTCTTACCGTGGACGTGGCTGGCAGCCGGGGCCAGACCAGGAGCGTGGTCTTTGGCGAGGGGAAGCCGGTAGATCCTGTGGATCCGGTGGACCCAGTGGACCCAGTGGACCCAGTGGATCCTGAAAAGCCGACCACCAGCTCCGGCGGCTCCAGAGGAACGGAGACCCAGCAGGTCTCCCGGCCTGAGACTGCGGATGGAGTTACCGCCGTTACTGTGACGGGGATTGCCTCTGTTCAGAATGGGACCGCCACCGTCCGTTACCAGGAAGCCGCCCTGTCCCAGGCTCTGTCCAGCGCCCTTGAGGCTGCGGAGACGAGCGGGACCAAAGCCAATGTGACCCTGGAGATGAAGGTGGGCAGCCCTGCGAAGGAAAACAAGGCGGTAGTCCCCACGGCCAGCATGAAGGAGCTGGCCCAGGCCGGAGCCAGCCTGACGGTCAATACCCCTGCCGCCTGCCTGACATGGGAGGCTGGAGAGCTGGAAAGTATGGCAAATCAGGCTGCCGCAAAGGGAAGCGTAACCTTTACCGCTGCTGCCCGTAAGGGGGAGGAGCTGGAAAAAGAATGGAGAAGCCTGATTCAGGACCGGCCTACTGTGGAGCTGAGGGCGGAAAGCGGTGCAGCAGCCCTTTCCGGCGGAAAGGTCCGGGTCAGTATCCCCTATACCCTGGCAGAGGGGGAAGAGGCCCAGTATCTTGTGATCTGGGGCTTTGGTGAGGATGGAAATCTGGAGGCCATTGCCTGCGAATATAACGAGGGTAAGGTGAGCTTCCAGGCGCCCGGACTGGCAAAGTATACCGTAGGATATTTCCCCTTTGAGGATGTAGCGGGGGAGAGCTGGTATTATACCGATGCGGTCTATGCCTATCAGAACGGCCTGATGAACGGTACCGGCGAGGGCTTTACCCCCGAGGGACTGACCACACGGGGAATGGTAGTCACCATGCTGTGGCGGCTCTCCGGCGCGCCGGAGACTACCCAGGTCTTCTTTGAAGACCTGGATAACAGCTCCTACTGCGCCGAGGCGGTGGCCTGGGCGGTAGAGCAGGGAGTAGCTCTGGGCTACGGGAACGGACGCTTTGGCCCTGATGAGGTGGTCACACGGGAGCAGCTGACCGTTCTGCTGCAAAATTACGCGAAGCTTCAGGGGGAGGATGTGAACGCCTCCGACCGGGTATCCGACTTTCAGGATGGAACCCAGGTAGCTCCCTGGGCTACGGACGCCATGAACTGGAGCGTAGAGCAGGGCCTGGTAAATGGGGTGGGAGACAATTATCTTGCTCCCCAGGGCAGCGCCCAGCGCTCTCAGATTGCCGCCATTTTCCGCAGGATGTTGGAGCGGCCTGACAAGTAAAAAGAAAAAGGCGGGCCCCCGATCTATACAGATCAGGGGCCCGCCTTTTTCTTCTTTGATCGGTTATTCAAGGAAAGAGAGACTTAGTTGATGGTGTGGGTGTAGGCGATGGCCCGGCCCACCACATGGACCCGGCGGCTGATCTCCTCTCCGGTAAAGACCATGGGGGGAAATTTGGGGTTTTCCGCCACCAGCTGGACGGTAAAGCCGTCAAAATAGAACCGCTTCAGGGTGGCTTCCTCGTCATCCACCATCACGGCGGCGATCTCTCCGTTTTCCACCTCAGGCTGCTGCCGGATATAGACCATGTCCCCATCCTGAATCCCCGCGCCGATCATACTGTCTCCCCGGCAGGTAAGGGCAAAATCGGCCCGGATATGCTGGGGAAGGTCCACATAGTCCTCCACATTCTGTTCAGCCAGAATAGGAGTACCGCAGGCGATCTGTCCCAGTAGGGGAACCTGATCCATGGGTTCCAAAGGAATCAGATTGTCGGAAAGGGGACGGCGGGACTGAAGGTAGGAAAGACTGACGCTCTGGTCGGCGTCCAGGGCGGCGATCACATCGTTAAAGTCCGCCCCAATGACGCGGCTGATGGCGCGGATGGTCTCCAGGGAAGGGACCGGAGGCCGGCCGCTTTTGGGGTTCCGGTTTCGTTCCAGCATAGAGATATAGGCCTTGCTGAGGTGGCTTCGGTCGGCAAATTCCTGCATGGTCATTCCATGTTCTTCCCGGTAGGCATGAACAAGTTCGCCCAAAGTCATGTTTGTCGACTCTCCTTTCCGTGGGAGGTAAGTTCAGTATATACTCCACTAAACAAAAAGTCAAGAAAATTGAAAAATATACTTGACAAAGGTTGTTTAGCAGGCTGGCGGAAAAGAGGCTGTGGAAGAAAGGGCTGTTCCGGCTTGGCGGGAAGGAGTGAGGTAAATAAATATACCCGGCTAAACAAAAATGAGAAAACTTGTAAAATATACTTGACAATAAATGTCTAGTGGAGTAAACTATGGAGGAAAGGAGGGAGCGACATGGGAACGCGGCTGCGGAACATACGGCTCCGGGAAAGACTGACACAGGAGGAACTGGAGCGAAAGGCGGGCGTTCCGGTGGGTTCCCTTGCGGAGCTGGAAAGTGACGACGGGGGAATCACAACGGTGGCGGTCCTGCGGAGGGTGGCTACTGCCTTGGGAAAAACAGTGGAAGAAATTTTTTTGCCATAAATGTTTAGTAAGATAAACAAAAGAGGAGGTGATGGAATGTGGTATGACGATCTTCCGGAGAGGAAACTGATTCCGCCGGAGTATGGGGAGGAGTGCTGGCCCCGCTGTCCGGTGTGCGGAGAGAAGACAGATACCTTTTACCGTAATGAGCTGGGCGACATTGTAGGCTGCGAAGGCTGTGTCAGATATGTGGACGCCTGGCAGTGGTGGGAGGACTACGAGAGAGGCTATTGACCGAAAGAAAAGGGGGAGAAACAGGAATGAGGGATACATCTAAAACAAAAAACTTGGAGAGGGAAAAGGGACGGCTGGAGAAAAAGGTGGAGGACCAGGCGCGGGAGCTAAAGGAGCTGAAAGAGCGGTTGGGCCAGACAAGAAGGGGAGCGGTCCAGCTCCAGGCGGCGGTGGACGCCCTTTTGACGGCGGTGGTCCTGGAGTTTGGCGCGGAGACGGAAGCGGGAGGAAAGGGGCTGGAGCTGCCCGGATTTTCGGCGGCGGAGCTGAATGAGGCGTATGCCCTTCAGGCCCGGCGGGGAGCGGAGGGCAAGGGGTATGTGCTGACGGCGCATCCCAGAAAAGAAAACGCCGAGGAGGACGGCGGCGGAACAGGGGGAGAGAAGGATCGGAACAGCGAAGGATAAGACCCCGGAGGAGCTTCAGGCCCTTGTGGACGCCTACTTTCAGGACTGCCGGGGGGAGCCCTTTTACAATGGAGAGGGAGAAGCAGTGCTGGATAAGCAAGGATTTCCCCTGATGGTGGGAGCCCATCCGCCCACGGTCAGCGGGCTGGCTCTGGCCCTGGGCCTTACCGGGCGGAGGGAGTTGCTGAGCTTTCGGGGCAAGAAGAAATGCCGGGTGACGGTGGAGCGGGCCAGACTGCGGGTGGAGGATTATTGGGAAAGCCAGCTCATTGACAAGGACAGGCGGCAAGGAGCGGAATTTGAGCTCCGGTCCAATTTCCACTGGGGCCGGGAGGAGGACGAGGGGAAAAAGACCAAAGGGGATCTCGGCGGCGTGATCCTTATGCCGGAGATCCGGGAGGACGCCGGGGAAGGCGAAGCGCCAGGAGAGGGGGCGGAGGAATGATGAATGAAAAAAGGGACCCCCGCAAAAGCGGTTTTCAGCTTTTGTGGGGAGAGGACGAGCAACGGAGCAGAGCGGATGTTGGACGAAAGGCCGACAGAGAGGAGCGAGGTTTGTGAGGATGATCTGGAAGCCCCAGCCCCGGCAGGCGGTATTTATGGCCCGGCCGGAGTATGAGGCCCTCTACGGCGGGGCCGCCGGAGGGGGGAAGTCGGACGCGCTGGTCATCGAGGCCCTGCGTCAGGTCCATATCCCCCACTACAAGGCCCTCATCCTCCGCAAGACCTTTCCCCAGCTTGCCGAGTTGGTGGATAAGACCCTGAATTACTATCCCAGGGCCTACCCCAAGGCAAGGTATAACTCCACCACCCATACCTGGACCTTTCCCACAGGGGCAAAGATCCTCTTTGGGGCTATGCAGTATGGGAAGGACAAGACCAAGTACCAGGGCCAGGCCTATGACTTTATCGCCTTTGATGAGTTGACCCATTTTACCTTTGAGGAGTACAGCTACCTCTTTTCTCGAAACCGGCCCAACGGGCCGGGGACCCGTGTCTACCTCCGTTCTACGGCCAATCCCGGCGGAGTGGGCCACGGCTGGGTGAAGGAGCGGTTTATTACGGCGGGGCCCCCCATGACCCCCATCCAGGAGGAGGTAAGCTGGCGGGAGCCGGACGGGAGAGAGGTCCGGCAGAAGCAGAGCCGGATCTTTGTGCCCTCCTCCGTCTTTGATAACCCCGCCCTTTTGGAGAATGATCCCCAATACATCCAGCGCCTTGCCTCCATGCCGGAGGCGGAGCGCAACGCCCTTCTTTACGGGGACTGGGACAGCTTTTCCGGCCAGGTGTTTACCGAGTGGCGCAACGATCCCGGCCACTATGAGGACCGAAAGGGGACCCATGTGATCTCCCCCTTCCGGATCCCGGAAACGTGGAGGATATGGAGCGCGCTGGACTGGGGATATTCCCGGCCCTTTTCGGTGGGCTGGTATGCTGTGGACCACGAGCGGAGGCTTTACCGGATCCGGGAGTTTTACGGCTGCACGGGGACCCCGAACGTGGGCCTTAAATGGGAGCCGGGAGAGGTGGCACGGGCCATTCGGAGCATTGAGGGGGAGGACCCCAACCTGAAGGGAAAAAAGATCTCACGGGTAGGAGACCCCGCAATTTGGGGAAGCGACGGTACAGAGAGCATTGGGTCTCTCTTTGAGCGAGAGAGGATCTATTGGGAAAAGGGAAACCACGCCCGGCTGGACGGGAAAATGCAGATCCATCACCGGCTCTCCTTTGACGAAAACGGGATCCCGCTGCTCTATGTATTCAATAGCTGTAAGCACTTTATCCGTACCGTACCCAATCTGGTGTACGACGAAAGTAACGTGGAGGATGTGGACACCGCAGGGGAGGACCACATCTACGACGAGTTGCGGTATGTGTGCATGAAAAACCCCATCGCCCCCAGGCCCCGCCTTGTGACCGGGGCGTCGGACTATGATCCGCTGGATCTGGGGAAAACGGGGAGTTATGACAGATATGAATTTTACAGACGGTATTAAAAAAGAGGAGAGAAGGACAGATGGAATGGAAACGAAAAGCAGACTGGGGACTGGCCCCGGAGAGAAAGAAGCTGCCCATGGGGGCTTTCACTCCGCTTAAAAGCGCCCCGGCGTCATACGCTGCCGGGAGGGACAGTGTTCAGGGCCCCTCTATGCCCTATGCCGCCGCTCTTCAGGGAGCGGGATATTCCCAGGAGGAGCCCAAAAAGGAAACGGTGGAAAGTGATCCGGAGACATCAACAGAACAGAATCCCGCCCCTTATCTGACAGGGCGGGACGAGGTGAAGGAGCCGGAGCTTCCTTAGGGGGCGGGGCCCCAGGCGTGGGGATATCCGAAGCCGCAGAAGGTAGACACAACGCCAACGGGACCGGAAACGGGGACGGTGGTTGCCCCTTACCTGGCAGGAAAAGACCAGGTGAAGGAGCCGGAGCTTCCTTATGGGGCGGGGCCCCAGGCGGGGATCAAGTCCCAAAGGCCTGTGGAGGAAAAAGAGTCGGGACATTGGCTCAAACGAAAAACACCTCCGCGCACCTCCCTGGAGGTCCGGGAGGTGCTGGAGCCGCTGGAGGGAGAACGTGATGACCTGCTCCGGGAGGCGGAGACCTGGGAGAGCCAGGCGATGATCCAGGAGACCCCGGAAGAAATGTCCCGTTGGGAGGAAAAAGGCCGGGAGCTCCGAGAAAAGGCGGCGGAACTGGATCGCCGCATCGAGACCCTTCAGAAAGAATGGGAGTACGCCATGAACTGGGAGTGGGAGGAGGAGAAAAGGAAGGATGGCTACCGTGATCCTACCCTGTGGGACCTGACAGTGGGCTCTTTCCAGCAAGGGTATGATACCTCCATGCTTGGCAGGGAGAGCTTCCGGGAGATGTGGGGAAACGAGGATAACCGTAAAGCGGAGTACGAGGAAAAGTTGGCGGGGGAAGAGTACAAATTTATGCCGGAGGAATGGTGGGAGAAATGGCTTTCTAACCTATCCTCTTGGGCGGGAGAAGAAGCATATAAAGCGCTGAGGCCTGAACCCTGGGCTGCCATGGCAGGGGCGGCGGGAGCGGCGGCTGTGGCCGGACAGTTGGGTCCCCAGGCAACGCTCCCGGAGGAAGTGGTGACAGTTCCCGCAGCGGCCATAATGGGGTATAAGGCGGGAAGCATAGCGACCAATGTGGAAATTCAGGCGGGGCTTGCCTATAACAGAATGCGGGAGAACGGCGTCTCCGAGAAGACGGCCAGAGATATCGCGATGATCATAGGCGGGGTAAACGGAGCCATCAATATGATCCCGATGGATTCGCTGATCGAGTCGGTCAAAATACTTGACATCAGCGGAGCGCCCAAAGAAACCATCGAGCTTTTTGTAAATGAATTAGAAAAAGCGGGCGTGGATATCAGTGTAATACCGGAAACGATATTCAAAACAGCGGCGCAGGAAAAAGTTTCTGACTTGGGGGTAGGGATAGGGAAAAAACTGGAGGCGGGGGAACAAAGGCTTGCTCCGGCTGGGGCAGAAAATATGGATATGCTCAAAGAAAAAGAAAACCCCTGGATCAGCGACCATACGGCAAGAAAGCTGCTGGAAAATCAGAGCATGTTGGGATATCTGGCCCACTGGGGAGGCCTGAGGCTTACAAAGAACATGAAGCTGGAGGAAAGGATCGCCGCAGTCAAAGAGGCAACGGCGATTGTTATCAGGAAACAAAAGAAGGATCCTTCCAATTAGTGGGACACACTGTTTAAAACGTAGAGGAAAAAAGCGTAATGATTAAGATCCAAATTCCAAGGTAAAGAAGAATTTTCCAGGAGCGCTGTTCGTTGAGCTCGTTTCGGAACGCCATCATGCCAAGAGCCGGCCCGGTACCAATGAAAACAGAAAACAGAAATGTCCCAATATCAGACCACAAAAAGTGATATGCCGCCGCCAAGAAGACAACGGTGAGGAAAAAGCAGATACCATGGCCAATTTTCAGAAGTGCTTTTTTCATAAAGCAGGACTCCTTTTAAAAAATCTGGAAGCGGCGGTACTTTTGAGACAGGGGGAGAAACGTCTTAAACGCTGAGGCAAAGAAGGGTAACGACCACGATCCAAATCCCGAGGCAGAGCAGGATCTTCCAGGAGCGCTGTTCGTTGAGCTCATTTCGGCATGCGATCATGCCAAGGGCCGGCCCAGTGCCAAGAAAAATTTCACCCAAAAGCATTCCAATTTCAGAACGGAAATGAAATGCCGCCGACGCAAAAAAGAGAGTGAGCAAAAAGCAGATGCCATGGCCGATTTTCAGAAGTGCTTTTTTCATACAGTAAACCCCTTCGTCAGACGATGTAAAATCAGAAAATCATACCATTTACATCATACGCTGGAACTTTAGGGGTGTCAAGAAAAAGACCGTAGGCCAGATGGAGGCAGTTTAGGAAAGCAGAACACAGGAAAGCAAAAGGAGGATACAAATGATCTTTGGAAAACGAGAACAGGACCGGCGGGAGGAGGGACCTCCGGGCGGCATGGGAGTGCCGGGCGTACAGACCGATGGCGGGAGCGTTCCCTCCCCGGAGTTGGAAATGGCGCTGCTGTCCCGGTCCGAGGGAAAACCCAGGATCGGAGAGGAAGAGGTGGCCCGTGCCATTGAGATTCTGAACCGGTATAAGCAGGGAAAGCGGAACCTGGAGGAGCGGATCGTCCAGGACGAGCTATGGTGGGAGCTGCGGCATTGGGAGGTCATCCGCCGTGGCAAGGGAAACGGGGCCCAGGCGGCCCCGGAGCCTACCAGCGCGTGGCTTTTTAATTCCATCCTCAACAAGCACGCCGACGCTATGGACAACTATCCTGAGCCGGTGGTGCTGCCACGGGAGCGAAACGATGAGGAAAGCGCCAAGGTGCTCTCCTCCGTGCTTCCGGTGATCCTGGAGTATAACGATTATGAGCAGACCTATTCGGACAATTGGTGGGAGAAGCTCAAGCACGGCACGGCGGCCTACGGGGTGTTCTGGAACAACCAGAAGGAGAATGGGCTGGGGGATATCGACATTCGCCAGATCGACCTTCTCAAGCTCTTTTGGGAGCCGGGGATCACCGATATCCAGCAGAGCCGGAACCTCTTTCTCGTGGAGCTGGTGGATGAAGACCTGCTGGAGCAGAGATATCCCCAATGCAGGGGAAAGCGGAAGGGCAGTACGGTGGATGTAAAGGAGTACATCTACGACGATACGGTGGACGTGAGCGGAAAAAGCGTGGTGGTGGACTGGTACTATAAGGTCCTCTCCCCCAGCGGGCGGACAGTGCTCCACTACGCCAAGTTTGTGGGGGACACTCTGCTTTTCGCCAGCGAGAATGAGCCGGAATACCAGGAGAGGGGCTGGTATGACCATGGGCTTTACCCGGTGGTGCTGGACGTGATGTTCCCGGAAAAGGGGACCCCGGTGGGGTTTGGATACGTTGCCATCTGCAAGGATCCCCAGCTATACATAGACAAGCTCTCCGCCAACATTCTGGAGACCGCCATGATGGGGACCAAGCGGAGATATTTTGCCTCCACCAGCACCAACATCAATAAGGAACAATTTTTGGATTGGAATGAACCCATCGTGGACGTGGAGGGGGAGCTGGACGACAAGCGGCTTCAGGAGATCCAGGTACGGCCCTTGGACGGAGTGTTCGTCAATGTCCTTAAAATGAAGATCGAGGAGATGAAGGACACGGCGGCCAACCGGGATGTGAATTCGGGCGGGGCAGGCTCTGGAGTCACGGCGGCGGCGGCCATCGCCGCGTTGCAGGAGGCGGGGAACAAGGCCAGCCGGGACATGATCTCGGCCAGCTACCGGACTTATACGGCGCTGAATTCCATGTGCATCGAGCTCATACGCCAGTTTTATGACGAGACCCGGTCCTTCCGCATTATGGGAACGTCGCCGGGAGAGTACCAGTTTGTGGATGTAAACAACGGTCCCATTCGGGACCAGGCGGTATCCCCCGCCTACGAAGGAGAAGAGCCGGAGCTTTATAGAAAGCCTATTTTTGACATTAAGATCATGGCGCAAAAGAAAAATCCCTTCTCCCGGATGGAGCAGAACGAGCGGGCCAAGGAGCTCTATAAGCTGGGCTTTTTTAATCCCAAACGGGCCCAGGAGGCCCTTGGCGCTCTGCAAATGATGGAGTTTGAGGGGAAGGAAAAGGTGCAGGAGCAGGTGAAGCAGGGGGAGACGCTGATGAAGAACATGGAGCAGATGAGCCAGCAGATGGAACAGATGGGAACGCTTATTCAGGCCGCGGCTGGGGCTGCGCCGGGAACGGAGGGCAAGGGAGCGGGCTTTCCCGGCAGTCAGGCCCCCCAGGGAAGAAAAGCGGCAAAGTCCAGCCCTTCCGGTAGTCAGGAGCCGGAGACAAAGGCGGCTGGGGCAAGCCCCAGCCCTACGGGGAAGATCCTGCAAGCGCATACGCCCATGACTTCCTATGGAGAGCGCTTGGCAAAGAGATCGAGGCCGGAAATATGACAACAGTCAAAGCACGATGGGGAGAGAAGCGGTATCAGATCATCGCAAGAGGTCATGCCACGGGGAGCGTGGAGGGGTGCGCCTATATCTCCGGGATCCTTTATTCTCTGGCCGGGTATCTGGTCAATGAAGAGGAGATCCTTGTGGAAAGGCGTTGGATGGAGCCGGGGAATGTGGAGCTTCGGTTTCGGGGAGGGGCGAAGGCGGAGGCGGCCTACGAGATGGCGGTAATCGGGTTGAAGCAATTGGAGCGAAGCCATCCAGAGCTGATCTGGGTAACGGAGGAAGCGTCAACATACGGATAAGAGGAGAAGAAGAGATGGAGTACAAAACATGGTTGGATATCGACCTGCACCTGTTTGACGGCGGCGCCGCCGCGGGAGCCGGGGCAGGAGATATATCGGGCGGAACACAGGCAGGCCCTGCCGCCGCCGGACAGGGCAAGGATACGGGCGGAAAAGAGAAAATCAAACAGTCTCCCGTCGCCGGGGAGAGAGAAGGGCAGAGAAGCGGGCTGCGAGGGAGCTTGGAGGGGAGTGAGGGCGAGCGGAAAGCCGCAAAGCGGCTTGTAGGCCAGCACGAACGCACTGAAAGCGACCGAGCGGACAGACCGCTTCAGAGCCTGACAGACAAAGACGCGCGAAAAGAAAGGAGGAAGCGTTATCAAGAGCTGATAAACGGAGAGTTCAAGGATTTTTACAGCGAGGACACGCAAAACATTATCAACCGCCGCTTTAAAGAGACAAAGGGACTGGAGGAGCGGCTGGGAAAAAGTCAGCCCATCCTGGACCTGTTGATGGACCGGTACGGCATTGGGGATGGCGACACAGAAAAGCTGAGAAAGGCCATTGACGAGGACAATGCCCACTGGGTCCGGGCCGCGAAGGAGGCCGGTATGAGCGTGGAGCAATACAAACGCCTTCAGAAGTTTTGGGACGAGAACCGGGAGCTGCTGGACGAGCGGCGGCAGCGGCAGGTGCGGGAAAAGGTGGACGGGCAGCTCCGGCAATGGTACGGAGAGGAGAAGGAGCTTCAAAAGCGGTATCCCGGTTTTGATTTGGCCGTGGAGGTCCGGGAGCCCAGGTTCCTGGCGCTTCTCAAGTCCGGCATTCCCGTGCGCCACGCCTATGAGGTCATCCATATGGAGGAGATCAAGGCGCAGGTGGCGGAGACGGCGGCCAAAAACATGGAGAAACATGTGGTGGCCGGGATCCGGGCCAAAGGGGTCCGCCCGGCAGAAAACGGCACCACCGCCCAAAGCGGGTTTACCGTGAAGGGTGATGTAAGCAAGCTGACCAAAAAGGACCGGGCGGAGATCGCCCGGCGGGCCGCCAGGGGAGAGAAAATCATATTCTGACCCGGCGGCAAAACAAAAACCCAAAAAAGAAAAGGAGAAAACAAACATGAATAACTATTGGAAGGATCTTATTATGCTGGACGTCAAGCTGGATCTGTTTGACGGCAACACCAATGTGACCACCCAGACCGGCGCGGGCCAGGACCTGGCCGGAGAGATGAAGACCTACTATTCCGACTACCTCATCGACATGGCCGAGCCTGAGCTGGTCCACGACCAGTTTGGCCAGAAGCACGCCATTCCCGTGAACGGCGGCAAGACCATCGAGTTCCGGAAGTACGATCCCCTGCCCAAGGCGCTCACCCCTCTGACCGAGGGCGTGACCCCCGACGGACAGAAGCTGTCCATGGGCGTGGTCACCGCCACGGTGAAGCAGTACGGCGGCTTCATTGAGCTCAGCGATATGCTGATCCTTACCGCCGTGGACAATAACCTGGTGGAGGCCACTAAGCTGCTGGGCTCCCAGGCGGGCCGGACGCTGGACACCATCACCAGGGAGGTCCTGAACGGCGGCACCAACGTGCAGTATGCCGAGGGTCAGGTCACCAGCCGCGCCGCCCTAGATCGGAAGAGCACACGTCTGAACTTCCAGTCACCCGACAACATCGCGTATGCCGTCTTCTGCTTGAAAAGGGGGGGGG
>CANRZY010000024.1 GCA_947644625.1 uncultured Pseudoflavonifractor sp.
ACGGCACGGTGACAAGGCACTATTACAAGTATCTGAAGGGGGAGGAGACCTCCACCAATCCCATGGCCACCATCTTTGCCTGGAGCGGGGCCCTTCGCAAGCGGGGAGAGCTGGATGGGATCCCGGCTTTGGGGCAATTTGCCGATAAGCTGGAGAACGCCTCCATCGCCGTCATTGAGGGCGGGACCATGACAAAGGACCTGGCGGGTCTCTGGGAGGGGGAGACCCCAGCCAGGGCGGTAAACAGCCTGGAGTTTTTGAAGGCCATCCGGGGAGAACTGGAAAAGAGAGCCTGACCATTGAACAGATAAGGAAAGAGATGCGGCAGGAGCCTATATGGGTCCCTGCCGCATCTCTTTTGGTACTTGCAAGAACCAACAAGTATGTTATAATGTGTGATATAATGACGGGTAGTTTGGTTTTAAGATCCGACCTGGGAAGGGATGGGATGTATGAATATCATTATTGTAGGCGACGGCAAGGTGGGGGCAGCCCTGGCGACCCAGATGTCTACCGAGGGGCATGACGTCACCATTATCGACTCCAATCCCCAGGTACTCAGCGACAGCGCCGAACGGCTGGATATCATGGCGGTCATTGGAAACGGGGCCTCTATGGCGACCCTGCGCTCGGCAGGGGTGGAGAAAGCCGATGTGCTCATTGCGGCTACCAGCCGGGATGAGCTGAACCTCCTTACTTGCCTTACCGCCAAAAATCTGGGGGCCAAGCGGACCATCGCCCGGGTGCGGAACCCGGAGTATTCCGACCAGCTTGTAGCCATGCAGGAGGAGCTGGGCCTTTCCATGACGGTGAACCCGGAGCTGGCCGCCGCTCAGGAGGCCTATCAGCTTTTGCAGTTTCCCTCCTTCCTGAAGCGGGATTCCTTTGCCAAGGGCCGGGTGGAGATCGTATCCATTCCGGTGGGAAAGGACTCCAAGCTGGCGGGGATCCCTCTTTTCAAGCTCTATGAGATCGCCGGGGTAAACGTGCTGGTGTGTGCGGTGCAGCGGGAGGATGGAGTACATATCCCGTCTGGCTCCTTTACCCTGCGGGAAGGGGACACGATTTTTGTTACCGCCGGTATACAGGATTTGGCCCTGCTGGTGAAAAATTTGGGACTGGTGGAAAAGCGCATTAAAAGCCTTATGATTATCGGCGGGTCCCGAATCGCTTTCTATCTTGCCAAACGGTGCCTGGACAGCGGGATCAGCGTCAAGATCATTGAGCGGGACCATAAGCGCTGCGAGGAGTTGGCGGAGGCCATTCCTCAGGCCACCGTGATCGAGGCTGACGGCTCCAGGGAGGATATTTTGGCTGCCGAGGGGGTCCGGTCCTATGACGCGGTCATTACCCTTACAGGGATGGACGAGGAAAACCTGGTCCTCTCTATGCTGGCAAGCCACCTTGGAGTCAGCAAGGTCATTACCAAGATCAACCGTCTGGAGTATAGCGACGTTTTCCGAAAGGTGGGGATCGGCTCCACCATCAGTCCCAAGGGATTGTGCTGCGCCAATATTCTGCGGTATGTCCGGGCCATGTCCACCGCCAGTGAGATCGAAAGTGTCATTACCCTCCATCCCATCGTGGACGGTCAGGCGGAAGCCCTGGAATTTCAGGTGGGGCCAGACACCCGGCACCAGGGCCAGGCGTTGAAGGATGTTCCTTTGAAGCCGGGGATCCTGATTGCCAGCATCAATCACCGGGGACATACGATCATACCAAAGGGCGACAGCAGCTTTGCCGCCGGAGATACCATCATTGTGGTGGCTGCGGGGGACGAGGCCATCAGCAATCTGGACGATATTTTTGCGGAATGATCCCCTGCCATGAGGGGAAAAACAGGTACAAAACCGAGGGTAGGGCCCCTGGAAAGGGCGGGGCTTACCATGGGGAGCGTGTGTGAATGAACCGTAAAATGATCGGAAAGCTACTGGGTTTTCTGTTGCTGCTGGAATGTCTTTTCTTGTTGCCTCCCGCTCTCATTTCCGCCGTGGATGGGGAGCAGGTGGCCCTGAAGGCTATTTTCAGCACCATGGTCCTGTCTGCTGGGGTGGGAATGGCCCTGTGGCTGGGCTGCCGGAACGCGGAGAGGAGTTTTTATGCGCGGGAGGGCTTTTTGATCGTCTCCCTGGGCTGGATCCTTCTCTCCGCCGTAGGAGCGTTGCCCTTCTGGCTGTCGAAGGAGATCCCCCATTATGTGGACGCCCTTTTCGAGGTGATTTCCGGCTTTACCACGACGGGAGCGTCCATCCTTACCAATGTGGAAGCCATGAGCCGGGGACTTCTTTTCTGGCGGAGCTTTACCCACTGGCTGGGCGGCATGGGGATCCTGGTGTTTTTGCTGGCGGTGGTTCCTATGGGAAAGGGCGGCTACAGCGTCCACCTTCTGCGGGCGGAAAGTCCCGGCCCAAGCGTCAGCAAGCTGGTGCCCCGGATGCGGCAGACCGCCGCCATCCTTTATCTCATCTATATTGCGCTTACCGTGATCTGCGTGGTATTCCTGCTGATGGGCGGGATGTCCCTGTTTGACAGCCTCTGCACCGCCTTTGGTACGGCAGGCACCGGCGGCTTTGGCGTTAAAAACGATTCCATGGCCGGCTATTCCCCCTACCTCCAAACGGTCTGTACTGTGTTTATGGCTCTTTTCGGCGTGAATTTCAGCCTTTACTTTATGCTTCTTCTGGGCCGGTTCAAGCAGGCGTTTTTGAACGAGGAGCTGGGGGTCTACCTGGGGATCATGTTTGGCTCCATCGCCATCATCACGACGAATATTTTGCCCCATTTCGGCGGACATTTCCGCAAGGCCCTTCACGAGGCGGCCTTTGCCGTATCCAGTATTATGACCACCACCGGCTTTGCCACAGCGGACTTTGACCAATGGCCCCAACTGTCCCGGAGCATTCTGGTGGTGCTGATGGTGGTGGGAGCCTGCGCGGGAAGCACAGGCGGCGGCATCAAATGCGCCCGGCTTCTGCTGCTGGGGAAGTCCCTTACCGCCCGGATCCGGCAGATCCTCCACCCCCGGAGCGTAAATCTGATCCGGGTGGACGGGGCCAGGGTCAGCGAGGAGACCATTCAGGGGGTCAATACTTATATGGCGGCCTATTGCGCCATCGGAGTGGTGTCCTTTTTGATCCTGGCGATGGATAACCTTTCGCTGGAGACCAACCTGACCGCCGTGCTGGCCTGCCTCAACAACATCGGTCCCGGCCTTGACATGGTGGGCCCCACCAGCAACTACGCCCACTTTTCCGACCTTTCCAAGATCGTATTGATGCTGGATATGCTTTTGGGAAGGCTGGAGATATTTCCCCTGCTTATCATGCTGAGCCCACGGGCCTGGAGACGGGCGTCCTGAACCTTTATGTATAGACCTGGAAAAAACGGACATGATGATACCATTAAAAAGGGGGTATCACCATGTCCGTTTCCTTTGCCGAAAGCCAGACAAAAATAAACCTGCTGCGTGCCTTTGCCGGGGAGAGCCAGGCCCGGAACCGCTATACCTTCTCCGCCGGCTTTGCCAAAAAGCAGGGTCTGCCCTGTATTGAGATGGTGTTTCTCTTTACGGCAAACCAGGAACTGGCCCACGCCAGGGCTTTTTACGACTATCTGGAGAAATGCTCCGGAGAAAACATTGCCATTGACGGCACTTACCCTATCGACCTCTATACGACTGTAGCTGAGCATCTGCGGGCAGCGCAGCATAACGAGATGCAGGAGTATGAGCATGACTACACTGGATTTGCCCATACCGCCAAGGAGGAGGGCTTTCCTGAAATCTCTCATCTCTTTTCCCAGATCGCCCGGATCGAAAAGGTCCATGGAGAACGCTTTGGCCAGTTCGCCGAGCTGGTGGAAAGCGGAAAGCTCTTTATCAGCGATGTGGAGTGTGAGTGGATGTGCCTCAACTGCGGCTATATCGTCACCGCCACCCGTCCTCCGGAGAAATGCCCGGTGTGCAAGCATGAGCAGGGGTATTTTGTAAGGCTGGAAATGGTTCCCTGGCAGATGAAGAAGTAAGAATGGGGCGGCTTCCACGCCGTTGGATAGCAAAAGGGCCTGTGAGGACACGAGGCCCTACGGCCATCAAAAGCCGTAGGGCACGATGACCTCATCAGGCCCTTGCCATATTATGTGGAAAGAAAATCTTCGATCAGCTGGGAGGCTTCCTCTGTGGGTTCCCCATCCATATCCAGCCAGTGAACGTCCTTATCCTTTTTAAACCAGCTTACCTGCCGCTTGGCAAACCGCTTGATGGCACGGCCCAGCTCCTCCACAAGGGCTTCCTCAGAAGGGATAGCCCCGGTGAGATAATGGAGAATGTAGCGGTATTCCAGCCCCAGCCCTTCCAGAAATTTGTCGGAAACTCCCTTTTCCCGGAGAGCGGCTACCTCCTCCACCATGCCTGCCTCCAGCCGGGCAATGAGCCGTTGATCGATCCGCTGGCACACCGTTTCCCGGGGATAAGAGATCCCCAGGGTCAGTACCTCGTACCGGGGCTTCCGCTCCGCCTCGGCGTGGGGGTCCTCCCCATGAAGGGCCTTTTCCAGCAGGCGGACCAGCCGGGGGCGGTTGTGGAAGCAGTCCTCATCCAGCGCCACCCCCTGGGCGGTGAGCCGGTCCCGGAGAGTCTCAATGGGCAGACCCTCCAGCTCTTCCCGGAGGGCCAGATCGGGGGGCGCTTCGTGAAACACATATCCCTCGCTGACAGAGCGGACATAGAGCCCGGTGCCCCCCACCAGAAAGGGGAGGGCGTTCCGGGCCAGGGTCCCGTCTATGGCCTCATAGGCCATGGGCTGGAACCGGGCCACAGAGAATGCCTCGCCGGGGTCGGCCACATCCAGCAGATGGTGAGGGACCCCCTCCATCTCCTCTATGGTGATCTTCCCGGTACCCAGATCCAATCCCCGGTATACCTGCCGGGAGTCGGCGGAGACGATCTCTCCGCCGTATTTTTTTGCCAGAGCCACCCCCAATCCGCTCTTTCCGCAGGCGGTGGGGCCCAGAATGACGATAAGTTTGGGAAGAGGCATAATGGCATACTTCCTTTATCAATTGGTAACAGAAGTATATCATATGGCAGCATCAGCCGCAAGAGGGCTAAAGTGGAGGTTTGACAGGCTGTCGATTATTGAGTAAAATAGGGAGAACGTTTATGGAAGGGAGGGACGGTCCGTGAGCTTTCTGTCCCCGTCTTATTTTTTGTTTTTCCCCATTATGGCCCTGGTCTATTTTGTCCTGCCCCAGCGGGCAAGGAACGGCTGGCTGCTCTTTTGCAGCTGGTTTTTCTACCTGTGCGCGGGGCCGGAATACTTCGTTTTTCTGCTGGGTACAGTGACGGTGTGCTATTTTGCCGCCAGGAGTTTGGAGAAAAATTCTCGGAAGGGACTTTTGGTGGGCTGTCTAGTCCTTTTTATCTGTGTTTTGGGTCTTTTTAAGTATCTTCGCTTCGCTGTGGAGACCCTGTCCCAGGCGCTGGCCCTGATGGGACTGGACTGGTCTCTTGCGGTTCCCCGGCTCCTTCTCCCGGCGGGGATCTCTTTCTATCTCTTTGCCGCCATGGGATATCTGATAGACGTATACCGGGGAAGGCTCCCGGCGGAAAAGAGTTTTCTTGACTGCGCCCTGTTCCTCTCCTTTTTTCCGGCCCTTCTCTCCGGCCCCATTGGCCGGGCGGACAGGCTGCTGCCTCAGTTTAAAGTTTACCATAAATTTAATTATGTCAATATGAGGGAGGGCCTTTTCCGTTTCCTCTGGGGCGTTTTTAAAAAGCTGGTGCTGGCTGACCGGCTGGCGGTGGTGGTGGATACGGTGTTTGCCGCTCCCCAGAACTATGGCAGTATCCAGGTCATTATGGCCGCCTGCGCCTTCTCCATTCAGATCTATTGTGATTTTTCCGCTTATTCCGATATGGCGGTGGGCTCGGCCAGAGTTATGGGCTTTGAGCTGATAGAGAATTTCCGCACGCCTTATTTTTCCCGGTCCATCGCTGAATTTTGGCGGCGGTGGCACATTTCCCTCAGCTCCTGGTTCCGGGACTATCTTTATATTCCCCTGGGAGGCAGCCGCCGGGGGACTGTACGGAAATACGTCAATGTCCTCCTTGTTTTTGCCGTCAGCGGACTGTGGCATGGCGCGGCGCTGACTTTTATCGTGTGGGGGCTTTTGAACGGGCTTTATCAGGTGATAAGCGCCCTTACTGCCTCCCTCCGGGCCAGGGCTCGGAGTGTCCTTCCCCTTGGGGAGGACAGCAGGCTCCTTGCCCTTTGGCAGATGGGGTGGGTCTTCGTTTTGTCCACTTTGGCCTGGGTGTTTTTTGAGGCGGGGAGCCTTACCGGGGCTTTGGATGTGCTTCGGAACATGGCAAAGCCCGTCCTCTGGGATGTGGGCGGCCTTGCCGCCATGGGCATGGGACGGAAGGAGTTCCTGGTGGCGGGATTGGGCGTTTTGGCTCTTCTGGCCGTGGACGCCCGGAGTCTGAAAACGGACCCCGGCCGGGAGGTGGCTACCGCCCCCCGGTGGATCCGGTGGGGAATCTACCTGGCGCTGCTGCTTTCAGCGGTGATTTTTGGAAGCTTTGGAACGGGATTTGCCCCCCTGTCATTCATTTACGGTCAATTCTATGGGGTTGCGCCTTTGGCGAGGGAAGTTCTGACCCAAACAGAGGAGAGAAAAGCGAAGGTAAGCCGCCGGGAGCCTCTGTGGTGTCTGGCCTTTTTTCTGGCGGCGGTCTTGTTGCTCCAGATATGCGGCAATATCCTGCGTCCTGCCCACACCGATTACGGCTCTACCTGGTCGGCTTATCTGGCGGAGCCCAGGGATTCCATTGACGTACTGTTTTTAGGCTCCTCCTACGCCTACTGCGACTGGAATCCAGGGGCCATGTACGCCGAAAGCGGTCTGACGGGCTATGTGATGGGGGGCAGCGAGCAGACCCCAGCCATTACATACTGGTATTTGAAGGAGGCTCTCAAGACCCAAAGCCCCTCAGTGGTGGTGATGGAGGCCACCAGTCTTTTCTTTGACCGCTACCAGAACTATACCCAGATCAACTTGGGCTATATGCCCTGGGGGATGAACCGGGTGAAGGCCATTCTGGAGTGCGCCGAGGAGGACAAAAAGCTGGGCCTTTTTTGGGATCTGTATTTCTACCATGACCGCTGGAAGGAGCTTGGTTTGGTTGACATAAAAAAAGCGGTTTTGCCTGCCGGGGCCGATGAGCTGAAGGGCCATACCGCGGTAGATCAGGTCTTTACACAAACGGAGGGGGGACCCTTTCTCTCGGAAATGCGCCAGAGCGAGGAGGTCTACCGGCAGAATATAGGGGACTTCGACCGGATCGCCCGGCTTTGCCGGGAGGAGGGGATCGACCTTATCGTGACCATCAACCCCACCTACAGTCAGTATACTCCGGCGGTATATGAGCGGCTGAGGGAGGACGTGGAGAAAAATCCCGGCGTAAGCTTTGTCAACTGGTCGGACAGCTTTGGGGAGATGGGGCTGGACCCCGCTGTACATCTTTATGACGGGGGACATTTGAATCAGGCTGGAGCCAAGATCTTTTCGGCCTGCACGGGCCGCTACCTCCTTTCTCTGGGCTACGAGCCCCGGGAGCAGGGAGAGGAAAACCGGAGGGCCTGGGAGGAAACAGCGGAATATTGGGAATAAGCGAAAAGCCGCCCGAAAGGGCGGCTTTTTTGGGGAGGCAAATAAAAATTTATCTTTGGAGGGTGGTACAAGCAGGCGGGTTTAGAACCGGCCCCTACGCAAGGAGTGCGATCGTAGGGGCGGGTTCCAAACCCGCCCGGACACAGGTATGTACCACGTTCGTTAAAACTCGTAGGGCGGGGGCTTGCCCCCGCTGAAACGTGGTGCCATGTCGGGCCTTCCTGGGAGAGAGCCATGTCAGGTTCCGAACAGGTCAGGGCGTTGGGGAGATCTAAGCCCTCCGATTCCGCAAAAAGGCTTCTGGGGCTTTCAGCCCCGCCAGCCTTTTCGCTCCACTCCGGTCTTAGCCTCCCCAACTGACCTGTTCTCCGCCCTTCTTTTGTAAATCCCCATTTACAGCCAGTCATCCACCACATCTCCCAAATGGACCGGCCCTACTTGGTTCCGGACCAGCAGCTCCATGAGCTGATCGATCCGGGTGGCGCTGACGGTGATGTTGGCTACCTCCGCCTGGTCTCCGGTGGTCCGGCTGGTAACACGGGCTCCATAGCTCTCACAGGCAAAGGGACCTACGTTCAGCTCGTCCACCAAAATGGCGTAGTCGTAAGGTCCTGGGGTCTTCATATCTGGATACAGCGAATATACGTCCAATTTTAATTCCCTCATTTTGTGGTCCTCCTCTTGCGTAATGTCCGATAACCACATTATATTGTGTTTTATCTTCCTTGTACATGGGAAAGTTTCGCCCCGGTTTGACATAGAAAAGGAATTATGTAGACAATTTCCTTTTATTGGTAAACCCAAATGAAGAAAAAGAGGGATACGGGTCGAAGTGTGTTGGAATATTTTTGCCCTTGCCGGGGGTGGGGAGAACTGGTAAGATGGGGGAGAGGAGGGGTATCATGAAGAATACATACCGGGAGTTATCCCATTTTGTGTTGACCAGGGGGCTTATTCTGTGTATCCTTTTGCTGGCTGGCACGGTGGCGCTGCTGCTGCGGGCAGGGCAGGGAGGAGAATTGGCTGTTCGGCTTTATGAATACGCCGATATTTTTCAGCTCTCGGCGCTGCTCAGCTTTGCCGGAGCGTTGATCGGGAGCCTCCTTATGGAGGATCTGCTGCGTTATTATGGCGAATGAGGATATACTCTTTGGTCCCGTCCGGCGGCGGGACCTTTTTTTTCAAAAGAAGGAAACTTTTTTTGTTTTTGTACGTCTATAAAGAAAAGGTGGATTTTCTGGGTAATTGTCAGAAACAATTAAGAATTTGTCACCGCTTTGTTATTGTATTTTGAAAAGGCCGGTCCTATAATAAAAGTTGATATTTTGAACCAGGAGGAAATGTCATGGCAGAACAGCAAACGCCGGTAGCTGAGACTCCGGCAGGGCAGCCCACCCCCCAGAAGGGCAGCAGCGTAAAGAAGAAACAGAACAAGCGGAAGCTCCGCAACGGGATCATTACCCTGGTGGTATTGGCCGCTCTGGGAGTGGGAGGGTATTTCCTCTATGGCTTCCTGAATAAGGAGGAAGAGGTGGATACCGAGCTACAAACCGCTGTGGCGGATTATGGTATGATCCAGTCCTCCGTCCAGGGTTCTGGCTCCGCCAGGGCCAAGGAGTCGGCGGCCATCACCCTGAGCCAGTCGGGCACGGTGCAGCAGCTCTATGTCACCGCCGGCGATGTGGTGACGGCGGGCCAGCCCCTGTATACTATTTTCAGCCAGGCCGCCGAAGACGAGGTGACCAAGCGGCAGGAGGATCTGAGCGCTGCCCAGGAGAAGGTTACCGAGGGGCTGAAGTCTATCTCTGAGATCCAAAAGGATATTTCCGACCTGAGCGCCAAGCAGGAGAAATTGACGGTGCGGGCCCCCTTTGCGGGGAAGATCCTCTCTGCCGAGAGCTTTACGGAGGGAAAAAAGGTGGCGGAGGGCAGTACGGTATGCACCCTGGTCAACGACCGGCAGATGAAGCTGTCCCTCTACTTCAGCTACGCCTATGAAAATGCCGTCAGCGTAGGCCAGCAGGTCAGCGTATCCGTTCCCGCTGTCATGCGCAGCTTTGAGGGAAAGGTGGAGACCATCAATAAGGTCCACTACATATCCCCCGAGGGAACGGACAATTTTGAGGTGGTAGTGGTGTTTGACAACCCCGGCACCCTTACCCAGGACATGGAGGCCGCCGCCTCCCTCACCGCTGCCGATGGCAGCCCCATCTATCCCTATCAGAACGGCAAAACAGAGTATTACGAGGTCCGGGAGGTGGTCGCCGAGGTGGCGGGTCCCATGGTATCCTCCAACCTTCTGCGCTATGCCAATGTGGAGGAGGGGGACGTTCTGCTGACCCTCAGCTCCGATTCTCTGGACGAGGAGATCCGCAGCCGCCGGGGTGATTTGGAGAACGCTCAGAAGGCCCAGGAGGATCTGCAAAAGAACGTGACCACCGCCCAGGAAGCCCTGGAGAAGGCACGGGAGGCCCTTCAGGACTTTGACGCCGTATCTCCCATCGACGGCACCGTTACCTCCTGCACCCTTGTGGAGGGCGGCGAGGTGAAGAGCGGCGATACCGTTATCACCATCTCCAACACGACCACTATGGTAGTTACCATCAGTGTGGACGACCGGAACATCGCCTATGTAAAGCCCGGAATGATGGTGGACCTTCAGAGCAACTGGGGCGACGGCGGGATGTTTACCGGCGTGGTCACCAAGATCGATATGTCTCTGTCCGGAGACTCCATGGGGTCTGGCATGACCAACTACCCCGTGACTCTGGAGGTAAACAATTTTGACAACACTCTGCTGGAGGGTATGTGGCTGAGCTATTCCTTCGTTACCAGCCAGTCGGATAACTGTATCATAGTGCCTATGCAGAGCGTGAAGTATGTCTCTCTGGATGACGGCGAGACTGCATCGGTGGTGTTTATCCAGGCCGAGAGCAAGCCGGAGAACGCCGTGGATATCGACATACCCGAGCTTATGCCGGGACAGACGCCCACCTATCCGTCTCAGGAGGACGGCTACTACGCCGTTTCTGTGGAGACCGGTCTTTCCGATAACTACAATGTGGAGATCAAGGAAGGCCTTCAGGGCGGGGAGACCATCTTCGTCAACTACTTTGTGACCCAGGGCTGGGGCTAAGAGGTACGCCATGCTGATAGACATCAAAGACCTCTATAAGATCTACAACGAGGGGAAGGAAAGCGAGGTCCGGGCTCTGGATGGGGTGTCCCTTCAGATCGACCGGGGGGAGTTTGTCTCCATTATCGGCCAGTCGGGCTCTGGCAAATCCACCCTTATGAATATCCTGGGGTGTCTTGACATCCCCACATATGGGGACTACCATCTGGACGGGACCGACGTGACCGAGCTTTCCGACCGGCAGCTGGCTCACATCCGCAACAAGCAGATCGGTTTTATCTTCCAGGGCTATAACCTGATTCCGGCTCTCTCTGCCCGGGAGAATGTGGAGCTACCCCTTATTTACCAGAACATTGGGGTGGATAAGCGGCATGAGCGGAGCGAGGAGGCTTTGGAGCGGGTGAGCATGTTCGATCGGGCGGGCCATAAGCCCAGCGAGATGTCCGGCGGCCAGCAGCAGAGGGTAGCCATAGCCCGGGCCATCGCCACCCATCCCAATATCATTATGGCCGACGAGCCTACCGGAGCGCTGGACTCCAAGACGGGCCGCCATGTGCTGGAGATCCTGCACTCTCTTCACGACGACGGTACAACCATTATTCTTATTACCCACGACAACGGGATCGCCGCCACCGCCGAACGGATCGTCCGGATCTCCGACGGTAAGATTATTGCCGACGGTACCCGAGAGGAGGTGGGCCTGTGAATATCTCCCAAGCGGTAAAGATGGCCGCCAAGTCCATCTCTTCCAATAAGGCCCGCAGCTTTCTGACGATGCTGGGTATCATCATTGGTCTGGCCGCTGTCATCATCCTGGTCTCCTATGCCGAGGGGCAGACCCTGGCTATGAAGGCTTACTACGAAAGTATGGGTACCAATGTTCTGGAGGTCTCCGCCAACAACTGGATGAGCAGTGAGGACACTGGCAAGATGCTTTACGATTACTGCCTGGGGCTGGAGGGAGTAGAGGGCATTACCCCTAACGGTTATGTCTATAACGATATGACCATCTCCTATGGAGCCAAGACCCTTTCCCGGAACCGGAATTACGGTGGAGGGATGGTGATGATTGGCGGCGGGGGAATGTCTATGTCCTATGGCGGAGGCAGCGACGACCACTATCCCCAGGTCCGCCTGGGCAATGACAAGTATGGTCTTTGTAATGATTACAAGATCGCCAAGGGACGGGAGTTCAGCTATCTGGAGATCCAGAATATGAGCCAGGTATGTATCCTGGGCTCGGATACAGCGGAATATCTCTTTTCCTTTGCCGATCCCATCGACAAGACCATTACCATCAACGGCCTTCCCTTCCGGGTTGTCGGAGTATACCAGAGCAAGGCTGCCGGGATAAATCTGGGCAACAGCGAGGATAGCTACTGGCTCAGCGAATCCATTAAGCGCAATGATAAGCTTCTTCTTTTGCCCAGCACAATGACCCGGTTCTTTAATAATAACGAGTCCATCGACGAGTATATCGTCAAGGTGGTGGATTCTGATTCCATTACCAAGGTGGTCACCGACCTCAACGGTTTCCTGTCCAATATTATCAATACCAACTATGGCTACTACAATGTCTATAATCCCAGCGAATACCAGGGGGACCAGGAGGAGGCCAATCAGCTCCAGCAGCGGTTTCTGGGCGGCATCGCGGCGATTTCCCTGCTGGTGGGCGGCATCGGCATTATGAATATTATGCTGGTCACCGTTACCGAACGGACCAGGGAGATCGGGATCCGTAAGGCCATTGGCGCCGAGCGCCGGAGCATTATCACCCAGTTCCTGATCGAAGCGGCCATGATCTGCGGGATCGGAGGCCTTTTGGGGATCGCTGTGGGCTACATAGGAACTATGGTGGTGACAAAACTATCCTTTGGACTTGTGATGATGCCGGGTTCAGCGATTACCGTTGGCGCTTTTGCTATTTCGGTGGCTCTGGGTATCATCTTCGGATTGTATCCCGCCATCAAGGCGTCCGCCCTTCAGCCGGTGGAAGCCCTGCGCGCCGATTAGTCCGTCCATTTCTCATGTGAAGAGAAGGAGAGAAAAGGTATGAAAAACAAACATATTTTAGCGGCCGCCCTGTCGCTGACACTGGTGTGCGGACTTCTCCCCGCCCATGCCCAGGCTGCGGAATCAAAGAAGGCCCCCTTCGTGGATGTTCAGGATCCCCAGGTGGCGGAGGCCGCCGAGTTCCTGCGTCTTCTGGGGGTGGTGGACGGCACCGGCGAGAACGCCTTTACCCCTGACCGGGTGCTGACAAGGGCAGAATTCTGCAAGATGGCGGTAGAGCTCATGGGAAACGGGGACAAGGTGGCCGCCCAGATGAACCGCACCGTCTTTCTGGACGTTCCCTCCACCCACTGGGCCAGGGGGTATATCAATGTAGCTACCCAGGTTTCCACTGTGGGAGAAAACACCACCCCTGGCATTATCCGGGGGGACGCTACCGGCCGGTTCCATCCTGATGACTACATTACCTGCGCCGAGGCGGTGACCATCCTTATGCGGGTGCTGGAGTATTCCGACAGCACCGTGGGCTTTGGCGCGGCCTGGTATGACGGTTATATGAATACCGCTTTCTCTGTGGGCCTTACCGAGGGACTCTCTCTCCAGGCCACCGACACCATGACACGGGGAGAGACGGCAAAGCTTCTCTATAACCTGTATTTTACAGAGAAGAAGGATTCCAAAGACACCTATCTGGTCTCCAAGGGAGGAAAAGAGGTGGAGGGGGGCGTTGTCCTGGATGTGGAAGCCACTGCCCAGGATGGGACCAAGGGAGCCTTCAAGACCACGGTGGATACCTACAAGACGGACCGGACCTTTGATCCCGCTTTGGAGGGGCAGGAGGGCAAGGTGATCCTGGACGCCGACGGGAAGGTTCTTGCTTTTCAGCCCAAGGAGGGGACCAGCCAAAAGGTGGTCAACATTGTCTCCACCGAAGCTACCTATCTCATGGCCTCTGGGGGAGAGAAGATCACCGTGGAGCCGGAGACGGTAGTTTACCGGGAGGGGAAGGAGTCTACCTGGGAGAAGGTCTGGGCAGATATCTCCTCGGCTACCCCCGTTACCTTCCATTACGGCGCCGACGGCAAGCTGGCCTATCTCTACTTTACCTCGGTCTCTACAGAGGGGACGCAGTCCATGGTGGCCCGCACGGCGCCCAATGGCGCAGACCCTTTTGCCGTCCTGGCCAAGGGTGGAAGCTATACTATGTTTAAAAACGGCATGACGGCCACTGCCGCCGATATCCGGCAGTACGATGTGGCTACCTGGGATGCGGGGACACGGGTGATCCAGGTCTCCGACCTGAAGCTGACCGGCGTCTATGAAAACGCCTCTCCCAGCCCTGCCGCCCCCATTACCATCAAGGTCATGGGAATGGAATTCAAGATCCTGCCCAGCGCCAGGAATGATGTGGCCGCCTTTCAGGTAGGGGACAGGATCACCCTGCTCCTCACCACCGACAACCAGGTGGCGGGGGTGGTTTCCGCCGATACGGCAAGCGGTAACGCGGTAGGAGTTGCCAGTGTGAGCGAGGAGGGGAACGCCTCCGTTAAACTGTTTCAGAACGGTCTGGAGGTATCGGGCAAGATCAGCGCCAGTTCTGCCAGCCGGTATGATAACCAGTTGGTTTCCGTGACCGGCTCCGGGGTGGGCCGGATCAGCCTTTCCCTTATTACGAATTCCGATGTGAGTGGGAGTCTGAATGTATCTGAAAGGACTCTGGGAGACCGGAAGATCGCGGAAAATGTGGTGGTCTATGACCGGGTGAAGGATGGACAGGCTGTGCGGGTCAGCTATGATGATCTTGCCGCTGAAACGCTTCCGAAGAGCAAGATCGGCTTTGCGGCCTATGACTACATGGGCCGGGTCAATTATCTGGTCCTGAACGACGCTACCGGCGACGCCTACGAATACGGTTACCTGAAAAGCAAGCGGGAGCAGGTGCCGGTGGGCAGCTTGGACGGTAGTGCGGACAGCTATGAGAAGATCACTGTCTGGGTGGAGCAGGGAGATGAAAAGCAGAGCGGGATAAAGGTCAACGAGGCGAAGACACTGAATGCTTTGCAAAATAACGTTCCCGGCGGTATTGCCGTAGACGCTAAGGGCAATATGGCCGCCTCGGTGACGCTCCGCTCCCTTACCGGAGTGAGCCGCTCCGCTTTTGATACAGAGGATATGACCGTTACAGTGGCCGGAGTTACCTATCCCATTTCTGATAAGGTCCAGTGCCACAACAAAACCACAGAGACCTGGTTTAAGCCGGGCAAGGAGGGGATGGAGGCCGCCAGGGCCTATTCTGATAATCTGACCCTCTACTATGACCGGGATTCCAATGCGGGCGGCAAGATCCGGCTCATCGTAGTGCCCTGAATCAGATTCATTGAGAAAGTCAAAAGGAGCGGCGCTTTTGCGCCGCTCCTTTTTCTTTTGTGGGAATTTGATTTTCAGCCCTTCAAGGTCTCCGCCCAGGCGGCATATTTGGCCACCTTCCCGGCGCACTCCTCCTTGCTGGAGCCGGAGGCCAGGATGTAAACCTTCACCTTGGGTTCGGTGCCCGAGGGGCGAACAATGAGGTCGGTACCGTCGGAGAGCTTATACTTCAGTACGTTGGAGCCCTTCAGCTCCATCTGGGTCTTCCTGCCGGTGGACACGTCCTCCTCGGAGCCGTCCTTGTAGTCCTTGCGGATGGTAACGGGAACCCCGGCGATCTCGGTAAGGGGCTTTTCCCGGAGGCCGGCCATGAGCTTTGCCATCTTCTGAAGCCCGTCCAGGCCGGGCATTACCAGATTTAGCGTCTTCTCGGCGTAATTGCCGTACTTGGCATAAAGCTCCTGAAGAGCGTCATAGAGGGTCATGCCCCGGTCATAGTAGTAAGCGGCCATCTCGGTAGCCACCAGGGCGGCGGTGACTGCGTCCTTGTCCCGGACATAGTCGCCCATCATGTAGCCGTAGCTCTCCTCGTAGGAGAAGATGACCTTCCCTTCGCCGGAGGACTCCAGAGCGTTCTTCTTTTCCGCCATGAACTTGAAGCCGGTGAAGGTGTCAAACATCTGTACGCCGTTGACCTCGCAGACCTTCCGGGCCATCTCGGTGGTGACGATGGTCTTGAGGGCGGCGGCGTTCTTGGGCAGGACGCCGTTTCTCTTCTTCGCGCCAATAACGTAATCCAGCATGAGAACGCCGGTCTGGTTGCCGGAAAGGACGATGTACTCCCCGTCGGGGCCCTTGACCATAAGGCCCACCCGGTCTGCGTCGGGATCGGAGCCCAGGATAAAGTCGGCCCCCTCCTTTTTGGCAAGCTCTACGGCAAGATAGAAGCCCTCGGGATTTTCCGGATTAGGGGAGGCCACGGTGGGAAAGTCGCCGTCAATGACCATCTGCTGAGGCTCGCAGATCACATGCTTCACGCCAAGGCGGTGAAGGACCTCGGGGATCAGCTTATATCCGGTGCCGTGGAAGGGAGTGTAGACCATCTTGAACCGGTCCGCCACCCGTGCTACCACTTCTTTGTCAGTGGCCTGTCCCATCACGTTTTCCAGGAACTTCTCGTCGGTCTCCTCCCCCATGATGGTGACCAGTCCGGCCTTGATGGCCTCGTTGTAATCCATCCGCTTTACAGAATCGAATACGTCGTTCTTTTCCATCCGTTCGGCAATGGCGGAGGCATGATGGGGGGGGAGCTGAGCGCCGTCGGCCCAGTAGACCTTATAGCCGTTATACTCCTTGGGGTTGTGGCTGGCGGTGACGTTGACGCCGGCAATGCAGCCATACTCCCGAATGGCGAAGGAGACCTCAGGGGTGGGACGAAGGGAGTCAAAGATCCGGGTGGGAATACCGTTGCCTGCCATGACGGCGCAGACCTCCTCGGCAAACTCCCGGCCGTGGTTCCGGCAGTCGTGGCAGACGGCTACGCCTCTCTTTACCGCCTCGGGTCCCTCGGCCAGAATGACCTCAGCAAAGGCCTGGGTGGCGTGGCGGATCACGTGAACGTTCATGTGGTGCAAGCCCACGCACATGGTTCCACGGAGTCCGGCGGTACCGAATTCCAGCGGGGCGAAAAACCGGCTTTCGATCTCCTTCTCATCTCCGGCAATACTTTCCAGCTCTGCCTTTTCGGTGGCAGAGAGGGCGGAAGAGTGGAGCCATCTTTCATATGTATCACGGTAGGACATGGGAAACGACCTCCATTCCATAATATGGTATCATAATTATACCACAAATCCCCCAAAAGGTTCAATAGATTTTTGGGGAAATTGAATAAAAGGTAGAGGCTGCCTGGGCATGCCTCTACTTATGATACTTGGCGCCGTTATTGATCTGAAATCCCCGGTAGAGCTGTTCCAGCAGCATGACCCGGGCCAGGTGGTGGGGAAAGGTCATGGGGGACATGCTCATCCGGACCCAGGCCTCGCTTTTCAGCCGTTCCTCCAGCCCATAGGAGCCTCCGATCAGGAAAACAAGATGCTTGGCGGGGCTATTTTCCCAGGTGCGTAGATGGACCGCCAGATCCTGGCTGGAGTGGAGCCTGCCCTCAATGCACAGGGCGACGACCTGAGAATTGGGGGGGATCTTGGAGCGGATCGTTTCTGCCTCCTTGTGAAGGGCGGCGTCGATGAGGGCCTGGGAGGGAGCCTGGGGCAGCTTTTCCTCAGGCAGTTCAATGATCTGTAGGCGACAGAAAGGGGAGAGCCGCTTTTGATACTCCGCCGCCGCCTCTATGTAGAATTTTTCCTTCATTTTGCCTACGCAGATCAGGGTCACGCTTGTCATGGATTATACCTCATAGGAGGGCGACGGCTCATTCCGGGGAGCAGCCGCCAGGGTAACGTGTTCAAAGCCTCCGGCGGAAAGAACGGTTTGTACCGTTTGAAGGGCGCGGGCCGGGGTGTTGTTCTCTGCGGACAGATGGGCCAGGATCACCGTGTGGGCGCCTGCCTGCGCGCATTGTAGGGCCAGAGCGGCGCCCGCTTCATTGCTGAGATGTCCTTTGTCCCCAAGGATACGTTTCTTCAGATAGTATGGGTAGGGGCCTGACCGAAGCTGCTCCACATCGTAATTTGCCTCGCAAACGACCGCCTGGGCGCCAAGCACCCCATCCAGAATATCATCGGATACATAACCAAGATCGGTGACCACCGCCGCCTTCCGGCCTTGGGCGGAAAAGGCAAAGCCCATTGGTTCCGCCGCGTCATGGGAGGTGGGGAAGCTTTCCAACGCGAAGGGCCCTGCCTGCGCCGCCGTACCGGGAGACAAGGGCCGTATCAGCTCCTCCAGCCCAGCCATACGGTAGCAGAGCTGCCGGGAGGTACCAGGGCTTGTGTAAATGGGCAGGCGGTATTGCTTTATAAGGGTGGCAAGGCCGGAGATGTGGTCGGAATGCTCATGGGTGACGCATACGCCCAGAAGGGCCTGGGGATTGATTTCAAAAGAGCGCAGGGCAGCGGTGATCCGGCGGCAGGAGATGCCCGCGTCCATCAGCAGAGAAGCGCCTTGGTGGGATAGGAGAAGGCAATTGCCGGAGGATCCGCTGGCCAGGGTGCGAAGTTCCATAAAAGGCTCCTTTTCTAGGGGATAAATGGGCAGGCCCGGCGAGAAGGACTGGCCCATCAAAAAAGCGGCGGCAACCAGCCGCCGCTTCCCCTTTTGATAAGATCAGCCCACTTGAGCCGCCTTGTCCTCATCGGGAGTGACCACTACGCGGATATCAGCGCCGATACCGGAAAGCTTGCGCACGATATCCTCATAGCCCCTCTCAATATGTTGGATCTGCCCAATGACGGTGGAGCCCTGGGCCGCCAATCCCGCAATGATAAGGGCGGCGCCTGCCCGCAGGTCACAGGCCTCTACCGTAGCTCCGGTAAGTTGGGGAACGCCTTCAATGACGGCGATCTTACCGTCCACCTGGATGTGGGCGCCCATACGGCGGAACTCGTCCACATAGCGGTAACGGTTGTCCCAAACGCCCTCAGTGAGGACGCTGGTGCCCTGGGCAATACACAAGCAGGCCGCTACCTGGGGCTGCATATCAGTGGGGAAGCCGGGGTAGGGAAGGGTTTTTACATTGGTGCGGTATAACTCTCCTGACCGGCTTACCCGTACCGCGTCGTCCAACTCCTGGATCTCCGCACCCATTTCCATCAGTTTAGCAGTAATACATTCCAAATGCTTGGGGATCACATTTTTTATCAATACGTCTCCGCCTGTGGCGGTAACGGCGGCCATGTAAGTGCCGGCCTCGATCTGGTCGGGAATGATAGAATAGATCCCGCCCAACAGATGGTCCACGCCTTTGATCTTGATTACATCGGTGCCCGCTCCCATAATAGAAGCGCCCATAGAGTTCAAAAAGTTTGCCAGATCCACGATATGGGGTTCTTTGGCGGCGTTTTCAATGACAGTAGTTCCTTGAGCCAGAGTGGCGGCGATAATCAGGTTCATGGTGGCCCCTACCGAGACCATATCCATATAAATGGTATTACCCTGAAGACGGCCATCCTTTGCTTTGGCGCGAATGAGTCCGCCCTTGACCTCCACCTCGGCCCCCATGGTGGCAAGACCCTTGATGTGTTGGTCAATGGGGCGTCCGCCAAAGTCGCAGCCACCGGGAGGGGGAACCTCCGCCGAACCGAACCGGCCCAGCAGAGCGCCGATGAAGTAGTAGGAAGCCCGGATCTTCCGGGCCAAGGCGTCAGGAACGCCCGCGTTGCGAATGTGGGAGCAGTCGATATCCACTGTGGTCCGGTTTACCGTCCGCACATCGGCGCCCAGCTCCTGAAGAATATTTAAAATCAAGGTCACGTCGCTGATCTGGGGAATATTTTCGATGCGGCAGACGCCGTCCACCAAAAGCGCGGCAGGAAGAATCGCCACCGCCGCATTTTTCGCGCCAGAGATCTCCACCGCCCCGCAGAGGGGCTTGCCGCCATGAATTACATATTTTGTCAAGAGAAGCCCTCGCTCTCCTGCCGGACACACCTCCGGCAGCTATAGTCAAACCGGGACACAGGCCCGGTTGCTTATCTATTGTATCCGATCCCAAGAAATTTACACAAAACAACCCTGGCGCAAAGCAAAAATGCTACCGCGTCCATTTGGGATCCTGAATGGTATTATACCTGTTTATGGACATTATAGCATTGCTCCCCTGGGAAAGTAAACCCCTTTTGGAAACTTTCCACCGGAATGTGAAAAATTTTGCGACAGGAGGAGGACCCTTTGAAGGATTTGACAAAACGAAGGATTGATCCGGTATATTTTAGGGTGGCGAAACCCAAAAGGATATGCTATAATTACCTTAATTGTGAACATGGGGGGATATTTGGTGAAGCTTTTTGAGGAAACGGTGGACCAGAAGGTGGTTTACAAGGGACGGATCGTGACCCTGCGGACCGATATCGCCCGGCTGGAGAATGGCCGGATGACGGGCCGGGAGGTGGTGGAGCACCCCGGTGGAGTGTGCGTCCTGCCTCTGGAGGAGGACGGCTCCACCTATCTGGTGCGCCAGTTCCGCTACCCCTTCGGAATGGTCACCGAGGAGCTGCCCGCGGGGAAGCTGGACGGCCCTGAGGACCATGAAAAGGCGGGGCGGAGGGAGCTTGGCGAGGAGATCGGCTGTGAGGCGGGGGAATTTATCTACCTGGGAAAGCTTTTGGCTTCTCCGGGCTTTTGTACCGAGGTCCTCCATATGTACCTAGCCCGAAATCTGAAGCACGGGCAGCAGCACCTGGATGAGGGAGAATTTCTGGAGGTCTGCCGGGTCCCCTTTCCCCAGCTGGTGGAGCGGGTGATGGCGGGGGAGATCGTGGACGCCAAGACGGTAGCCATTACCCTGAAGGTCAAGGAGTTTTTGAGCCGCGAGGCGGGAGGAACAAAATGAGCAAAAAGATACTTATCGTTGAGGATGAAAAGAATATTGTGGATATTCTCTCCTTCAATCTGGGCCGGGAGGGTTATGATACGCTGGAGGCTTATGACGGAGAAATGGGCCTTCGCCTTGCCTTGGAGGAGAATCCGGACCTGATCCTGCTGGACCTGATGCTTCCCAAGATGGATGGGTTCGACGTTTGTAAGGCAGTGCGGGCGAAGAACCGCTCCACTCCCATTATCATGCTTACCGCCCGGGAGGAGGAGAGCGACAAGGTCTTCGGTTTGGAGCTGGGGGCGGACGACTACATTACAAAGCCCTTTTCCATGCGGGAGCTGATGGCCCGGATCAAGGTGAACATCCGCCGGACGGAAATGCTTACCGAGCAGCCCAGCGCCCCGGCGCAAAGCCAGGGGACCCGGCTGGAGCGGGGGCGTATCCTCATTGACGAAGCGCTTTTGATGGCGTTCAAGGACGGGAAGGCTCTGGACCTTACCCAGCGGGAGTATGAGCTTTTAAAGTATCTGGCCTCCTCCCCGGAGAAGGTCTATTCCAGAGAGGCCCTTATGGAGCACGTCTGGAACTACGACGGTTATGTGGGGGATGTGCGGGCGGTGGACGTGGCCGTCCGGCGGCTGCGGGAGAAGGTGGAGGACGACCCTGCAAACCCCTCCTTTATCCTGACCCGCCGGGGTATGGGTTACCTGTTCCGGGTGGAACAGGAATAAGAGGGAAGAAAGAAACCTGCCGGAAGGGGGAGTAAACCATGTTCCGAAGCCTGCATATGAAGCTGATGCTTATTATGACCCTGCTCATCATTTCTCTGATGACGGTGGTGGGGGCTTTTCTGGTAAACTCGGTGGCAGGGTTTTACCTGGACCAGTTTTACTCCCAAATGCAGAGCGTATTTCAAAACGATCCCGAATTTTATCACGACCTGGTCACCCCTGAGACGGAGGAGGAGAGCGGCGCGGCACAGATCGACCAGATGCTCCGGGCACGGACGGGCGATCTGGGCGTAGACGGCCTGACCCGAAACTTCTATGTGCTGGACGGGACTACGGGGGCCTACCTGGCCGGGACCAACGAGACCGAAGGAGCGTCGCTGGAGCTGACCCACAACCTGTCCGCCGCCCTTACCGGGCAGGTGGGGGACGCTTCCGACCCTACGGCGGCTTATATGGACGTGGCTATCCCCGTCACCCGGGGAGACCGGGATTATGTGGTCTACATTAAGGATTCCAAGCAGTCGGTACAGAGCCTGACAAATCAGCTGGTGGTGCTGATCCTGGAGGCGCTGGCCTTTGGTATCGCCATTTCGGTGCTGCTTTCCTTCCTCCTGTCCAAGACCCTTATCACCCCCATCGAACGGCTGACCGAGGGCGCGGAGGAGGTAGCCGCAGGAGATTTCTCCCATAAGATAGAGGTGGACTCCAGAGATGAGATCGGGGTGCTGACTTCCACCTTCAACGACATGGCCCGCCAGCTTCAAAGCACCATTCAAGAGGTGGAGAACGAGCGGAACAAGCTGGATACCCTTTTCCTCCACATGACGGACGGTGTGGTGGCTTTCAGCCAGCGGGGGGAAATTATCCAATCCAATCCTGCCGCCGAGGAAATGCTGGGCCGGAAGCTTCCTATCGGCGGGGAGGTGAGTTATGCCTCCCTGTTTGGAGATATGGCTTCTTTAAAGGAAGTCCTGGAGCCGGGGCTGCTGGGGTTTATCACCGGAAGCCGGGAACAGGGAGAGAGAAGTTTGGAATTTTTGTTGGCTCCTTTTGACCGGGACCATCAGGCAGGAGTCCTGGTGGTGATCCATGACGTGACGGAGAGAAATAAGACCGAGGAGATGCGCAAGGAGTTTGTGGCCAACGTATCCCATGAGCTGCGGACCCCTTTGACCAACATTCATTCCTACGCCGAGACCCTGGTGGACAGCGCCGGAGCGCTGCCTCCGGATATGGAGCGGAGCTTTCTGAATGTGATCCTCAGCGAATCGGAGCGGATGGCCCATATTGTGCAGGATCTGTTGACCCTGTCCCGGTTCGATTCGGGAAAGAGTGAGCTGAACCTGACCACCTTCTCCTTTGCCGAAGCCATCGAGACCATGGTGAACGCCAACCGCCTGGAGGCGGAGCGCCACGGTCATACCCTTGCCCTGGAGCTGCCGGAGGACCTTCCCCAGGTGAGGGCGGACCGGGAGCGGATCACCCAGGTGATGATGAATGTGGTGTCCAACGCCATCAAATATACCCCTGACGGAGGCCGGATCCGGATTTTCGCCGGGACCATGGATGGAGGTCGGGTCTGGCTGGAGGTTTCCGACAACGGGATCGGGATCCCCAAGGCGGACAGGGACCGTATTTTTGAGCGTTTTTACCGGGTAGATAAAGCGCGCTCCCGGGAATCGGGAGGGACGGGCCTGGGTCTGTCCATCGCAAAGGAGATCGTAGAACAGCACCAGGGAAGTATTTCCATCGTGGATAAGCCGGGCCCCGGCCTTACCATTCGGGTGGAGCTTCCGGTGGAGGGCCCCGGCTATGATGAAGAATAAGCGTTCTCCTCTGGTGGCAAGGCCTACCAAACGGCGGCGGCTCATAGAACTGGGAAAAGACGCGTTGATCGCAGCCCTTACCTGCTCGGCCTTGTTTCTGGCCTGGAGGACCCCTCTTGTTACCCAGCTTCGGGGCTGGGTGGAGCAGCCGGTCCGGGCGGTGACGGCTACGGAGCGGCAGCCCAGGGAGGCGGTAACGCCCTATGGCGTCGCCGCCAGAAACAGCCTGGGGCTATATGGGGCGATCTATGATGAGGAGCAGGTCCGCCGGGCATTTGAACAGCTCTCTCCTTTGTTGGGGGAGGGCTTTGCCACAGCTGGAGGACCGGAGCGGATCGTCAGGAGGCAGTGGCAGGAGCTGCTGGAACGGCCGGGGATCTATTGTGCCTTTCAAGGTGCGCCTGCTTTGTCCGCATTGTCCGCCTGGATAGGAGCGGAGGGTACGCCGCCGGAGGGACAGGCCCAGTCTTTGCTTCTCGCCTGGGACGGCAGTCAGGTGAAACTTTGCTGGCGGGATGAGGACGGCTACTATCTCTGTTCCACCGGCATAGCCTACGAGGGGCATATGGACAGCGTGCTGGAGGAATTTAACCCCAACGGCGCGGCCTTTGCCTATACGCTGGCCCAGACGGACGAGGCCTATGCTTCCGTTGATCCTGACGTGCTGGTGCCAATGACGGTCCTCCAGCCCAAAAGCTATGGGGCCTTCTCCCCGGACCTGGTGGGGAGCCAGGAGTCATTGGAGCAGCTTCTTACCGCCCTGGGCTTTCAGTCCGGAGTAGGGTCAGCTTATGAGGTGGGGGGCGGACTTGCTATCAATGAAAGCGGCGACCGCCTTCGCATAGGCGGGGACGGGACGGTTACCTTTCATGCCGGTGAGGAGATCCGGTATCCCGTGGCCCACCGTGGAGAACAGCCCACCGGAGAAGAGGCCGCCATGGCGGCCTGGACCCTTTTGGAAAAGGCTGCCGCGCCCTGGAAGGGGGAGACCGTTTTTGTGCTTACCGGAGTGGAGGAGACGGCGGCGGGTTGGAGCGTTACCTTTTATAGCCGGTTGAACGGGATCCCTCTGCGAACGGGGGCGGAGGGCCGGTGCGCCGCCTTTACGGTGAAGGATGGGGCGATCAGCGATTTTACCCTGTCTCTCCGAAGTTATGAATCTACCGGGGAAACGCTTCTGATCCCCGGACAACGGCTGGCTGCCGCGGCGATGAACGCTTCTCTCTATCAGAACAGTGGGAGGAGGCTGACCCTGAGCTACATTGACGGCGGGGGCGCATTTCTTACCGCCGGATGGACGGCGGAGGAGTGACCTTTGCCGGGCAAGGCTATTATCGATTGACGATCTGAAGGAGGGCCGCCATGCGCTGGTCCAGGATCAAAAATATTATTATATTGCTGCTGGTATTGGTCAACGGTTTTCTGCTGGCCCAGGTGGGGCTGCGGGAATGGCAAAGCCGGCGGGATGAATTGGAGACCCGGGAGCGGATGAAGACCGTTCTGGCCCAAAACGGCGTGGCATACCTGCCGGAGGAGATTCCCGGAGCCTTGGAGCTGACGCCCCGTCGGGTGACGCTGGAGGTCCCCGGCGAGGTCCAGGCCGCCATCCTGCTGGAGGATGCGGTCCCTGGGGAGCGGGTGGGGGCCCGGATGAGCTATGAGGGGGAGCGGGGATGGGTCATATGCTCCACTTCCGGAGAGCTGGAGGCCTATTTTCAGGGGGATGGTCCCTTGGGAAGTGAGTTGGGACAGCTGTTGGAGAGCTTGGGAATAGAGGCTGGGGAGACCGGACGGGAGGCCAGGGGAGAGCTGGTGACCGTGACCTTTACCCAGGCCTGGGACGGAGTCCCGATCCCCAGCCTGACGGTAAAAGCGGTATTGGGAACGGGAGGACGGCTGGAAAGCTTGATCCTTCGCCGTCTGGCAGGGGAGGAAGAGGTCCTTCCGGCTGAGGAGACCATCACCGCCGCCACCGCTCTTGCCCGGCTTTTGGATGAGCTGAGCCGGGGAGAGGGGTATGTCTGTTCCCAGATCCTTCGGATGTATCCGGGGTATCTCCACAGCGGTACAGGTGTGGTGACCCTGACTCCTGCCTGGTTTATTGAGACGGATACCTGGCGCTTTGTGGTAGACGGACACACCGGGAGCGTATCGGTGGCGGAGTAGAATTCCCAGACTTTACAGCTATACAGCGGGGCCTGATGGTCATATAATGGAGGAAGCCCCGGCACAGGACGGAGAGGATCTGCTGTGTCCGGGCGGACTACCGAAACAAGGAGGCTTCTCCCATGACCATTGAACCCATCGGAAATGCCAGTGTGGCCCTGTACCTGACTCCCACCGACCTGAGCCAACATGGCCTTTCGCCTGGGAGCCTTACCCTGGACCAGGCTTTGGAGCTGACGCGGGAGGCCTGCGGGAAAGCGGGGATCGTGTTGGACGGAGCGGTGGAGATCGAGGCCTATCCCGAGTATTGCGGGGTGCTGGTCTTTGCCCGTGTCCGGCCTGAAGGGCCCCTCTGGTTTACCTTTGACGATCTGGAGCCGCTGCTGGAAGCCGCCCTGGCCCTTCGTGCTACAGCGGTGGACGCCTCCCTGTGGTGGTGGGAGGGGAAGTATTGGCTCTCTCTGCCCTCCGAGGCGGAGGGAGAGGCGGCGGTATGCCGGGAGTTTGGCTCCCTGCGGCAGGCAGATCCCCTTTTTTCCGCCCGGCTGGAGGAAGCGGGGCAGGCCATTTTCCCCCACCACGCCCTGTGGTCCCTGTGCCGCCATTTTTTGCGTTTACATCTGTAAAATATGTGTTATAATGGTGGGGCGGGTCCGGGACCCGCCCCACTACGCTTGGATGGGGAGGAGGTGTCCCCCATGGACAAAAAAGGAACCAAGCCCATCGCCAAAAACGCCAAGGCCTTCCACGACTATTTTATAGAGGAACGTTACGAAGCGGGAGTGGTCCTTTCGGGCACCGAGGTCAAATCCATCCGCCAGGGAGGCGCCAATCTGAAGGACAGCTTCTGTCAGGTAAAGGACGGGGAGCTGTGGCTCTACGGGGTACATATCAGCCCCTATGAAAAGGGAAACATCTTTAATAAGGATCCCCGCCGCACCCGGAAGCTGCTTATGCACAAGCGGGAGATCATGCGTCTTCTGGGCACGGTCCAGCGGGACGGCCTGACCCTGGTTCCCCTGTCTCTTTACTTTAAGGATTCCAGAGTAAAGATAGAGGTGGGCCTTTGCAAGGGCAAGAAGCTCTATGATAAACGGGCCTCCGCCGCCGAGCGGGACAGCAAACGGGCCATTGACCGGGCCATGAAGGATAGAGGAAGGTATTAAACGAAAGGAAGTGTCGGTATGGCGCAAAACCCCATTGTGACCATTGAGATGGAAAACGGAGACCTTATCAAGGCGGAGCTTTACCCGGAGGTGGCCCCCAACACGGTAAACAATTTTATCTCTCTGGTAAAGAAAGGCTTTTATGACGGCCTTATCTTCCACCGGGTGATCCCCGGCTTTATGATCCAGGGGGGAGACCCTCAGGGGACAGGGACAGGTGGGCCGGGCTACACCATTCCCGGCGAGTTTTCCTCCAACCGGTTTCCCAACGACCTGAAGCATGACCGGGGGGTGCTGTCCATGGCCCGGACCATGGCTCCCAACTCGGCAGGCAGCCAGTTCTTCCTTATGGTGGCCCCGGCTCCCCACCTGGACGGAGAATATGCCGCCTTCGGGAAGGTCATTGAGGGTATGGAGGCCGTGGACAAGATCGTCCTGACCCCCCGGAATGTCTACAACGATAAGCCCAACAAGGACCAGCGGATGAAGACGGTAACGGTAGAGACCTTCGGCACAGACTACCCCGAGCCGAAGCACTCCTAAAGCCCTTGACCTTAACCGAAAAAAGTCGGTCCCCAGACTTTTTTCGGAGAGGAGGAAGGGAGCGGAGCGAAGGATCGGGCGCCTCATAGCCCGGTCCAGAGCA
>CANRZY010000025.1 GCA_947644625.1 uncultured Pseudoflavonifractor sp.
CCTCATACATAGCGTAGAGGATGCGCCGGTGGACGGGCTTCAGGCCGTCCCGCACATCGGGCAGGGCCCGGCCCACGATCACGCTCATGGCATACTCAATGTAGCTGCGTTCCATCTCAGGAACAAGAGGGGATTCGTGTATCACCTGTTCAGGATAACGAAAATCCTCTGGGTTTACATGGTTTCTCTGCTTTGCCATTGGGTCTTCGCCTCCTTAGTAATCCAGATTAACGGCATACTTGGCATTACGCTCGATAAATTCTTTTCTCGGCTCTACCTTTTCCCCCATGAGGATGGTAAAGGTCTCGTCGGCGGCTACCGCGTCGTCCAGGGTAATGCGCCGAAGGGTCCTCTTTTCCGGGTCCATGGTGGTTTCCCACAGCTCCTCCGGGTTCATCTCACCCAGGCCCTTGAACCGGCTGATATCCACCTTGGCGTTGGGGTTGTCCCCCCGCAGCTCGGCGGAGATCCGGTCCCTCTCCTCCTCGGAAAAGGCCAGCCGTACCGTCTTGCCCCGGCTGAGCTTAAACAGGGGCGGCACTGCGGAGTAGACATAGCCTTCCTCCACCAAAGGCCGCATAAAGCGGAAAAAGAAGGTCAGAAGCAGGGTACGGATATGGGCGCCGTCCACATCCGCATCCGCCATAATGATGATCTTGTGATACCGCAGCTTGTCAATGTCAAATTCTTCCCCAATGCCCGCCCCCAGCGCGGTAATAACGGGCTGGAGCTTGTCGTTTCCGTAGACCCGGTCCGCCCTGGCCTTCTCCACGTTGAGCATCTTTCCCCACAGGGGAAGAATGGCCTGGAACTGGCTGTCCCGGCCCTGGGTGGCGGAGCCTCCGGCGGAATCGCCCTCTACGATGTAGATCTCGGTGACGGTGGGATCGTTGATGTTGCAGTCCCGGAGCTTGTCGGGCATGGCCGCGCCGCCTAAGGCCGTTTTCCGGCGCACCGACTCCCTGGCCTTCCGGGCGGCCTCCCGTGCCCGGTTGGCGGTGAGGGCCTTATCCAGGATGGCCCTGCCAATAGCGGGGTTCTCCTCCAAAAACTCGGTAAGCTTTTCCGTCACGATGGCGTTCACGAGGGTTCGGATCTCACTGTTGCCCAGCTTGGCCTTGGTCTGGCCCTCAAACTGGGCCTCGGTCAGCTTGACGGAGATCACGCAGCAAAGACCCTCCCGGCAGTCCTCGCCGGAGACCTTGTCCTCATCCTTCAGGATCTTATATTTCTTGCCGTAGTTATTCAAAACGGCGGTCAGCGCCCGTTTAAAGCCGTCCTCATGCATACCGCCCTCCGGGGTGTGGACGTTGTTGGCAAAGGAGAGGATGGTCTCGTTATAGCTGTCGTTATACTGAAAGGCCAGCTCCGCCATGGCGTCGTCCTTCTGGCCCGAAACATAAATGACTCCCTCATGCAGCTGTGTCTTGTTCCGGTTGAGCCAGGTGACAAACTCCCGGATACCGCCCTCAAAGCACATGGCGTCGGAGACCGGCTCCTCCCCCCGAAGGTCGGAGATGGTAATATGAAGCCCCGCGTTCAGAAACGCCTCCTCCCGCATACGGGTATGAAGAACGTCGTAATCGTAGACGGTGGTGTCGGTAAACATCTCCGGGTCGGGCTTAAAGACCACCTCGGTCCCCGTCCGGTCCGTCTTGCCGATGATGGTCATTTCCTGGGTCATATTGCCCCTGGCAAACTTCACCTCGTAGATATTTCCGTTTTTGTGGACCCGGACCTCCATCCACTCGGAAAGGGCGTTGACCACGCTTCCGCCCACGCCGTGAAGGCCGCCCGAAACTTTATAGCCGCCGCCGCCGAATTTTCCTCCGGCGTGGAGGACGGTATACACCACCTCCAGGGCGGGCCTTCCCGTCTGGGGCTGGATGTCCACCGGGACGCCCCGGCCGTCGTCGGTGACTTTTATCACGTCGCCGGGGAGAATGTCCACAGTGATGTGCTTACAGTATCCCGCCAGGGCCTCGTCGATGGCGTTGTCCACGATCTCATAGACCAGGTGGTGAAGTCCCGAGGAGGAGGTGGAGCCGATGTACATGCCCGGCCGCTTCCGTACCGCCTCCAGTCCTTCCAATACCTGGATCTCGCTTCCGCCGTACTCGTGCCCGGTCTGGGTAACGCTGTCCTCCCAGTCCTGCTCCTTTTTCTGTTCTTCCTTCATCAATTCGTCCATGGTAACCTCCTATGATTCTCTTGCCGGGAAGCACGGGAAAGCCTCTTGCCTCAAGGGACTTTCCCTCGCTTCCCACCGTATTTCAAACAATACCGGCCCGCCCATGACGGCGGGCCGGGGGCGTCCCGCCCTACTCCGCCATCCAGCCGCCCTCTGCCCGGTTCTTCAGGGTGGCCGGGGAAAGCTGAGAGAGATATACTGTATCCGTTCCGTCCGGCCTCTGCCGCAGGACAAAGGACCGGGGAAGGTCGCTGGCGGCGTTTACCACCCAGCCTTCCTTCTCGCACCGCTCTAAAAACTGCCGGGTCCGGTGGGACCAGGAAGCGTTATCCAGGTCGAATATACCGATAATGTCCGCCTCCGGAGCCACCACTGCCTGACCTAAATGTAAATACAATCTATTCGCCCCCTTGTACGATCCTGGGAGACCACAGCCGTTTCCATACTCTCCACCCTAGCCACAGCCCCAAAAGAGCGCCCAGGGCGGGAAGGCCGGGAATAAACAAAAGCTGCTCCAAAGGAGCTTTCTCTCCTCCGGCGCTCCAGCCGTGGTAACGGTAAAAAGCGACCGCCACAGCCGCCGCCCCCGTCACCAAAGGGGGCAGCCACCGCCACTCCCGGCGTTTGGGAAAGCGGCAGAAGCCGTATTCCACCACCAGGGCAATGACCATGGGTATGGCAAACAGCAGCAACAGTATCACACCGTTTCCCTCACTTTTTATTTTTCCTTCCGGTCCAAAGGGTCCCTGCCACCGCGCCTATAACGGAAGAGACGGAGCATATCCCCACCAGAAGGAACTCTATATTGCATCTCATATTACATCCCGGCCCGATCTCCGACCAACAGTCCTGGCGGCTCATCCAAAAGAGAAAGGCGGCAATGGGAAGGATCAATACGCAAAACCGCCATTTTCCAGGCCGGGTTACCAGAAAAAATTCCATTCCACTCAGGAGCAGGAACAAAAGAAAAAAGATCCCTGCCATTTAAAACACCCTTCCGTCCTTCACCTGAAACCGCTTTCCGCTCTGGGGTACATTCCTATCATCCTCGCAACAGGTGATAAGGACCTGACCTCCGTCGATCCGCTCCAGCACAAAGCTTTGCCGCCTGGCGTCCAGCTCGGAGAGCACGTCGTCCAAAAGAAGGACCGGCCACTCCTCTGTTTCCTCCCGGAAAAGCTCCCGGCAGGCCAGCTTTAAGGACAGGACCGCCGTCCGGGTCTGTCCCTGGGAGGCAAACTGCCGGGCGCTTCGCCCGTCCACCTCCACCGTCAGATCGTCCTTGTGGGGTCCCGACAGGCAAAGCCGGGAATCCAGTTCCGCTCGTCGATGGCTTTGCTGGTGGTCCAAAAGCTCCTCCAAAATGGCCTTTGGGTTCCCCTCCGGGTCGGTGACGGTGGACACTGTCTCATATCGAAGACCAAGGCTTTCCCGTCCCCCGGAAAAGTCCGACTGAATGGGAGGGGCAAGCGCGCTGAGCCGTTTGATAAAGTGGGCCCGGTAATAAATAAGGATGGCTCCTACCTGGGCCATGCGGAGATTAAAATCATCCAAAGCCTCCAGCAGGGAGGGTTTTTCCTCCCAATCCCGAAGAATACGGGTTTTTTGCTCGTAAAGCCGTTTATATTCCACCAGGGCAGCGGCATATTTGGGCCGAAGCTGACAGATGGCGTCGTCCAAAAACCGCCTTCTCTCCGCCGCTCCGTCCCGGATCAGGGACAGATCCTCCGGACAAAAAAGGATGGTGTTGAAGATTTCCCCCAGCTCTCCGGCCCCCTTCAGCTTTACCCCATTGGAAAAAAGCTGCCGCCTTTCTCCCCGGTGAAGCCGGGCCTCCAGAGTAAAATCCCGTTTTTGAGAAAAGACTTCTCCCTTTAAAAATGCGTGCTCCACTCCAAATTGGATCAGTTCCCGGTCATACCGGGCCCGGTGGGACCGGCAGGAGGAAAGGTAGGCCGCCGCCTCCAGCAGATTGGTCTTCCCCTGGGCGTTTTCCCCCAAGATCACGTTGACCCCGGGAGAAAAGACCAACTCCGCGTGAACGTAGTTACGGAAAAAGTCCAGCTCCAGCTTCTTTAGGATCATACCACCACGATCCTTACGCCGGAATGCTCCACCCTGTCCCCAGGGCGAAGCTTTTTCCCCCGCATGGTACACACTTCTCCGTTTACTTGGACCTCACCGTCCTGGATAGCCTGTTTTGCCTCTCCGCCAGTCTCCGTCACCCCCGCGAATTTCAAAAGAGCGTCCAGCTTGATAAATTCTGTTGTAATGGGTACCGTTTTCTCCTTCAATGCTCTTTCCCTCCTGAATCCCTTTGCCTTGCCGGACAGACGGATATGGACAATTTTCCCTACTTGTCCCAGGACGCGCTCATCCGCACGGGCAGCACCATGAAAAGAAAAGCCTCCTCCCCCTCAGGGGCGTCTACAGGAACAATAATACAGGGGGTAGAGGGGGTCCCCATAAGAAGAGTGGCCTCCTCCGTGGGCACCGCCTTGAGCGCGTCCATCATAAACCGGTGATTGAAACCAATGTGAAGATCGTTTCCGCTTCCCTCCACAGGACAGATATCATAGCTGTTTCCGTCAGCGGCAGTGACGGAGGAGAGGTACAATTCCCCATCTCCTACAATACACCGGAGGGGATTTTTGCTGTTTTCCTTCAGAATTACGCTGGCCCGGCTGATGGAGGTCATTAGCTGCCGCACATCCGCCTTTAGCTTGATCTCGCTCTTCCAGGAAATAGACTGGCGGTAATTGAGAAATTCTCCCTCCAGCCGGCGGGTCACCAGAAGGGTATTATCCACCCGGAAAAGAATATGGCGGGTGCCGATGGAGATGGAAGCCTCCTCCTCCCCCTCTCCGCAAATGCTTCGCACTTCCTTCAACGCCCCGCCGGGGACCACGAAGGAAAGATCGGCGGGGGGGAGTTTTTCCAGTTTCTCCCGGCGAAGAGCAAGCCGCTGTCCGTCTACCGATACGACGGTAAGGGTCCCGTCTGCCACTTCAAAAAGAGAGCCTGTCAGAATGGGCCGTCCATCATTGGTGGAGACGGCAAAGATCGTCCGGCTTATCATATCGGAAAGCATCCTTCTGGAAAGGGTGAGAACGCTTTGACTCTCCACATCGGGAAGCTCCGGAAATTCTTCCGGGTCAATGGCGGGAATGTTATATTCCGTAGCTCCGCACTGAATGTGAACGGAAAGCCCGTCTGTGGTCACATTTACCGTATCATCGGGAAGCTGTCCCACCACATCGGCAAACTTTCGGGCCGAGAGGACCAGAGAACCGGATTCCTGGATTTCGGCAGGTACCACAGTACGGATCCCGGTCTCCAGATTATATCCGGTAAAACGAAGCTCTTCTCCTGCTTCCAACAGGATTCCTTCCAGGGCAGGGATGGAGTTTTTTGGGGAGGTGGCCCGGGAAGTGGTGGCAATGGCCGACTGAAGCAGAGCCTTTTCGCAGGAAAATTTCATGACGTGCCTCCATTCTTTCCTTTCCTTCCCGAAGGGAGGAGAGGATTCTTATTTATTGTCGTAATAGTAGTAGGGGCGGGGGATTTGTGGAAAAAGGGGGAAAGCCTTAGAAAGGAGAGGGATAGGCCGTCCACAGGGGTTGGGGACAAAATTTTCTCTTTTCCACATGAAAACAAGAAAGAAAAAAGTTTCCACATGCCCTTATCCACATTTCCTCTTTTTTCGGTGGAATTGTGGAGAAAAAGAGGGAAGAGTGTCAGGCTCCGTAAAGGTCTGGTCGTAAAGAGTCTAAGCCTCTCCGTTTGCGCAAAATCCCTCCGAAGGAATTTGCCCTTCTTGGGGATCTCGCTCCGAGTCTTGGTCTCTTTACAGACCCTTGCTCCGCCCTTCTATTCATACCGGGCGTTGATATTGGCGTTGATATCCTTGATGATCTCTGCCATTTCAGGGGATCCCTTTATCATGGACTCCACCTGTTTGATGGAATGCATCACGGTAGTATGGTCTCTGCCTTCAAAGGCCTGCCCAATCTCCTTTAAGGGCAGATTGGTCATGCGCCGGATCTCGTACATAGCTACCTGGCGGGCCAGGGCGACGTCCTTGGTCCTGGTCTGTCCCCGAATGTCTTGAGGGGAGAGGTTATACCATTTGCCTACCTCTTCAATGATAACATCGGTGGAGGGAAGGAAATCCGTTTTGTTTTTAAACATATCCTGGACCGCGCGGGTCACTGTATCCACGTCCACCTGCTCTCCCATCAGCTCCTGAAAGGCCAGGATCTTATTGACGGTCCCTTCGATCTGCCGGACGTTGGAGGTGATATTGTCAGCGATATACCGGAGCACCGGGTCGGGCAAATGCATTCCCCGGTGAATGGCCTTATTTTTGATGATGGCTACCCTTGTCTCATAGTCCGGAGGCTGGATATCCACGGGAAGTCCCCATTCAAAACGGGTCCTCAGGCGGTCGTCCAGCCGGAGCATCTCCTTGGGAGGGCGGTCGGCGGTAAAGACGATCTGACGGCCGTCCTCATAGAGAGCGTTGAAGGTATGAAACATTTCCTCCTGTGAGGATTCCCTTCCGGCAATGAATTGCACATCGTCCATCAAAAAGACGTCGGCGGAGCGGTATTTTTCCCGAAACTCCTGATTTCGCCCCTCCCGAATGGCGGTAACCAGTTCGTTGGTAAAGGCGTCTCCCTTGATATAAACGATCCGGAAGTCGGGAAACTGGGCGTGGATGGCGTGGGCAATGGCATAGAGAAGGTGAGTCTTGCCAAGGCCCGATTCCCCGTAGAGGAAAAGGGGGTTATAGCCCTTTGGTTTTCCGGGGGCTTCCGCCACGGCCTGCGCCGCGGCATAGGCAAACTTATTGGAGGAGCCCACCACAAATTTGTCAAAGGTATAATCCTCTGTTCCGGGGAAGAAGGAATCCCCCCGTTTTTCCTCCCCATCCTTCCGTTCTCCCTCGGCCAGAACGGTGATCTCAAAGTCGGAGGAAAAAAGCTCCCGCAACGCCTTTTGAATGTGAGGCACATACCGGGAGACGATAATATCCCTCTTAAAGCCGGTGGGAGTGTAAAGGATCAGCCGGTCTGACTCCAGGGACAGGGCCTCGGCGTCGTCAAACCAGGTGCTCAGGGTAGTGGAGGTAAGGTCTCCTTCCATAAGGGAGAGTACTTTTTTCCAGACCTCGGGCGCAGAATTCATGTGTTTTTCACCCATTTCCCCATTGATAATATAATCGAAACCATTATACCAAAAATTCCGTTTGATAGCAATGAAAAGAGCCCTTTTTACAAAAAAATTTTCCACAGAAAATATGGGGTTTGTGGAAATAACTTTTTCAAACACAACATATGGGAAAAGCAGGGAAAGCCAAAAAAGAAGGTTGACGGGCAGAAAGTTTTCCAGTATAATGTTTTCTGCGTCTTTCTGACGCAATCAACATTGACGACCGCGCCGGGGCCCGCCTCGGCGTTGTGGTGACGGGAATTTTCCCGCCGAAATGAGTACAGGAGGTGTACCGACATGGTTCGTACCTATCAGCCCAAGAAGCGGCAGCGCAGCAAGGTCCACGGTTTCCGCAAGCGTATGGCCACGGCCAACGGCCGCAAGGTGCTTTCCCGCCGCCGTCGCGCGGGCCGGGCCCGTCTTTCCCACTAAGGTGGGCGCTTCAACCAAATAGGCCAAAAACGCGGGGCGGTGGAATTTTTCTGCCGCCCTACAAGTGCAGGAAGAGTAAAAAAGGGGGAAAGAACAGATGCGGCACACCGTTTCCTTGAAAGAAAACCATCTGTTCCGGCGGCTTTATTCCAAGGGAAAAAGTACCGTCACCCCCGCCTTGGCAGTCTATGCCCGGCCCAATAACCGTCCCGGCAACCGCCTTGGGCTTACGGTAGGGTCCAAGGTAGGGAAAGCAGTGAGAAGAAACAAGGTCCGCCGCCGCCTGCGGGAAGCCTACCGGATCCATGAGAAAAGGATCTCCACCGGATGGGACCTGGTGGTAGTGGCCCGGGTCCGCTCCGCCTATGCTTCCTACGCGGAGTTGGAGCGGGAGCTTCTTCGGTCCCTGGACAAGCTGGGGGTATACCGGAAAGGGGATAGGCGGCCGTGAAAGCCTTTCTTCTCTGGGGGATTCGGTTTTACCGGAAAAATATTTCTCCTGCCAGTCCTCCCTGCTGCCGGTTTATCCCTACCTGCTCTGCCTACGCCCTGGAGGCCATTGAAAAGTACGGCGCGGCAAAGGGCGGATATCTGGCGTTGAGGCGGTTATTGAAATGCCAACCCTTCCACCGGCAGAAAACCATTGAGTACGACCCCGTCCCTTAGACGGGGATCCTATTGCGGAGGCTACATCCTATGGGTATTTCCTACTACTTAATGATGCCCTTTACCTGGCTGCTCACGGTCCTTTACCAGTTTTTTAACAGCTACGGTATCGCCCTGATCCTCTTTGCCCTTGTGGTAAAGGTGATCCTCTTTCCCCTGTCCCTGAAGGGAAAGAAGGGCATGATCCAGATGAACATGCTCAACGGAAAGATCCAGAAGCTACAAAAGCAGTATGCCAAGGATCAGCAGCGCTACCAGCAGGAGGTACAGAAGCTTTATGAGAAGGAAGGGGCCAACCCCATGAGCGGGTGCCTGTGGTCCTTTTTGCCGCTGCTGATCCTTCTGCCGCTTTATGCTATCATTCGGCAGCCCCTCAAATATATGATGGGGTTGACGGGGGAGCAGATCACCGCCGTGGCCCAGGCCCTCAACTGGAGCGGGACCGCTCTTAGCAACGGCTGGATCAAGGAGGCGGCGGAGTTTGCCAATGTAGGGTATAACCAGCTATATCTGGCGTCCCTCATTACCCCTGAGAAGGTCTCGGCAGTCCAGGCCGCGGTGGGGAGCACAGCCAAGGAGATCTTCTCCATTAACTTCTCCTTCTTTGGAGTAAATCTGGCCCTTCAGCCTCATCTGAAGTTTTGGCTGGAGGGGCTTATGGGATTTGGACTGTTTCTCATCCCGGTGGTGTCCGCCCTGACCAGTATCCTCTTTTCCCTTGTCACCACTAAGACAAATAATCTGAACCAAAGCCAGCAGAATAACAGCACCAACCGTATGATGATGCTTATGACCCCCCTGATGTCTCTGTGGATCGGCTTTGCCATGCCTGCCGCCCTCAGTATCTACTGGATCGCCAATAACATTTTGGGCCTTGTGCAGGAGATCATCAGCGGCCGGATGCTGAAAAAGGACTATGAGAGAGCGGCGGAGGAAGCCAAGCGCCGGGAGCTGGAGGAGAAGGAAGAGGAAAAAAGACTGCGCCGGGAGAAGGCGGAGCAACGGGCCAAAGAGGCGGAGGAGGCCCGGAAGAACAAGGGAAAAAAGAAGGATCCCGATGAGGTCAAAATGACCCCGGAACAGAGAGCGGCCAGCCGGGTGGGGATGCGCCAGTACGCCAGAGGCCGGGCCTATGATCCGGACCGCTTCGGTGGGGTGACCCCCTACCACGAGGATCTGGCGCGGAAAACCACTGCGGAAGATAGCGCGGACGCTGAGGAAAAGCCCACCCCTGCGGATCCTGTAGGAGCCGCTGCCCACAGCGGCCCGGTCCCCGAAAAGGAACGGATTCATGGGGAGGAGCCGGAGACTCTGGATACCCAACTGGAGGAGCTGAATGAGGAGCTGGACACTGCCATTGACGGGGAAAGCGCCGATGAAAACAAAGAAAACTGATCCCGTGGGAAGGAGAGAATAACCATGCAGAAGTTTATTGAGTGTACCGGAAAGACAGAGGACGCCGCCATTGCTACGGCGCTGGAAAAGCTGGGACTTGCCCGGGAGGAAGTCTCGGTGGAGGTGCTGGAGCTGGCCAAGCCTGGATTTTTGGGGATCGGCGGTACTCCCGCAAAGGTAAAGGTGAGTTATGAGGCCCCTGACGAGGCCCCTGCTGTGGAGGAGACTCCGGTGGAAGAGCCTGCCCCGGCCTTGGAGGAGGAACCTGTTCCAGAGGAGGAAAAGGAGGATGCCTGCTCCGGCACCCTTTCCGCCGCCGTACCTGCCAATGATGAGATCACCCGGCGCATTACCGATTTTCTCTCCGGGCTTCTGGCCCAGATGGAGGTGAACGCCGCCCCCCAGGTCAGCGTGGATGAAGAGGGGAACTATCTGGTAGAGCTGGTGGGGGAGGAGCTGGGATCGGTGATCGGCCGCCGGGGAGAGACCCTGGACGCCATTCAGCAGCTCACCGGCTACGCGGTGAATAAGGGGCTTTCCCACCGTGTCCGGATCCGGATCGACGCCGAGGGCTACCGCTCCAAGCGGGAAGAATCCCTGGAGCGCATGGCCCGCCGCACGGCGGAAAAGGCGGTCCGCTTCCGCCGGAACGTGACGCTGGAGCCTATGAATGCCTATGAGCGCCACGTGATCCACACTGCGCTTCAGGATTATCCCGATGTAAGCACCTACTCCATCGGCGCGGAACCCAACCGGAGAACGGTGGTGGCCTACGCGCCGGGAGAGCACAGATAAAAGGAAAACCCAAAAAGGAGACCGCTTCCGAGAGGAAGCGGTCTTTTCTTTACCAGTTGAAGGGCCAGCCCCAGCTGAAGGGGTTGCTTTGTTGTTGCTGCTGTTGCTGTTGTTGCTGTTGTTGCTGTTGTTCTTCCTGATAACTCCGATACAACTCATCCATGGCTTGGGTGCGCTCGGCGTTGTTTTCATCCAGGGTGACAGAGAGGGTCTTGGTCTCACCGTTCCGGTAAATGGTAAGGCTTACCGTGTCTCCCGCCTTATTTTCCTTGATGAGGGAGGAAAGCTGCTTGGAGGAGGAGACGGTGGTATCGCCCACGGCGGTGATGATATCGCCGGACTGGAGTCCCGCCTTCTGACCGCAGGAGCCCTCCAGCACCGCCGAGATGGAGGCTCCGGCGGGAATGCCGTAGCGCTGGGCGTCGGCGGAAACGTCGCTCATAATAATGCCCACATTGGGCTTTCCGGTGACATAGCCCTTTTCGATAATATCCTTGACCATGTCCTTCACATCGTTAATGGGAATGGCGAAGCCAATGCCCTCAATGGAGGCGGAGGAGGAGCCGGAGGAGGAATACTTGGCGGTGGTAATGCCAATGACCTGACCGTACATGTTAAACAGAGGACCGCCGGAGTTGCCGGAGTTGATGGCGGTGTCGGTTTGAAGCATGTTCATCACTTCGCCGTTTTCCATGGTAATGGTCCGGTCACGGGCGGAGACATAGCCTGCGGTAAAGGTGAAGGTAAGCTCGCCCAGGGGGTTGCCGATGGCGCAGACCTGTTCGCCCACCACCAGGTTATCCGAGTCGCCCAGCACCACGGGAGTCAGCCCCTCCGCTTCGATCTTCAAAACGGCGATGTCGTTGGGCTCCTCCCCGCCTACCAGAGTGGCGGGATAGGAGGCGCCGTCGGCAAAGGCCACCTGGATGGAGGAGGCTCCGTCAATGACATGGTAATTGGTAAGAATGTAACCGTCGTGGGTGACCACAAAGCCGGAGCCTGCGGCGGCCCCCTTTACTGTCTGGCCCCAGAAGTTGGTGGTGACAAGCTCGGTGGTGATACCTACCGCAGAGCCGACATTGGCGGCGTAGACCTGGGAGCCGGTCATGGGCTGGTCAGAGGTAACGTTGGACATGGTGACCGCCACAGGGGCGTGTCCCTCATAAAGGACAGTGCTCCCCTCTCCCGACAGGCCGGGAATAAAACGGACCGCCGCCCCGGCCGCCAGGCCGCCCAGAAGGGCGCAGGCCAGGCCAAAAGCCACGATCTTCACGATCCGGCGGTTTTTTCGGGGCATAGGGGGCGTGTGGCGCTGGTCCTCCACCGAAAGATCGCTGGGGACAAGGGACTCATCATCCAAGCGGTTATAATCGTTATAGTACATACTCTTTCGCTCCTTTGCGTTAAGGTTCGCCTGAGAACAGAATTTAGGATACCCCGGAATTGTGTCTAAAGCATGAAGAAAAATAGGGAGTTTTTTGAATTTTTCTCCAGAGGCTTAAAAATCTTCAAAACGGTTTTCAGATTCCCTTTGCTGTGGGCTGCCTCCCCGTAAAATGGCGGACAGGTCTCCGGCCGCCAGCCGAAGATCGGCCAAGGAGCGGTCCAATACCCCGGAGCGGATCAGGTTTAGCGCCACCAGACACAATATGGGGCCCAGGATCATTCCCACTACCCCGCGAAGCTTCATACCCACATAAACGCTGACCAGGGAGAGCAGGGGGGGAAGACCTGTCTGGTCTCCCAGGATCTTAGGCTCCGCCACCCGGCGGAAAACGGCCACCAATCCCCACACGGCCATAAGTCCCAGGGCATGGCGGAAATTACCCAACACCACGTCTGCCGCCGCCCAGGGGACCATTACGGTCCCGGAACCCAGAATGGGAATAAAATCCAGGACCGCCAGAGCCAGGGCCAGGAGGAGAAAGTAGGGCTGGCGGACCAGAAGAAGGCCAATCAAAAGAATGAAGAATACGCCGACGGACAGGATCAGCTGGGACCGGAGATATCCGCCGAAGCCCACCGAGGCGGCCCGCTTGATCTGAGAGAACAGAAAGCGGGGTCCCTGGGGGAGCTTGTCCACCGCCGCCGCCCGAAACCGAGGAAAGTCCACCGTGAAGAAGTAGGCGGCCATGACAAAGGCCACCGAGGCCACGGCAAAGGAGGGAAGGGCCTTAGCCACATTGGCGGCGTAATCCATTCCCGCAGAGAGAAGCCTGGGAATCACAGTCTCCAGCCAGACAAAGAGACGGGCAACCAAAGCGTCTACCGTATCCCGCAGGGAAGCGGGAAGAAGGTCCATGCCCCGGGAAAAGCGGGCCCCCAAGTCGTCCACCAGAGTTTGAAGAGAGGCCAGAAGCCCCTGCCAGTCCACCGCCAGGGCGGCGATCTCCCCCGCTGCGGCGCTGACCAAAGCCCAGATAAGGGCGCCCAGAGCCACAAAGACCAGAAGCAGCAGAGCCAGGGTGGAGAACGGTCTGGGCAGGCGAAACTGGGAGTAAAGCCACCGGACTGCGGGGGAAAGGGCCCAGGCCGCCAAAAAAGCCAGCAGGAAGGGGGAAAAGAGGGACCACAGGGGAGGGGTCAGCCGGACAAGGGCCCAAAGGCCCAAAATCCAAAACAGGAGCCGAAGCCCCAGCCGAAGCCAAAGTCTTCCCCGCTGGGGCCAGGAAAGTTCTTGCATGAAAAAGCCTCCCCTTTATTTGATAAAAATAGTATAGCACGCTGTAGGAAAAGGAAACCATGAAAAACAAAGAAAAGGGCCGCCCAAGGCAGCCCTTTTTCCTTTTATCAAGCCTTGGGCTTTCCGCCCCCGCTGCGGTGGCGGCGGCGATGGGAGCGGGAACGGTTCCCTGCACCCTCCTTGGCTCCATCGGGGGGAGGAGCAGAAGGTTTGGGACTTTGCCGGGACTTGGAGCCCTGGCTTCGGCGGGGAGTGGAGCTTTGGTCGCCGGACGTGGGAACCAAAGGGGGGCTGTCCGCCCGCCCGGCAGCGTCCCGGGGGTCAAGCTGGACCAAACGGGGCGTTCCCTTCCGAAGCTTTTCCAGCTCCGTCTGAGGCGGGGCCACATAGCCTTCCGGCCGGGGGCCCTTGCCGCTGCGGACCACCCGGACCTCCTCTCCATGATAGATCTGGGGGACGTCGGGGGCGTTCTCCAGCCGGACCTTTACCGTTTCCTTGAGCATATCCACGGCGGTGACGCTTCCCACACCGTCGGGGGCCTCCACAAAGGAATCCTTTTTGGGAAGACGCTTGACCGCGTCTTCATAGGCCTCCTGCTCATATTTCAAACAGCACATAAGCCGCCCGCAGGCCCCGGAGATCTTGGCCGGGTTCAGGGAAAGCCCCTGGGTTTTTGCCATTTTGATGGATACGGGGTGGAACTGCTCCAAAAAGGCGTTACAGCAATAGGGGCGTCCACAGATGCCCAGGCCGCCCAGAAGCTTGGATTCGTCCCGGACGCCGATCTGACGAAGCTCGATCCGGCTGTGGAGGGTGGCGGCCAGATCTTTTACCAGGGCCCGGAAGTCCACCCGGCCCTCGCTGGTAAAAAAGAAGAGGAGCTTATTTCCGTCAAAGGAGCACTCGCACCGGACAAGGCCCATATCCAGCTTATGTTCTTGGATCTTTTCCTGGCAGACCACCATAGCCTCCTTCTCCCGTTCCCGGTTCCGCTGAAGGCTGGCAAGGTCCTTCTCGGTGGCAAGACGGAGAAGGGGACGAAGAGGCTGGACCACCTGGTCGTCCTCCACCATGGTATTGCCCCGGCAGCACAAACCGAACTCAGGGCCCTTGGCCGTTTCGATAATGACCTGATCGCCGGGATGGACAGAGGTTCCCTTGGGATCAAAATAGTATTCTTTTCCGCCGTTTTTAAAACGGACCGCAATGATTTCCGTCATAGGTTCCTCCCATTTATCCTGCGTTGATACCCGCCATCAATCCGCCGCAGAGCTGACCCACGTTGGCGTTGAAGGCGGCGTCGTTTCTCAGTTTTTCCAAAATTCCCGCCATGGAAAGAAGCCGTTTGGCGGGAAGCGCCGCTACCTGCTGCACGGCGGGAAGCTCCTGGGGGGACGCGGTCATAATCGAAGCGCCCCGCTGTAGGGCGAGGGCGTCCCGCAAAAGGGCCAGGGACCGCTCCAGCAGCCGCACCAGGTCGTCACGGGTCCGCTTTTCCAGGAAAACGCACCATACGGCAGCGTCCAGCTTGCTTTTCCCGGCCAAAAGCTCCAGAAAACGGGCCGCCTCCTCCTGGAGCTGGTCTCCCGCCTCCTGGCCCTCCAGCTCGGCAACGGCCTGCCCTAAAAGGCCGCCGCACCGCCGGGCGGCGGCGTGGCGCTGCTCCCGTGGGTGCTGGGGAAACCGGCGGGCCAGCTCATATTCCGCCTCTGCCGGGGAAACGGGAGTCAAGGCCAAAGTTTCACACCGGGAACGAATGGTGGAGAGAACAGAGCCGGGATTTTCGGTGAGCAAAAGAAACGCAGCGTAGGCCGGACCTTCCTCCAAAAGCTTTAAAAGGGCGTTTTGAGCGGAAGGGTTCATGTTTTGGGCATTGTGAAAAATATAGACCTTCCGCTCCCCCTCGTTGGGACGAATATAGGCGTCGGACCGGGCTTCGCGGGCTTGTCCCACAGAGATATCCTTTCCGTCCTCCCCCACCTGGATCACGTCGGGGTGGATGCCCCCAAAGGCCTTTTTACAGCCCGGACAGCTTCCGCAGGGTTTTTCTGGAGAGCCGGTACACACCATGGCGGCGGAGAGGAGCCGGGCCAGGGTCCGCTTGCCGGAGCCGACGGGACCGCTGATGAGATAGGCGTGGTTTAGCCCCCGGCCCTTTTCCTGGGCGGAGAGCTGTTCCTTCAGGGCGGTGTTACCTGCTAAAGAGTCAAGGCGCATGGCTTACACCCGCTCAAACCGCTCAATGTCCACCACAAAAATGGTGGCGCCGCCGACCGTGACCTCCACCGGCATGGCGGGATAATAGCCGTAGCCGACCTCCGCCGTGGTGGGGATCACCTGCTTCCGGGCATGGGAAAATTCCTTGATTGCATCAATGACCGACTGGACCTTTTCCTCATCCACCCCCACCAGGATGGTAACGTTCCCCGCCATGAGAAAACCGCCGGTGGTGGCAAGGCGGGTGGAGGAGAACCCCTTTTTGGTGAGGTTGGTGGTGACGGCTTTTGCGTCGTCCCGGTTGATAATGGCAAGGACCAGTTTCATAGGTATCCCTCCTGGAAACACATATACACTGCTTTATTATATCGCAAAAACGGGAAATAGGCTACAACTTTTTTTGAAAACAAAAAGAGGCGGGAGGAAATCTCCCGCCTCTTTCAAAGGCAATCGTCAGGGCAGATAGTTCCAGGGGCTTACGGTGGTGCCGTTCACCTTGACCTGGAAGTGACAGTGGTTGCCGGTGGACCGGCCTGTAGAGCCTACCCGCGCGATGGTCTGTCCCTGGAACACCCGCTCCCCGGCCCGGACGTTCAGGCTGGAGCAGTGGGCGTAAATGGTCTGATACCCGTTCTCGTGGTCGATGACCACATAGTTTCCGTAGCTCCAGTAGCCGCCGGTCCCCGTTCCGGCAAAGGTTACCCTGCCGCCGTCGGCGGCGGCGATGGGAGCGCCGTAGGAGCCGGCAATGTCGATACCGGAGTGGAAGCTGTAGGAGCCGAAGATATACCGGGAACCGTACCCGGAGGTGACCCGGCCCCGGATGGGCCAGATAAACTTGCCGGAGGCCATGGTCTTGGGCCGGGGCTTGGTGCCCACCGAAACCACCTGGGTAACGGGCTCCACATGGACGTCGGTGGAGTTGATGATCCGTTCCTGTTCCGTGCCGTTTACATAGGTCACATCGGCGTTATAGGTGGCCCAGCCTTCCACGCCGGCGGTACGGACCTTGGTATAGCCCTCATAGACAGTGTCGTCAAGGACCTCTTCCACGTCGAAGGGGACGCCGGCCTCATAGGTCACGTTTTCGGTGGTCTCCACCGACAGGAAGGGGACGGCCTGGCTGATGGTGATCGTTTGATCCACCCACAGCTCATTGATGTCAATGCCGGGATTCAGGGCCTGAAGGTCGCTGACCGACATGCCGTGGTTGTTGGCGATGGCGGAGAAGGTATCTCCTGCTTTCACGTGGTAGTCCACCTGCTCCAGACTGTTGGAGGTAAGGACCTCCTTCATATCGGCGATGGGCCGAAGGGAGGTGGTGGGGGTATACTCCCTTGTGACGGTGAGGTTCTGCACAAACCGGGAAGAGACAGTGTTTTCGTTGATATAGGGCGCTTTGATGGATTCCAGCATGGCGCCCAGGGCATTGGCGTCGTCGGCGGCGCCGATCACCTGCCCGTTCACCGTAAGGACCGAGGTTTTCATTACCTCACCGATCTGGTCGAAGAGGTAGGTCTCCACGCGGGAGACGGGGATCTGGTCCTCCTTGAGCGCCAGCGTGTAATCATAAGTCATATCATGGTTGAGAGTGTATTCATACCCCAGAATGTCGGAGGCCCGCTCCTCCACCCGAAGGGTCGCTTCCTCCACAGACTGGCGGCTGCTTACCAAACCCAATTCCACTCCGTCCACCGAGACCTGGTAGGCGGGGGCGTAAAGACTGCCCAGCGCCACGGCGGCGGAGACGGAAAGAGCCAGGGTAAGGAAGATGGCGGGACCCGCCTTGGTGCGCCGCTCCAGAAAACCGGGGAAGGAATGCAGTTGGAGCCGGTCCCAGAAGGGGAACCGAAGCCGGGGGATTTCTTTGATGATATCGGGGGATGGGGCGTAGCCCGACCGACCGGGTGAAGGCAAAAGTTCGTCCAAAAAAGTCCCTCCCTTCCAAAGAATAGGCAATGGCAAAAGCGGAATGTGACCGCAATATTACGAGAAAGAAACAAAAGATTACAAATGGTTACAAAAGTGATAATACACGCTTTCTGCCCATCCGTCAAGTGTTTTCGGGTTTTTCGGCAATTTTTTCTCCGCCATGGAAGGAAAAGGACTATATCTTGTGGCGGCAAAAGGTTACAAAACCAAATGGAAGGGAGAATAAAAAGATCCGGCAGGCGCTGTGTACCGCACAGCGCCTGCCGGATGGGCAGAGTTTTATTTAATACCGCCGAAGGACGGCGACCACCCGTCCCAGCAAGGCGGCCCCCTCTCCGTCGATGGGGTCATAATCGGGGTTTTCCGGCATAAGCCAGACATGGCCCTGCTCCCGGTGGAGGGTCTTGACCGTGGCCTCGTCCTCAAAGAGGGCCACCACGATATCCCCCTCCCGGAAGGTCTCCTGCCGGTGGACCACCACCAGGTCGTCGGGAAGGATCCCCGCGTAGAGCATGGACTCTCCCCGGACCCGCAGGGCAAAATGCTCCCCGGAGAGCCCGTTGGTGTCAAAGGTCAGATATTCTTCAATACATTCCTCCGCCAGAATGGGGGAGCCCGCCGCTACGCTGCCCAGAACGGGCACCTGGTTTTCCCGGCTCTCCACCTCTTCCGCCACAGCCTGGCGGGGAAGGGTAATGGCCCGGGTCTTGCCGTCGGCTTTCAGGATGTAGCCCTCCGCCTCCAGCTTCTTTAAGTGAAAGTGGACGGTGGAGGGGGACTTCAGGCCCACGGCCTCCCCGATCTCCCGCACAGAGGGGGGGTAGCCGTGTTCTCTGGTGTACTGAAGGATAAATTGGTAGATTTCCGCCTGCTTGGGCGACAAAGGCGCTGGCATGGCGCTCCCCCCTTATTTTTATTGTGTTCATCATACCATAGGCGCGCCGATTTGTCAAACATTTGTTCTAAAAAATATTCACAGATTTTTCATTGACATTCCGGGAAGGAAAGGGTATACTCCCATATCGTCAACATACGAATGATAAGTATGCGAACGGTATGGAGGGAAGGGACGGCAATGTATAAAAAGGATGAACCCAGCGCCCTGTTTCACGGCCTTCACCATGCCCACAAGCGGAGGGTGACGGAAGAGCAGGCCAGCCGGGGGGTGGGAGACCTGGGATCTCCCATGCTGCTTTTAAGTCTGTTTTACGCTGAGACGGCGGGGGAACAATGGTCGCAGCGGGATGTGGCCCGGACCATACGGATCTCTCCGGCCACGGTGGCGGTATCGCTGAAGACCCTGGAGCGGGACGGCTATGTAAAGCGGTCCGCCGACGAACGGGACCAGCGGCGCAACCGGGTGGAGCTTACCGACAAGGGACGGCAGGCGGTGGAAAAGTGCGGGGAGAGCTTCCGGGCGGTGGATGAAAGAATGCTTTCTGGCTTTACGCCGGAGGAGAAGGCACAGCTCACCGGATTTTTTACCCGTATGATAGACAATCTGGGCGGGGTGGGGGAGCCTCCCTTCTGCCCGCCGGGAGAAAGGGGGAAGGACGGATGGTAAAAAAGCTGCTTTCCTATGTGGGAGAATATAAAAAATGGGTGCTGCTGGCTCCGGCGCTGATGGTAGTCGAGGTGGCCTGTGAGATCGTACTGCCCCGGCTTATGGCCGCCATTGTGGATGTGGGGATCGCCGGGGGGAATATGGAGGCCATCGTAAAAAACGGACTGCTCATGCTGGCGCTGGCGGGGGTCGGTATGGCGTCCGGCGTGTTATCCGCCTGGGTGGCGACACGGGGAGGCCAGGGCTTTGGCGCTAATCTTCGGAACGCCATGTTTCAAAAGATCCAGGACTTTTCCTTTGCCGACATTGACCGCTTTTCCTCCGCCTCTCTCATTACCCGGACCACCAATGACGTCAACCAGATCCAAATGACCCTGACCATGGCGACCCGGATGGTGGTGCGGGTGGTGGCTATGCTGGTGGGCGCCCTCTTTATGGCCTTTTCCATCAATGCGGAGCTGGCGCGGGTGCTGCTGCTGGCCATTCCCATTCTGGCGCTGGGGATCGGGGCGGTAATGAAGATCTGCAACAAGCTTTTTGAGGTCATGCAGAAAAAGATTGATAACCTGAACAATACCGTCCAGGAAAACCTGGTTGCCGTTCGAGTGGTAAAGGCCTTTGTCCGCGCGGGCTATGAAAAGACCAAATTTAAGGCGGCCAACGATGAGCTGACCCGGACCGGGATTGCCGTTGCTATGCGGATCAACCTGATCTCTCCCATTATGACCGTTACCCTGAACCTGGTGACCCTGTCCGTCCTTTACCTGGGAGGGACTCAGGTCATGGAGGGAAAAATGCTGTACGGCGACCTTTCTTCCTTTATCAGCTACATTGCCCAGATCCTTATGAGCGTTATGATGGTGGGGATGATGTTTATCATGTCCTCCAGGGCCGTAGCCTGCGCCCGCCGGATCGTGGAGGTGCTGGATACCCAGCCGGACATTCAGGATAAGAGCCCGGAGGAGACCGGGGGCGGAGGGGCGCGGGAGCTTCCCCCCGCCAGGGGCATGGTGGAGTTCCGGGACGTTTCCTTTAAGTATCAGGCCTCCGGTACCGGGGATAACGTGCTGGAGCATATCAGCTTTACCGCCCGGCCCGGACAGTTTGTGGCAATCGTAGGCGGTACAGGAACAGGGAAGTCCTCTCTTGTCAACCTGATTCCCCGCTTTTATGACGTTGCCGGAGGGGCGGTATTGGTGGATGGGCTGGATGTGCGGGACTATCCTATGGAGGAGCTGCGAAGCCGGATCGGCATGGTACTCCAGAATAACGTCCTCTTTTCCGGCACCATTCGGGAAAACCTTCTCTGGGGCCGCCCCGACGCCACCGAGGAGGAGATGCTTCAGGCGGCCAGGGACGCCCAGGCCTATGACTTTATCATGGGGTTCCCCGACGGATTCGATACCGTGTTGGACCAGGGAGGGACCAATGTTTCGGGAGGGCAAAAGCAAAGGCTGTGTATCGCCCGGGCTATGCTGCGCCGTCCAGCCATCCTGATTCTGGACGACTCCACCTCCGCTGTGGACTCCGCCACGGAGGCCGCCATCCGGGAGTCCTTTGCCAGGAACCTGAAGGGGACCACCGTTATTATCATTGCCCAGCGGATATCATCGGTGCGCTATGCCGACCGGATCCTGGTGCTGGATGATGGAGCCATCGTAGGTCAGGGGACCCATGAGGAGCTGATGAAGACCAACGAGGTATATCGGGAGATCTACCATTCTCAACAGGAAGGGGTGGGGGAATAATGCCGGGACCTCACGGACGGGGGAACAATAAGTTTGCCAAGCCAAAGGACGCGAAAAAGACCGTTTTCCGCCTGTTGGGATATCTGTCCCAGTCAAAGCTTCCTCTCATAGGGGTGGGGCTGCTCCTGCTCATTTCGGTGGGGACCAATCTGGGAGGGTCCTACTATATGCGCCCGCTCATCAACAATCTGGTGGACGGTGCGTTTCAGGGGCCGGGGGACCTGCTAAAGGCCCTTGTCCCGCTGCTGTGTATCTACATGGTGGGGGCTGTTGCCGCCTACCTCCAGTCCATTGCCATGGCCCGAATGGCCCAAAAGGGGACCAACCGGCTGCGGAGGGATTTGTTTGGCAGGCTTCAGGACCTGCCCATCTCCTACTATGACCGCCACACCCACGGAGAGCTGATGAGCCGGTTCACCAATGACGCCGACAATGTGGAAATGGCCCTGCGGGATTCGGTGGTGTCCCTTTTCTCCTCGGCCATCATGTTTGTGGGGCTGGTGTGCATCATGCTCTACACCAACGCGTTTCTCTTTCTTATCACGGTGGTGGTGCTGACCCTTACCTTTCTGGCGATCCGGTTTATGGGCTCCCGCTCCCGGAGGTACCACCAGCGGCAGCAGGCGGCGCTGGGAAAGGTCAACGGCAACATTCAGGAGATGATCGAGGGACTGAAGGTGGTCAAGGCCTTTACCCATGAGGACCAGGCCAAGGCCGTCTTTGCCGGACTCAATGAGGAATACCGTGAGGCGGCTACCGCCGCCGGCTTTTACTCCACCGCCGTTATGCCCATTGCCGGGAACCTCAACCATATGGGCTATGCCTTTACCGCCATGGTGGGCGGGCTGCTGGCTATTTTTGGAGGCTTTGACATCGGCGGCTTTACCATCTATCTCAACTATACCAAGCAGGTCAGCCAGCCTCTGAATCAGATTTCCCAGCAGATCAACACCATTCTTTCCGCCCTGGCGGGGGCGGAACGGATCTTTGAGGTTATGGACGCCCCTGCGGAGCCTGACGAGGGGAAAGTGACCCTGGCGGCGGTCCGGAAGGATAAGGACGGAAAGCTGACCCTGGCCCAAGAGGGAGAGCGGACGGGCGTATGGGCCTGGAAGGTGCCTCACAATGACAGGATGAAGCTGGTTCCCTGTATCAGGGGCGGGCAGGACGCCCTGGTGGAGTGCGGCCGGGATACCCCCGGACACCTGTGGGCCTGGAAGTACCCCCAGGGGGATCCGGCCCAGGGACTCCACCGGATCCGGGGGGCGGTGACCCAGGGGGAGGAGTATGACCTTACCGAGCTTACCGGGGCGGTCCGGTTTGAGAATGTGGACTTTTCCTATGTTCCCGGCAAGCAGATCCTTCATAATGTGTCGGTTTACGCCAATCCCGGCCAGAAGATCGCCTTTGTAGGCTCCACGGGAGCGGGGAAGACCACCGTCACCAATCTTATCAACCGCTTTTATGAGATCGAGGACGGGGTCATTACCTACTGCGGTATCGACGTAAAAGAGATCAAAAAGGACGATCTGCGCCGGTCCTTGGGGGCGGTCTTGCAGGATACCCACCTCTTTACCGGGACGGTGATGGAAAACATCCGCTACGGGCGGCTGGAGGCCACCGACGAGGAGTGTATCGCCGCGGCCAAAACGGCGGGGGCCCACTCCTTTATCCGGCGGCTTCCCGACGGGTATCAGACCCAGGTCACGGGGGACGGAGCCAACCTCTCCCAGGGCCAGCGGCAGCTTTTGGCTATCGCCAGGGCCGCCGTGGCCGATCCTCCGGTGATGATCCTGGACGAGGCCACCTCCTCCATCGACACCCGGACCGAGGCCCAGATCCAGAAGGGAATGGACGCCCTCATGGAAAACCGGACGGTGTTTGTCATTGCCCACCGGCTTTCCACCGTGCGAAACGCTGACTGCATCGTGGTCATTGAGCATGGGCAGATCGAAGAGAAGGGGAGCCATGCCGAGCTTCTGGAAAAGCAGGGGAGATATTACCGGCTCTATACGGGACAGTTCCAGTTGGAGTAAAGCGGCTGGAGTTCGTTTGTTTTACCTCCGTCTGTACCGTGTCCCGCCCAGGGATGGAACCACCATACAAACCATGGTTTTTGACAGACGAAAGCGGGACCAGCCTGGTGGCCGGTCCCGCTTGTCTTTTCCTTTGTATCCTCTTTTAGGAGGGATCCTTCTTGTATTCCGCGATATCCTCCAGCTTGCAATCCAGAGCCGCGCATAACCTGTCCAATGTTTTTGTTTCCATATTCATGTTGGCCCGGAGCCGACGAATGGTTTGGCTGTCAACGCCAGCCCGTTCTCTTAACCAGTATGTGGATAAGCCCTTTTTCTCCATAAGGACCCACAATTTGTTAAATATTATCATGCCGCACCCCCGTGTTGACAAGGGTTAGTATGGGGGGTATAATCCAACTTATTAAGGGAGTATATTCCCCATATTTTGCGCTACTATTGGAGGAACGCCATGCTGCTGTTTAAAAATGGACGGTTTTACAGTGAAAAAGTTTCCTTTATCATTCCTGACGGTTTTTATTTTGAGGATGATCCCGATGTGGTGGACCAATATGGGCTGTGCGCATGGGATCCGAAAAGGGAGTTTCTTTTTTGCTGGCGGTTTTGCGAGGACTGTATGGGCACGGCGCAGGAGCTGCAAAATTGGTTTCTTCCCGATTGCGGAATGGTCCCCCTGTCCGAGATCGTTCCCCTTCAAATAAACGGGTTGGCGGGGCACCAGGTTTTTTACAGGACCCGGCAGATCCAATATTATGAGGCCCGCTTTGCCCTGAAGGAGGGGAGAGAGCTGGCCCTTTTGGTGGAGGGGCGGGGAAGGGACGTCCGGAAGATGGCGGCTTCTCCGGAATTTGAAGCGGCTCTGTATGGGCTCCGGGGGGAGTAGGGAAAGACGAGAGAAATCGTCAAAAAAATATCAATCCATCCCTTGTGATTTCCATTCTGCCGTGGTATAATAAAAAAAGAAGCCAACGCCCCGAAAGGGGAAATATGAAAAGGAGGTCATACCAATGGGATTTTTGACAGGGAAGACGGCGATCATCACCGGGGCGGGCCGGGCTGTCCTCAGTGACGGTAAGAGCTGCGGCTCCATCGGCTACGGCATCGCCACCGCCTATGCCAAGGAAGGGGCCAACATTGTCATTACCGGACGGAACGGAAAGAAGCTGGAGGACGCCAAGGAGGAGTTGGAGCGGCTCTACGGGGTGAAGGTCCTGGCCGTCCAGGCCGATGTGTCCGCCGGAGCGGACAACAAGGCCACTGTCCAGCATGTGGTGGACGAGGCCATCAAGGCCTTTGGCCGGATCGACGTACTCATCAATAACGCCCAGGCCTCCGCCTCCGGTGTGACCCTGGCCGACCACTCCACCGAGCAGTTTGACCTGGCGGTCTACTCCGGCCTTTACGCCGCTTTCTACTATATGCAGGCTTGCTATCCCCACCTGAAGGAGACCAAGGGAAGCGTGGTCAACTTCGCCTCCGGCGCGGGGCTGTTCGGCAACTACGGCCAGTGCGCCTACGCCGCCGCCAAGGAGGGCATCCGGGGTCTGACCCGCGTAGCCGCTACCGAGTGGGGTCCCGACGGGATCAACGTGAACGTGGTGTGCCCCATCGCCTGGACCGCCCAGCTGGAGAACTTCCAGAACGCCTATCCCGACG